>PMDS01000124.1 GCA_003155655.1 Melioribacter sp.
TGTTCCAATGACAAATCTGGGTTAAGTATATGTCCTCTGTGCACGGTTACATTTTCATCTCCATGTAACAGCAGCAAATGTTTTCCAATTTCAATATCACCTAAAGGTCCTTGATATTCAAAATCACTATTTTCTGTTCTAGGTTTAATAAGAATATCTTCTGCTTCTGCGGTAAAAGAATATTCAAGTGCATTCAACTTTTTAGTATTTATGTATAAATCCAGACCAAAATCCATAGTGTACCCTAATCTAGCAGTTCTATAAATTGGATCCTTTTGTGCAGGGTCTAAGTAATATATTTCCTTGCCTAAATTGGTTAGAGAATACCCAATCGAAAAATCAACTTTTGGTTTAAAAAATGATTCATTGTCCAGTACATATTTTGCATCATTAAACAACAATTTTGAAACAGGTGTTATAATCATTGCCCCAAAATCCAAAGCTGTACCTCTTGCTTCTCCTAAACCATTATTGGGATCATAGCCAAGATTAGAGTAAAATGGTTTTATTGAAACACCCAAATTGAAAAGTAGGTAGTAGTCGTAACTGGCTCCAACACTAAAGCAATCAAATGAATCGTAATTTTCATATTTGCCTCCTGAATACAGGAATTCTCCATAACTAACTTTATTATGTAAATATCCAATACCTATAGATAAAGGTAAACTTTTTTCATCCTTTTTAAAATTATACCCGGCTGTCATTCCAAAAGATCGGAATGTTAAATTAGGAGCTAGACCTGGAAGCCACTTTGCATTCTGAGGCATGACAAAAAGTGATAAATTGTTCTCGCGCGAAAAATATCCAAGTTGCGCGGGATTATAATAAAATCCAATGGCATCATCAGTTGGAATAGCAGCCCCTATTCTGCCTGCCCCATTTAAAAATGGAGATGGCTGCAACGTTAGAATACCGACTGCAGCTTCCCCTTGTCCTAACAACAATTTTGAAAACAGGCTTAATAAAAAGATAATCAAGTATTTTTTCATTTTAGTTACTCTCACCAATAAATTATATTATAAGTGACCCACTAATTTGCCCACGTTGTTCTAAATAACATGAGGTTTTGATATATGCTAACTATCTAAAGACAAAATAATTTATACGCTTTAATACTCTGATTTATTAATGAAGCGAAGCAATAATTGAATTTATATTAAAAAAATACTCAATACCCGATATTATGAATATCTAGAAATCTATATTAAAAATAACGAGAAGGAAAAAAAACTTAAATTGAAATTTTTAATTTTATAGTGCAATTATTTTTCAACCGCTCCCGGGTGATTTAATGCCCCATCATTAATAATGAATATATCAATCGAAAAAATTATCTAGCTATGTAAATAATCAATGATCAAAGATAATTTTTCTTTCAACTGCTTTCGCTGAACTATAAAATCAACAAATCCATTTTCTGCCTGGAATTCAGATCTTTGAAATCCATCAGGCAGATCTTTCCCTATAGTTTGCTTAATAACTCTTGGACCTGCAAAACCAATCAGCGCCTTTGGCTCTGCAATAATAATATCGCCAAGCATTGCATAACTAGCTGTTACTCCGCCTGTTGTAGGATCTGTTAGTACCGAGATATATGGAAGTTTTGCTTCGGCATGCCTTGCAAGACGGGAACTTGTTTTTGCCATTTGCATTAAAGACAAAGCGCCTTCCATCATTCTAGCGCCACCGCTTTGACTTACAATTATCATTGGCATTTTTTCCTCATAAGCTGCATCAATTGCCCTGGCAATTTTTTCACCTACAACCGAGCCCATACTGCCGCCAATGAAATTAAAATCCATACATGCAAACGCAACTTTTTTACCGTCAATTTTTCCTGTTCCTGTTTTGACGGCATCATTCAACCCGGATTTTTTTATAGTTGCAGTAATTCTTTCGGAATATTTTTTTGTATCAGTGAATCCTAAAGGGTCACCGGACTTCATTTTTTTATCAAGTTCTTTGAACGAACCTTTATCAAATAAAATTGATATATACTGATCGCTGCCTATCCTAAAATGGAAGTTGCATTTAGGACAGCACCAAACACTGACCTCCAACTGTTTATTATGTATAATCTCGCCGCAATCTTCACATTTAGCCCATTGCCCATCGGGAATATCTGTCTTTTTGCTATCGCGGGATATATTTTCTTTCTTTCTAGTAAACCAGCCCATTAAGATTTTCTCTTTAGAATATTAACAAATAAAGTTATTGTTTGGTTAGGTTCTTTAGGATCATTAGAATAAAGAGTAACAGTACGGGTTAGTTCACCATCACGACCAGTGGTGTCAAGTTCAATTTTAACACTTCCAGTTTCACCCGGTTTAAGAGTTTTACTGCTTAATAATGCAGCGGTACATCCGCAGGAAGTCTTAACATCACTTATTGTTAAAACATCATTTCCTGTATTCTTAAAGCTTATAGTTGCTTTAACAATTTTTCCTTCTTCAACTTTTCCAAAATCATGCTGCATCATACTCAATTTCAATTTTGGGAATTTCGTATCTTTTGGCAATGCAGTGTTTCTATCCACCACAATAGTAGTAAAAGATAATTTTAATTCAGGCGAAACAGGGTCATTAGACATTACAAAAACATACTTATCCTGCTGACCTAATCTATTGGCCGAATCAAATTCAACCTGGATTTCGGTTTTTTCACCGGGTTTCAATTCATTTTTGGCAGGTTGTGCCGCCGTACACCCGCACGAAGCTCTAACCTGGCTAATTTTCAATTCTGAATCACCGACGTTTTCTATTTCATAATTATGTTTAACAATTGAACCTTCAGTAATTGTCCCAAAATCAAAATGAGTTTCCTTAGCGTTGATTTTGGGAGAAGCGATTTGAGCGCACGAAATTGATACAAAACAGAATACTAAAAACAGTGCAGATTTTTTCATTGTTTCACCTTTGCTATAAATTTTTTAAAATAATTGGGTTCAAGATAATCATAGTTAAAAGTTAATAAATCATTTCCAAATAAATAAGCCCATCTTCCTATTTTTGAAGCAGTAAGTTCTATTTCAGTTCTAAGTATTTTGTCGTTTTTAACATTTCCGTAAATAAATTCATTCTCATTATACAAGTTTTCAAGCATTTTTAAATCAATTAATTGCAAATTTTGTAATATTTCAACATTATCTTCTTTTTTAATATACTTTGTAAAATAGAAATCATCATTACTTGCGCTGTATACAAGAGAGAATTTTGTATTTACCAATAAATATCCGGATATATGGAACGCAGCTGCCTCAAGTGTTGGAACAGGAATTATCGGCAGATCTGCACCAAACGCAATTCCTTTTACCGCTGCAAGACCAATCCTTAATCCTGTAAATGATCCGGGTCCTATAGAAACTGCAATTGAATGTAACTGTTTTAGTTCAATATTAGAAATTTTAAGAATCGAATCAATCATATCAAACAATTTTTGAGAATGAATATGTTTCTGTAAATAATTAAGCTCAACAAAATTATTTTCGTCAAGCAAAACAGAAACACTGCATAGCTCTCCGCTTGTTTCTACTGCTAGAATTGGTAAATGACTATTCATTTTTTAATATACTAATCTCTCTCGATGAATTATTCACATATTTGAGATTTATTTTATATCTGTGCTTCGGCACAACTTCTTTATAAAGATCAGACCATTCTATAAATACTATCGCTTCATTATCACCCAGGTACTCATCTATACCAATATCATAAAGTTCTTCAACTTTTTTAATTCTATAAAAATCTAAATGAAAGATTTTTTTACCGTTTTTATATTCATTTACAAGCGTAAAACTAGGACTGGAAACATTTTCAATTCCAAATATGGCGCAAATGTTTTTAACGAAAAATGTTTTACCTGTTCCAAGGTCTCCATTTAAAAGAACTATATCGCCTGCATTCAATAAGGCTGCGAAGTTTTTTGCCAGATTTATTGTTTCTTCTTCAGAATTTACAACAATATTAAGAGGAAAATTCATCAGCCTTTGCTATCCATTGTAATAACAGGCAGAATCATCTCTTCCATCGAGATTCCTCCATGTTGGAAACTATCCTTATAATGGCTCAAATACTTATGGTAATCTGTTGGATAGACAAAATAATAATCTTCTTTAGCTATAATATAATTAATAGTAACACCTCTTTTTGGTAATTTGTAATCAAGAGGATTTTTAATAAAGACTGCATGTTTATCATCAACTTTTAAATTTCTTCCGAACTTGAAACGTAAATTCGGTGAAGCTTCTTTATCTCCAAGCACTTTAGCGCCGCGTAATGTTCTTATACTTCCATGATCTGTTGTAACAACTACTTTAGCGTTTGGAATAGTTGCAATTTGCTTTAAAGTATTTAGCAATGACGAATGGCGGAACCAACTGTTAGTTAATGAACGATATGCTGATTCATCAGGAGCTATTTCTTTAAGAATGGCTGAATCTGAACGCCCGTGAGCAATCATATCCAGAAAATTAACTACAACAGCTATAAAATGTGTTTTCTTATGTGAAAGAACATTTTGCTCAAATGAACGTCCGACATCGGGATCAATTATTTTAATGTATTTCAATTCATTATTAAGCGAAATTCTTTTTCGATTGAGAAGATTCTGCAACAGTTCTTTTTCATATTTATTCATGCTGTTTTCGTCATCATTAGAAGATGTCCATAGATCAGGATAATACTTTTCAATTTCAGACGGGAATAATCCGGCAAATAATGCATTACGAGAGTAAGGAGTTGCCGTAGGCAAAATTGAATAATAATAATCTTTTTTAATATTAAACAAGCTGCTTAAATATTTTTCCATCACAAGCCACTGATCCAGACGCAAGCAGTCAATAACAAAATAAAATACAGGCCCTTTTGATTTGGTAACAAGTGGAAGAACGTATTTCTCAGTTATTTGTGTAGTAAGTACCGGACTTTCATCACTTCCAACCGAATCAATCCAGCTTTTGTAATTTTTCTCAACATATTTCGAGAATTCCTGGTTGCACTCTTTACGCTGTTCTACAAGTGTCTGCCTTAAATCAACTTCGGGGTGAATATCAAGTTCCATATCCCAATTAGTAAGTTTTAAATAAATATCAATCCAGTCTTCGTGATGGGGATTCAATAGAAGCTGCTTTGATATCTCATTAAAATCATTGAGATAATCTTTTGCAACATACTCGCCGGAAATTTTTTGGCGTTCAAGAATTTTTTTACATACCATTAATACTTGTGAAGGCAAAACCGGTTTAATAAGGTAATCACTAATCTTGCTGCCAATTGCGTCATGCATCAAAGATTCTTCCTCACTCTTTGTAATCATAACAACAGGTATATCCGGTTTGAATTCTTTTATTAATGATAGAGTCTCGAGTCCTCCAATGCCAGCCATCATCTCATCAAGAAATATTAAATCAAACTGCTTATTTTTAACTTCAAGTACAGCATCTTCTCCATTTGTAACAGTATCGACGTCATAGCCTTTTTCGTTCAAAAAAATAATGTGAGAACGTAAAAGCTCGATTTCATCATCGACCCAAAGAATTTTATTTTTTTTCATATATAGAATTATCTTCCTTAAAATTTATTGAACAGTAATTCTAACATCAACACCGGCTTCATTGGTAGTAGTTGGTGGAATTCTTGAGGCCCCTTCAGGTTCAATTGATGTTCTTCTGTAAAAGATTGTGAGTGTAACGCGTGAACTCATTACGTACTTGATTCTTGGTTCAATAGTAGTAGATGTTTTACCTTCAAGCGGAACGCCATCAGTTGTATAAACATTCATATCATAAATTACGCTTGAAGTTTTTGTATTAGTATAAGAAAGTGAAATTTCAAGATCATTTTTTAATTGTAATCCAAAAAGTGGAAGTTCAAAACCATTTTTCAAAAAGCTTGCTGTAAAGCTAACATCGCGGTTATATGACTCGGTAATATTTTGGGTTGAAACTCCAAGACTGAATGATGACCTGATACCGTAACGAAACTGGCTCTGGAAAGTCCCACCAAAAAATTTATCAAAGCCCATTGTTAAACCAAATAATGGCTGGAATCCATAATCGACCCTTTGCGATTGCATTTGCTGTTCGCCGCCCGGTATTATCATCCATCCTTCACTGTATGTAGAAATGTACGAATGAGTAACTGAAACACGCGAAGCAAAATTTAAAAAAGAAATTCTCTCTAAACCATTCCACGTAAAATTCCAGTTTGGTCTAGGAAGATACCTTGCGATGCTTGATATAAAAGGAATTTTAGAAATAAAAGAAAAAGCCTCAAATCCTTTTGTAAAAGCATTAGATAAACTTGCATTCGGGTCCGGGGCGCTTGGATCATATAAATCATGAACTTTGTTCAATCCTGTTCCAAGAACTGAAAAAATAGAAGTAGATGGAAAGCTTAAAAACGAACGTTCCAGAGTTCCCGTTGATTGAGGGTTCGTAATAGTTACCTGTCCAAGTGAATCTGTTGAAAATGACATGGTATTATTTACTCCCCAACCAACTTTCCAGGATAAATCTATTGTAGCGCCATCCCAAAGAGGGCGGGTTGTTTTAAAATCTATATCATTCTTTTGAGAGAATGCGTCAGTTATATTACCATTTGGAACTCTTGGACCAAGATCGTTAGACAAACCTAACATGAATGATCTGTTTGGACCTTTTGAAGAGCTTTGAATAATACCAAAGAAATTATTTAAACCTGTACCTTCACCAATTAACCCCCCTCCTGAGTATGTACTTGACTGCGCAAAATTTAATGATACCTGGTCATAATCAAAGAAAATATATTTTAAACCTAATTTTAAATATTCTAATGAAACCTTAAGAAGGTTTTGCCCTGCAACAGAATCTTTTGGTGCGATATTTCCTTTAATTTCTTGTTTCGAAGCAAGTGAATCTGCATGCGACGTTGCTTTGCCCTTCTCAGCATTTGTAGTCTGTGGTAAATTTTGCTGCTGGTTTTCATTTCCAACGTTTTGCCTTGGTCTTGTTCTTCCACTTTCCACTCTATTTGGAGCCGGCTGAGGCTGAGATGCAGGTGCAGCAGTTTGTTCGCTGAATAAAGGGGCAAATATTGGTTTTACTCTAACTAACAATCCAAAAGTAAACCTGTTGTTATAACCGGCACTCCTTCCAAGTTCCACCTGCTGAAAATTATTTTGCCAGCTATATGAAACATTATAATCACCATTCAAAACAATATACCGGTTAATATCCCAAACATTAGGCAGCTTAGGATTTGTTTTAATATCCAACGTCTGTTTGAAATTATAATCTTTACCAAACATAGCCCCGCCAAAAATTGAACGCCATATTTGTCCTTCTGAAAATTCGTGAAGGCTATCTGCCAACAAATAAGCCAATGTCGATTGGACATCAAAATTATAATTGACAGATAAGTTTAAAAAACCCCCTTCTGTCACAATCCAACTTAATCCTGCACCTCTTGTAGCAGTAAAATCGCGCTGAACTATTGGCTGTGCTAATGTTCCTCTATTAACCGAAAAAGCCCTTTTTCTGGTTGCTGTAAAAGATGATGTGATGGATTGAGGTGCATAATAAATCTTCATATCCTTATAGTCACTTAAAAAATCGAATATGCTTCCAATAATTGGGATATTTGCTGGTTTGAAAAATAAATCATGACTAAGATTTACAGAATAATTAGCGGAAGCATTCCATATCCACGCTTCATTAGTAGAAATAGTAGGCGAATTACCAGTTGACTTATTATAATTAAATCCAAAGACAAGATTGTTAAATGTATCTCTTATATACCATACATCCGATGGAATTTTTATCCGGAAATTTGAAAGCGTCCATGTTTCGGAAATGCTTGCTGTTTCAGCATTTTTTACCAACGCTGCTACAGAATCTGCAATTTGTTGAGTATTTAATGTTTTATTTGATCTTACCTGATCCTGTGCATCAGAAATTTTTATATCAGTTCCCGGAATATATAGCGGATTAGAATACTGCTCGGTTCGTGAATAACCAATTCTAATATTACTGCCAGGTAAATTCACCGGAAGAACTTTTAATAAATCAAAATCTACTGAGACTCCCCAACTCTTATTATCCTCTCTGTTCCCAAACCTTTCATTTAAAAGATGAAAATATGGATTCTTCCGGCTTAAATTAAAACTCACTCTCATTAAATCAGCTAACTGCAACGCTGCAGTAACGCTGTAAGCAAAGCCGGGTGTTTGCTCAGCTTCAATAACACGCAGTTCATCTACCCAGACAGTGCCGGAAACAGATTCATGAGGAGTACCTTTATCGCGTGGATTTATAATTCCTATTGTAAAGTACGAAATGCTTGTAAGAGTTGGATTTCCCAGTACACCATAAGTGTGTCCTGCTTTACCCGGAACAGCTACAGTTAAAATAGATTTAGTAGCTGCAAGACTATCCCGTTTTATTTTTATTGCAGTGAGTTCGGAAAATACCATGCTTACTTCATTCCAACCTGCTCTCACGGGCTGCTTGTATTCATAAAAGTTTAAAGAGTCTGAGCCAAACCGTAAATAAACTTCTGATCCATAATTTACTTGATTTGTCGAGTCATAATAGGAAACTGATCCATGTCCATTATTTTCATCACCATGAATAAAAAGTTTCATCTCTTTATAGTTAAATACATCCAATGGACGAGTAAGGTAACGAACAATCTCTCTTTTATCCCCATCAACAAGATTTGTAATCTTAAGATTTAATGACTGCTCATTCTTAAAAATAGTGTATTGCGGATTTGTCCGATCCTGCTCACGGAAAACCCCCGGAGGAGAGGAATATTCCGGATTGTCTTCCAGGTTTATAGTTGAGACAGCTAAGACAGTATCGTCTGTTGTAACAGTTGGTGTTAGAACTTTTTGCCATTGATTGCCCACTAAATTCATTTCAGCAAAACGTAAATGTACCTCCTCTGTTACACCTGAAATCCAGAATCTTATAAACTCAACAACAGAAAAACTTGGACTACCAACTGTTTCAACAAAATCTTTTAAAGGAACACGAATAAGATACCACCCGGCATTATCACCGCCGCCCTGAACAAATTTATTGACAGCCCTATTTGTATCCATTGGCACTACATAATGGTAATAACTATTAACTTGATCTAAAGTGTAATTACCATTTAAATCTTCAGAATCCGGAATTCTGCCTTGATCTATTGAGACACCATTACCTTCTGTTCCATTAACATGAGAGTAATCACCACTGCTAAGATTAAAAGAATAATCATCGCCGCTAGGATCCGGATTTGATACAGGATCATAACCGGGTTCCTGCAAATCTGGTAATCCATCAAGCCCTAAATCCGCGCCATCAACCAGCAAACCATTTCCATTTTTATCTTCAGTATCCAGTTTGCCATTAGGAATTACATCTTCACTTATCTGACCAAGATCAATATTAAGCTTTAAACCTTTTGGAGCTTTGGGAATATTAACCCAGAATTCTATAAACCCTATATTTTCTTCAATAAGATTATTGGCTGTTGAAGAAAGAACTTTCATTATACCACCCCAATTCTTTTTGGGATCACTCATATTAGGGAACCAATTGTAAAACCCTTTTTGGGTTGGAATAAAATCCAAATCCAGGGTAGTTATCTGCTGGGCATCAGGTGCGGCTTGTTTTCTATTACCATATATATCTTTAATAAAAACATTAGGGGGAGTAATATTGTACCAAAAAGTTTTTGCCTTGTAGTTCATTTGTGCATCGTTATTGCCAGTAGGTAACTTATCAAGAGTACTGATATATGGAAGATTTTCAGGAACACTTATATCATGCCATGAAGCATATGCCATACCAAGCGGAATAATTCTTTTAGCTCCCTCAAAGTCATCAATGTAAGCAACACTATTTCCATTATCACTTGGTATAGTACTCTTTTTTGTATTCGGATCAGGATTAATATATGCAAATTCTCCAGTTACATTTAAACTTGACGGAGTACTTGTAGATATAACTTTATCTAAAGCTTTTGTAATAAAGGGTAGATTTATATTTGTTTTAAAATCAAGTCCATAAATAGAATTGTTTAATGGTTCTTCCCCAATTCTAACTTTGTCACTCAATGTTTGCTGGTTCAAATTCAAGAAAGAAAAACCAAGTGTAGTTTCCCTATTGAATTCTAATAAACCCCTTAACCCAATTAATGTTTTAGATGCAAGCTGGAATAAATCATTTTGCTCATACGTGATTTTTAAATTTGCATTCGGCATAAGAGCTTTATCATTTTTAATTACTATCTGCCCTAAGTTGTAATCAACAGTAAAATCAATATTTTCTTTTTGCGGATTACCATCAAGAAAAACTTTAACCGAATTTTCAACAACGTTGAAACCTATATTGTAAACCGAAGATACTGCTGCAGAATAGTTTCCTGTCAAGATAAATCTATCTTTTGAACGGTCCTGCTGGGCAAACGTAACGGTTGTATCATAAACAGCTTGATATTTTAACGAATCCGGGAGCAATCTTGGAAAATCTCTACCAAATGGCTGAAGAACCGGAAAAATAATTTCTCCTGTTTCAGGTATTATAGTCAGGTTGGCAAAAAAATCAAAAAGGCCATCCGGTCCACCGGTTTTACTTTTATCAGTTTTATCTAGTCCAAATGCCTGTATAAGTCTTACATTGTTAAATGTATTCAGTGGTTCTGAACCCGGAGTTATATATTTAATATCTAATGTAAAACCATCTTCCTTAACAGAACGGCCTCCAATGGGATAAATATTTCTAAGCTGCAGTTTCCATGCCTGTTTGTATTGAGGTTGAAGATTTGGAGGCTTTATTAATTTTAAAACAAGCCTTGTAAAAGGTTTATTTTGCAAATCCCGAATAAACTCACCGCAATAAACATTAGGATCACCGCCTCCATCAATTCTATATGCCACAGCAATAGCATCCTGATCTTGAATTTGTGTTCTAAAACTAATAAACCCGGTTTCAGGATGGTAAGTGTAATCAACACCTTCCTGTAATAAAACAAATCTATTATTTATTATCTGAATGCCATTAATTGTTGAATTAGTTGTGCTGTCATGCAGTGCATCGCTATAAATATTGCCGTCACTTCTTTTGGCTAAATTGATATAAGCATTTGCTTTTCTTTCGTTAGGATTAAAAAGTCCGGTGATAGTTTTCCATACTTGTAGTTCTTTAACTAATAATGCCGGTGGATATTTAGGAGTTGGATTATTATAATAATCACTAAAGATGTGCTGATCCGGATCAGCATAAACAGAATCAATGAAATAATGATTTTGTGAATAGTTGAATGCATGAACTTCAAAAGGCTGAGATTTTGCACCGCCGCTAACAGCGACCTCCTGAATTTCACTTTTCTTTTGAGAAGCCAGTGCTGTTAAGCTAAAGGGTCCCATCTTTAATAAAGCTTTAACTCCAAACAGGGCTTCACTTCCTCCGACCAAAGGGGAAGTTTGTAATGAAACATTACCGGCTTCTATGCTTTGAATAATTTCATCTTCATATCCGGAATATTTTATTTTTAATTGGTTCTCGTACTGAAATTGGCGTTCGGTATTCCAGTCTGCACTAATATTAAGCTTATCACCAATTGTTCCTGCAAGGTTAATTTGTACCTGTTGTTTAAAATCCGGTTCATTAGTAGTGTTCCCTAATGCAGATGTAGTAACACCGGTGGTAGTTTCACTTCTCCATGCGCCATGAATATCAACCTGACCGTTGATGTGCAAATTTATTTTTGGCGGGCCAAATATACTTAGCAAAGGTGTGCTCGGAAGAGGAATCTCAATATTTGTAAGGTCAGTTATAAGCTGACTTAAATCTTTTTTGCCTTCCTTAACTTTATACTCATATCCTTGCTTCTCCCAAACATCACGATTAACAGAATTCAAACGCTGCTTGACATAATCATCTAACGACATTTCAATAGGCTCTTTAATTTGCATTCCACCAAGTGTTTCTGAAATTGTTACTTTTTTACCTGTTGAATCAATTCTTATTGTTCTGTTAGTAAATGCCGGAGAAGGAGCAGCAAAAAAGCTTGACGGTTTTTTTAATCTGAATTGAATAGCCGGATAATCTTCCCTATGAAAATGGAAATATTTTATACGAGCGGTGGAATCTTTAGATTGAATTTCAATGCGTCTTAATGAATCCTGCCTAACAATCAGCTTTAACGAATCAGCCTTAGATAATTTTAAAACCGGAACGAGTGGTTTTTGAGATTTTGCCAATGAATCGGCAATAAAAATTCGTTTTGATTTTTGAATTGAATCGGCAACAAACGCATTTTTTGCTTTTTGAACTGAATCGGTAACAAACGCTTTTTTTGCCTTTTGAACTGAATCGGCAACAAATGCTTTTTTTGCTTTTTGAACTGAATCGGCAATGTATGCTTTTCTAATATTTGCAAGAGAATCAGAATTAGCAGAAGTCTTTTGTTTTAAAGAATCCGGATGAATAGCTTTTTTTTCTTTTACCAGGGAATCCGGAACAGAGGGTAAAAATTTTGAAAGATCAAATAGCTGATCTTTTTCCTTTTCATAAGAATCAGAATTATATTGGACCGGTTCACGAGTTTTATTCTTAAAGGAAACATAATCGAAGCAAGCGTCAAATAAAATCAGTTTGTTCGTAGCGGAATAACCTTGAGACTTGAGACCAAGAATAACTGAAAAAAATACAACAAAAATGGGAATCAAAATAATCTTGAGTCCCAGCTTTAATTTATTTTGGAATATTGAAGAAATGTTATACTCTCAGAAAATTAGACAACGTAGAAAATCTCTATAATACCTCCTTAATTATCTTATACAAAGTTTGTTAAAAAAAAGATATAAAGCAATTCAATTTTTACTTTCATCATAGTGCAAATATATTTATATCATAAAAAATATTTAAAAAATGGGCAAATTTACAGGCTATTTAATAATATCATCTAAATGAGCTTTTTCTTCAATAGTTTCAATAATGCTATTTTCATGAACAATTACTGCGCTCAATTTATTGCCTAAAAAAACTCCTGTGTCTATATAAACAGAATTGGAGTCTTCAACAAGAGTAATTTCACTTTTAGTAGTATGCCCAACAACCTGAAGTTTTCCAAGATTCAATAATGGATCACGGGTCCACAAGATTCCCCTGTCACTGCGTAAATCATTTGTTATGAATGAATCCAATATGTCGAGGTTGTCTTTATAATCAGGTGGTAAATATTTTTCATATTGATAAGAGATACCTGCATGGGATATAAAACAATCCGGCAGATTGTAATACAGAGGTGCTTTTTTAATTGCATCTATATGTTTAAACATTTCTGTCTCGCGGTTTTCATAAGAAATTAAAGTTGATTCATTTCCATTAAAAAACCATGACCGGGCAAAAACACTTTGAGGGTCCTTAAAAAAATGGTAGAACATATAGTCATGATTACCGGGTGTAAAAGAAATCTTGTTTTCAAGAATAAACTCCATAACTTCATAACTATTATTTCCCCTATCAACAAAATCGCCAACTGTATAAACATTAATACCGGGATAGGCAAGTAAAATTTTATTATACAATTCAACTAAAGTATAATAACAGCCGTGAACATCACCAATAACTGCAATCATATAATAGTGCACCTAAATGTGATAAGTTTTTTTTGCAAAATCTGTTAATTCATCTCTAAAAACCGGATGAGCAATTTCAATTAAAGCACGCACCCTCTCTTGTACTGTTTTACCAAATAAATTAACAGCCCCATACTCAGTTACAACGTAATGTACATCTCCACGAGTTGTAACTACACCAGCCCCGGGTTTAAGAGTTGAAACAATTTTAGAAAATTTCATATCCTTAGTTGCTGCTGGCAAAGCAATAATCGGTTTTCCGCCTTCGGAATGTGCAGCGCCTCTTACAAAATCTACCTGCCCGCCTATACCGCTGAAAAATTTAGTTCCAATTGAATCAGCACAAACCTGCCCTGTAAGATCAATTTCGATTGCAGAGTTGATTGCAATCATTTTGTTGTTTTGCGAAATTAAAAAAGGATTGTTAACATACTCTTGAGGGTGAAATTCAAAAATTGGATTGTTATCTATAAAGTTATAAGAACGTTTAGTACCAAGCACAAACCCTGCAATTATTTTACCGGGATGAAGAGTTTTCTTTTCGCCATTCACAACCCCTTCTTCAACAAGAGAAACCAATCCATCTGAAAACATTTCTGTATGTACACCAAGGTCATTTTTATCGTGCAAATATTTGAGCACAGCATCCGGAATGGCGCCAATTCCCATTTGCAAAGTAGAACCGTCTTCGATCAGATTGGCAATGTGCATACCTATTTTATCAAAAATTTCAATCATTTCAGGTGTAGCATCCGGATCTACTTGCGGCAATTCCTGTAACGGTTCATCAACTTCAACTATATAATCAATTTTATTAACATGGATAAAGCTGTTTCCGAGTCCCCGAGGCATTTGCCTGTTTACCTGTGCAATAACACACTTAGCTTTTTCAGCAGGGGTTTTGATATTACCAACATCAATACCAAAACTGCAAAATCCATGTTCATCAGGAGGAGAAACGTGAGTTAAAGCAACATCAGCCTGAATAACACCGCGTTTAAAAAGCATTGTAGTTTCAGAAAGAAAGATTGGAATGAACTCAGCCCTTCCTTCATTTATAGCTGTACGTGCATTTGCCCCAATAAAAAAAGCTTTATGCCGGAAATGCTTTTCCATACCGGGCTCGGTATAAGGTAAATTGCCAACAACCAGTATATGATATATTTCGACACCTTCAAGTTCATCTTTTCTTTGAACCATTGCGTTAATCAAATCCAAAGGTGCTGCACACCCAGGCTGCACAATAATTTTATCCCTGGATTTAATTACTTTAACTGCCTCTTCCGCTGTTACAACCCGGGAGTTGTATCTCTTAACCCAAGGAGCATTTGACGGTTTAGCAATTTTTATATCGTCTACTGTCATTTAATTCTCAGTTAGTTGAAAAAATGTGAAGACGTTTGTACTCCAGGTTTAACGCTTCAGCAATATTTTCATTTGAACAAAATCCATTATAAACACAAACACCTTTAGAAAGACCAGCATTTCCAATCAGCGCACTTGATAAACCGTTATCTGCAATATCCAAAATATATTCTAAAGAAGCATTTGTTAAACCATATGTAGCCGTCCTGGAGACAAGAGCAGGAATATTTGGGACGCAATAGTGAATAATATTATGCATTGTATAAACCGGATCGGAAATAGAAGTGGGTCTGCTAGTTTCAACACATCCCCCTTGGTCGATTGATACATCAACAATAACAGCTCCGGCTTTCATAGTTTTAATAACTTCTTCAGAAACTAAATGAGGAGTCTTTTCAGCTTTCAACTGTACAGCACCAATTAACAAGTCAGCAAACTTTGCTCCTCTTGCAATTGTGTATGGATTTGAAGCCACAGTTGTAATATTTCTTGAAATATCGGTACTGATTCTTTTTAACTTTTTTAAATCATGATCAAGAACAATAACATGCGCACCTCTTGCATAAGCTGCCCTGGCTGCATTAAAACCAACAGTACCGGCACCTAAAATAACGACAGCCGCCGGAGAAACCCCTGTAATTCCTCCCATCAGAATTCCACGGCTGTTTGGATAATCACTTCCAAGAAATCTTTCACCAGCTTGAACGGCGAGCTGACCTGCAATCTCGCTCATTGACTGCTGGATCGGAAGATAATCATCCTTTTCAATTAATTCATAAGCAATTCCGGTTATCTTTTTCGTTAAAAGTTTTTCAACAATGTTTTTTCTGCTAATTGCGAGATGAAGAAAAGAAAAAACAATTTGTTCATCCTGCAATAATTCAACTTCACTTTCAGCTAATGGAGCGATTTTCACAATCATTTCAGCACGCTGATAAACTTCCTCGGCAGTGTAAACTATATTGGCGCCAAGTTTCTGAAACCCTTCATCTGTAAAATGACTTTCAATACCCGCCCCTCTTTCAATAAAAATAGAATGCCCCGCTTTAACAAGAGTATCAACACCGGCAGGAGCCAATGAAATTCTTCTTTCACCTTTAAAAGTCTCTTTTGGAATTCCTATGCGCATATGAATTTTCGTTTTTATTCTGAATACAAAATAAATATTAAAGGGTAGACATTCAATTATAATACTGGAGTAAGTGCTTTCCTGCCGCTTAACACCCTTATAACATTTTTTGCACAAAGTTCTGCCATTGCAGAACGGGTTTCGACTGTAGCACTTCCAATATGAGGCAATAGAAATACGTTTTCCAATGATAAAAGATCCGGATTAATATTTGGTTCGCCCTCATAAACATCAAGCCCCGCTGCAAATATTTTTTTTTGTTTTAATAGATTAATCAAAACCGGTTCGTGTATAACTTCGCCCCGGGATGTATTTACAATAACTGCTGTTGGTTTCAACAAATTTAAATTCGTCCCGTTTAATATATGATGTGTTACTCCGGAAAGTGAAAGATGAACTGAAATAAAATCAGCTTTCTTAAGAAGTAAATTTAATGATACTTTTCTAGCCTTCAACTGTTTTTCCAGCATTTGGTTTTTGATTTTATCGAAATAAATAATTTTGGTGTCAAATGCTTTAAGACGTTTTGCAACAGCAAAGCCAATTCTTCCAGCACCTATAATTCCTATTGTTTTATTTTTCATTTCAAGACCAAGAAGCATCTGCGGTTTCCACCCTGTAAATTGATTTGAACGTATCATCAATTCACCTTCGTGTAATCTTCTTGCACATGCCAGAATAAGAGCTACAGTCAGGTCGGCAGTGGCATCAGTAAGAATTTCAGGAGTGTTCGTTACAACAATATTTTTCTTCTTCGCATATTCAACATCAATGTTATTATAGCCAACAGCGCAATTAGCAATTATTTTACAATTTGCCAGATTGTCAATTATATCTTTATCAATTTTCTCGGTTAATAAAGATATTAATGCATCAGAATCTTTTGCTTCCGACAAGAATTCTTCGCGTGTAATTGTCCTGTCTTCATTAAAAACTTTTACATGAAATCCTTTTGCAAGTAAAAGCTTCTCTGCATTTCCGATAAGCTTTCTTGTTATAAATACCTTCATAAGCTCCCGAATAAAAGTCTTACAATAAATAATGCACCAAGAATTCCGGCAACATCGGCAATAAGACCAACAGCAACTGCGTGACGTGTTTTTTTAATATTTATAGAGCCAAAATATAAAGCAAGGACATAAAATGTGGTTTCAGTACTTCCCATAATAGTCGAAACCAATATACCAATAAACGAATCAGGCCCATGCTTGGAAATCATTTCAGACATAATACCCAAAGAGCCGCTCCCGGATAACGGGCGCATTAATGCCATTGGTAAAGCTTCTGCAGGAAAACCAATTAAATTTGTTATTGGAGACAATACCAAAATTAAAAAATCCATAGCGCCACCAGCCCTAAAAATTCCAATTGCTACAAGCATAGCAACTAAAAAAGGAATTATTTTGAGAGCAACATTAAAGCCTTCTTTAGCTCCTTCAACAAACGCTTCATATATTTTTACTTTCTTAATAAAACCAAATAGAACGAAGGATATAATAATTAATGGAATGGCTAAAGATGAAATAATCTCAATCACAACTTTAACTGAATCAGCATTTACAAAAATTTTTGACAACGAACCGCTCACAAATGTTAAAATGATAAGTAATGCAATTGAAAAAATTGATATTACCATTTTCCACTTTGATGTTACGTATTTCATTAAGCTGCTAAAATTCATTGGAAACTTTTCCAATACTTTTGCAGATACTACCCCGGCAATTGTAGAGCACCCAGCTCCAAATATTGAAGTACCTATTATAATAGTGGGATTACTGCTTCCGGCTGCGGCTCTTACAGCAATTGCAGTAGCCGGGATTAGTGTTAGCCCTGCAGTATTAACAGCAAGAAATGTTATCATTGCATTTGACGCTGTTCCCTTTTCAGGATTTATCTTTTCCAATTCATCCATTGCCTTTAGGCCGAAAGGAGTTGCAGCATTACCAAGTCCTAACATATTTGCTGAAATATTCATTATCATAGAAGCCATTGCGGGGTGGTCATGCGGTATATCCGGGAATAAAAATTTTGTTATTGGTCTAACAGATCTTGCAATTATAGAAATCAGGCCCGAATTTTCTGCAATTTTCATTATTCCAAGCCAAAGTGCCATAATTCCGATCAACCCCAGGGCAATACTAACTGCCTTTCCAGCATAATCGATAGCAGCATTTGTAACGTCTTTCATTTTTAGAAATGATATTTTTTCTAACGTAAGCCGGGCATTAAATATTTTTGAATCGAGCTTTTTAATTAAAATAATTTTACCGCTTAAATCATTATCCTTACCAGCAGCTTTTGCCATCTGCTTCCAGGTTGAAGGAGAATTATCATCAACATTAAAATAAACCGAATAGCTTTTCTCCTTTTCATCA
Organism: Melioribacter sp.; assembly: GCA_003155655.1. GTDB lineage: Bacteria > Bacteroidota > Ignavibacteria > Ignavibacteriales > Melioribacteraceae > Fen-1258. The sequence continues at coordinate 18,481 of PMDS01000124.1, forward strand.
AACGTGAGTCTGACTTTTTGATCAATATTGTTTTTTTGAACAACACCATAAAACTTTTCAAACTTATCCGAGGAAATATTCATAACAGCATCAAATGTATTTAGATTGCTTATAGATGCTGAATCCACAGCAATTGTAACCTCCAATGGATACCCATTGCGATACTTGTTCTGCACCTGGTCTGTTATATCATAAGTTATTGCTGCACCAATCCCTAAAAAAAGAAGAGCGATCCAAATGTAATTAAGCATATTTTTTCCCGGATGAATTAATGTATCCATTGCAAGTTAAAAATTCTTATTGTAAAAGACATTTTTTATTTAATTTAGACTAGTGAATCTTTCCGGAATACATATTGATAGTTGAGAATCTTTAATGAAAAGGAATTCATAAAATGAAGATTGGTCTTGTGCAATATTCACCCGAGTGGGAAAACCCGGAAGAAAATATTTTGAAAATTGAAGACTTAATAAAATCAACCAAAACAAAATTTGATGTTCTGATCTTTCCTGAAATGACCCTGACCGGTTTTACAATGAATGCCGAAAAATTTGCAGAAGAGCTTGATGGACTTGGAACACAATATTTTATTAAACTATCACAAAGATTACGTACAAATATTTTTGCCGGTATAATTGAACGGGACGGAAAAGATATTTTTAACACACTTGTTCATTTTGATAATAATGGTCTTGTAAAAGCGCGTTATAGAAAAATCCATCCTTTCAGTAATGCAAAGGAAGATAAATTTTACACAGCCGGTAAAGAAATTATAATAACAAAAATTGACAATATATCCTTTGGGCTAAGTGTATGTTATGATTTGCGCTTCCCCGAACTGTACCGTTTATACGCAAAACAAAGAGCAGATATTTTAGTAAACATAGCATGCTGGCCGATACCACGAATTGAACAATGGAGTACGTTATTGAAGGCTCGTGCAATAGAAAATCAAAGCTTTATGATTGGCGTTAATAGAACGGGAAAAGATACTTCAAATACTTATAATGGATACAGCTCAATTTTCGACCCAACAGGAAAGGAGGTTGTACAGCTAGCTAACGATGAAAAAATCATAGAGGCGGAAACCGACCTTGAAATTTTAAGCAGAATTAGAACAACGCTTCCGTTTTTAAATGATATTAAACTTATTTAGACAATAAGCCGAATAACTGTTATAAAGAATTTTTTTTGATTTAGCTACAAAAATATTTTTTTAACTTTTTTTTTTATATCATCTCACTTCTTAATTTTACGATAATCATTTTGAAAATATTTTATAAAAAAACGAGGCTAAATTGTCAATTCTCTCAAAGATTAAAGAACTGTTTACACTAAGCAGCAAAGTAAACAATGGCGGCGGCGAAAAAGCAAATATGAAACAGGCTGCTATGGGGAAAATGACTGCCCGGGAAAGAATCAATACTCTTCTTGATCCTGATACTTTTTTTGAATTTGACCTTTTTGTTAAACATGCCGGCAAGGATTTTGGAATGGATAAAAAAGAACTTCCTGCTGATGGGGTTATTACCGGCACCGGTTCAATACTTAATCATCCAGTATGTATATTCGCACAAGATTTTACAGTTGCCGGCGGTTCTTTAGGTCTGGCACATGCAAGAAAGATTACAAAGATAATGGACCATTCAATTAAAATGGGAATACCATTAATCGGCATTAATGATTCCGGCGGTGCAAGAATTCAGGAAGGTGTTAATTCTCTTGCCGGATATGGCGAAATATTTTACAGGAATACCCTAGCATCCGGTGTGATACCGCAAATATCAGTTATACTTGGCCCCTGTGCAGGAGGCGCAGTTTATTCCCCTGCCTTAACCGATTTTGTGTTTGTTGTTGACAAAATTTCGAAAATGTTTATAACTGGTCCGGAAGTAATAAAAACAGTACTTGGTGAAGAAATATCTATGGAAGATTTAGGCGGTGCAAGAATACAAAGTGAAATAACCGGCAATGCTCATTTTTTTGCTAATTCAGAATTGGAATGTTTTGAACAAATAAAAAAATTACTCACTCTAATTCCGTGGAGTAATCTAAAGAGAGCTGATCAATTCCCGCCTAAACGTCCAAAAGCAATTTATGAAATTGAAAAAGTAATTCCTACTGATCCATCCAGACCATATGATATTAGGGATATTATTAATTCAATTGTAGATGATTCTGATTTTCTTGAAGTTCAGGAATTTTGGGCTGCTAACATTGTAATTGGATTTGCCCGTTTAAATGGTGAGACGATTGGAATTGTAGGAAACCAACCGCTGGTTCTTGCCGGAGTACTTGATGTAGATTCATCCGATAAAGCAGCACGCTTCATAAGATTTTGCGACGCTTTTAATATCCCCTTGTTAACTTTAGTTGACCTGCCGGGTTATCTGCCGGGTGTTGACCAGGAGCATGCAGGGGTTATCCGTCATGGTGCAAAAATTCTTTATGCTTACAGTGAAGCAACTGTTCCAAAAATGACTGTTATATTAAGAAAAGCGTATGGAGGCGGATATATAGCCATGTGCTCCCGGCACCTTGGAGCTGATTTTGTTTTTGCATGGCCAACTGCAGAAATTGCTGTTATGGGACCGGAAGGAGCTGCTAATATTATCTTTAAAAACGAAATTGCCGAAGCTGCTGATCCGAATGCAATGAGGAAACAAAAAGTGCTTGAATACACTGAAAAATTTGCAAATCCTTATGTTGCAGCTTCAAATGGTTATATTGATGCTGTAATTAACCCGGAAGACACAAGAAAAATTTTGATACAGACATTTCAGCTTTCAAAACATAAAAAAGAATCCAGACCACAAAAAAAACATGGAGTACCGCCATTTTAATTATGGAAGATCAAAAAAAAATAAACAAATTTATAATTGATGATACAATTTATGAGACAAGACTTACAAAAAAATTCTTAAACCGTAAACCTTACGTCATAAAAGATCCCAAAAAAGTTAATGCATTCATTCCGGGCATTATCAGAAATATATATGTAAAAAAAGGGCAACATATTAAGGAAGGAGATGAGCTACTAATACTTGAGGCAATGAAGATGAAAAATGTACTCATTTCTCATGGAAGCGGGATAATTAAAGAAATTAAAACAGCAACCGGAGATATGGTTCTCAAAGATCAGGAACTCATTGAGTTTGAGTAACATAATTTTATTACTGTAAAAATTTTTCAAGCCACCGTTAACGGCGGGACGAGGAGCCGTGTAAAATCATCAATAATTTTTTCTATTCTTACTTTGCTTACTTAAAATCTATTATCTAATAATTTCAAATCAGGAACTATAACCAACCTTTAATTTGTTATACACAAAACAAAAGGGAAAAAGAAATGGGAAAAATTGGAATACTTGGTTCCGGTGTTGTAGCACAGGCACTAGCAAACGGCTTTTTGAAACATGGTTATGAAGTAAAACTAGGGACAAGCAAACCGGAGAAATTAAATGACTGGAAATCTCAAGCAGGGGCAAACGGAACAGTAAGTAGTTTTGAACAAGCTGCATCATTTGGTGAAATTGTTGTATTAGCAGTTAAAGGCACTGCTGCTCTTGAAGCAATTGAAAAAGCAAAAACTTCTTCTCTTTCCGGTAAGACTGTTATAGATACAACAAATCCAATTGCGGATGTACCGCCTGAAAACGGTGTGCTAAAATTTTTCACTGATTTAAATCAGTCATTACTGGAAAAGCTACAAAAAGCATATCCAGCAATCAATTTTGTTAAAGCATTTAGCTGTGTTGGAAGTCCGTTTATGGTTAATCCAAATTTCCCGGGCGGCAAACCTACTATGTTTTATTGCGGTAACAACCAGGCGGCTAAAGATGAAGTAAAAATCATCTTAGATAAATTTGGCTGGGATACTGCTGACATGGGACAAGCTGAATCTGCAAGAGCAATAGAGCCTTTGTGCATATTATGGTGCATCCCAGGACTAAAGTATAATAAATGGACACATGCGTTCAAGCTATTAAAAATGAATGTGTAAAATTATTTGCGGTAAAGAAGCCGCCTCGAAAGTGATTTTGGGACGGCTGATTTTTATTTGATCAAAACCATTTTTGAAGATTTTACAAATCCATCTGCTTCTATTCTGTAGAAATAAACACCGCTCGAAAAATTTTGTGCGTTCCATTCTGCTGCATAACTACCCGGCAGCATTTCTTTATCAACAAGTCTCTCAATCACCCTTCCGAGAATATCATAAACAACAAGTTTGACGTTAGTCTGTTTTGGAATATCAAATTTAATTTTTGTTGATGGGTTGAAGGGATTTGGATAGTTCTGAGAAAGTAAAAACTCTGTGGGAATTTTATTGTTATCCTTAATTTCCTTTATATCTGTTAATATATTTCCCCAAATATCATCGTCACTCTGAAATTGAATATAATAAGAATCAATGTTGTTAGGTTGATAGTTAAGTGAAGCGGAGAGCGCTGTATAAAAAGGTGATGGAGATGATTGTGCCAATATAGTCATAGGATACCATTGGGTTGTAGTACCTGTTTTCAATTTCATTTGTAATCTGGCACCTATTAAAACTTTGTATCGATAATTAACACATACTGCATCGCCCCATCTTCCGTATGAATCTTTGGCTCTAACAAAAATTTTATCATTCTTATTCAGTTTCAAAGAAAGATTTATCTTTCCATCATACCCAATATTAAAACCTGTTGCTTTCCCATAGCCAGGATCGTTGTTAATATAATATTCTCCTGCTTGTATTTGAGAGCCGCTTGCCGGTAATGGCTGCTTGTACTTAAATGAACTCGGTGCGCTCCATTTACCATTAGAACTCTTAAAACGAATATAAAGTGCATCATTATTACTTAATGAAAAGGTTTGGTTGATTGTTATCGATCCAAAACCGTATGCGCTGCTTGAAAGACTTGTTCCTCTCCCTTCACTGGGGTCTCTATTTATAAAATATTCACCAGCAACAACATTTTGGTTACGGGGTTGATTCTGCGCAAATTGAGAAATAGAGATAAGAAGAAACATAAAAACATATTTGGTTTTCATATTTTCTCCTATTAATAGTTTGCAACACCGGTTGCTTGAATCTTGACAGAACCATCTGGTTGTGGAATTAATGTAATGCTTTTTACAACTGGGTAGATTGGGCAATCCGGTCCACCGAAATAACCAATATCACTAGACGAACCGTCCGGATCAAATAGAGAAGGATTGCCTTTATCCCAACAGGGTGAACCTTGCGAAATATGTAAATCGGTATTGGATACAAACAATGGATCTTGGTCAAAACATCCTTGGTTACCATTTGCACAATTCACACTTCCATCACAAAAGGATATTGTTAATATTGGACCCAAATAACAGTTTGCTTCGGATACATATCCACTATTACCGTTATTTCTTGCTATAGTATTTGTAATAGTAAGATTTCCATTGGAACTCATCCTCGCTCCAGATAGGCCATTTTTAATTAATACACAATTTATAATAGAGGCATTTCCCTTATCTAAATAAATTCCGTTTCCTGCGCAACCACTTATAACACAATTGGATACTATACCACCTGATAAATTAATTCCATTACCATTTGTAGATGATATTTGAAACCATAAGATTTTTCCAATACTCATAACAATAGTTGGATTAAAATTTCCATTTATTATCGTTGTTTCATATCCTGAACCCATAACAACAACATTTTTATTGATTGTTACTTGTTCAAAATAGCTGCCTGGTAAAACTTTTATAGTATCACCAGCAACGGCAGCGTTTAATGCAGCACTAATAGATGAAAACTGCCCTGAGCCGTTAATATCTACTTTAATAACACGTGCAGTTAGTGTTAATGTAACTGTAAAAAGAATAAACGATAGTAAAATTATTTTTTTCATTGCTCCTCCTCAAATTTCTAATTTTTCGATACCTACCTTTTTACAAAAGCTTAAAAGAGAGATTGGATGAATATTTATTTTACTTGTATTATACTCCACATTTTTAGTGGAATGAAAATTTGAGCTTATTGTTGTGCTAAAAAGGTAGAATTACTAAGATTTGTCTAATTTTTTGCTGTTTTAGCACTTAGTTGTGCTTTTGCCTGAAGGTAATATTTGTTTATTGTAGGATAATTCACAAATTTATCGCCATCCCAGAATTTAATTTCTTTACGTAGGGAGTCTTCATACGCAATCCAGTCTTGTATTGGCTGGATTTTACCTTGTTCAATCAGTTCTTTATACCTTGCATCAAATTCTAAGGATGTTTGAAGATGAAGAAAATTAAATTTTTGATCAAAATTAAATATTGTACGGTACTCTGAATTTTCGTTGACAAAGTCGGCAGTTTCGTATAAGTCAGCAGTAATCCTATTATTGTATTTTAGTACAGAATGGATACCACTACACTGTTTAGCTGAAAATCTGGTTAACAATGTTTTTGGAAATAGTATGTAATATTTCATCAATCCATTGTTGAATCCACGAGGGAATCTATATCCTGGCGCTTTACCTTCAATGAATTCCGGATCAAGAACAATTAAACAACCGCTTTTATTAAAATCATTGTTTACGCCACCAATAATTAATTCTTCTCTTCCTTCACCATTAATATCTACCATGTTTACAAAATCAGTATTTCCTGGATTATAAAAAGTAGAAATTTCCTTTCCATTATTATCTAACTTTGTTACAAAATATGGGAATAAATCACATATTACATAATCAACTATAATTTCCTTTTGTTTAGTATGCTTGTTTTCTATAACAATAATATTTCTCAGATAAACACCATCATAGCAAATATCCTTACCATATAATGAATCTTTTGGTGTTATTACTGTTTTCCATTTCAATGTATTATCAGGATAATAGCAGAAAATACATTTATTCATTAAAGAATTTTTATTATCGAGCCGTATTAGTAGAATTTCATTTTTACCATCATTATCCAAATCAGCTAAAACTATTCTTTGTCGGTTGGATGTAGTAGGTATTTCGTCGGTATTTAATAATTCAGATTTCCAAACATCTTTTCCATACTTATTAAATGCCACGTAGCGATTGTTCTGAAATCTTACATATACCGGATTATGATCTAAACCTGGAATAATGACATTTACTGCTAAGGTTGCAAGAATTATAAGAACCATAGAAGATAATATTGAATTAGCTAGTACATGGTACCGGTTGTATTTAATTTTTATTTTTTCTCTAATTTTTAATTTGCATACTTCAACAATATCAAGATTCCTCAATATTTGAAGATAATGNNATAAGCTCTAATTTTCTGCCGGGATGTTGAGCATTTAATTTTTTTAATTCATATCGTGCATCAATAATATTCTCTTCAGGTAGAACAAACTTTTTGTATTCCGAAAAAAATATAGTTTTCAATTTTGTTCTCATGCTATCATTATCTAAAGGAATTAGTTTACCGCTTTCGTCTAATGCAGTCCCAAATACTACATCATCTTTGAACTTATAATATGTTTTATATAAATAACTTCTAAGTAAAGAATTATAAATAAGCGCAGCTACTCCGGTACCCATCGAGGTCCCCTGGTAAGCGTATTCTTTTTTCTCAAATGATAGAGTAATCTTATAAAGTTCCTTTTTCTTAATAATTTTACCAACTTCATTTTTAACAAATCCAAGAATCTTTTCTAATTCTTCTTTCAGTTTATTATCGTTGGCATCAACAATACCATCGAATACAATCTTATTTACATTACCATTAAGTTTATTTTTGTTAATGTCAATAAATAATTTTTCTATAATACCCGAGCTTAATTGAGAATAAATATCCGATTCTATAAGTACGTGGTTTATTGCAAATGAATTCCCAATTGGTTTTTCTTCATTGGTTTTTTCATTAAGATTATCAAGGATTTTCTTTTTTGCTTTATCAAGAATATTTAGTGAGTTTTCTTGATATTCATCTTTAAGCTCTGGAAATAAGGAGAATATTTTAGTACATATTATTTCGAGATCATTAATTTCTTCGGGCTGAAAATATTCAAATTGATTTATTTTTATAAGACTAAAAAACTGGTCTTTAAACTGCAGATAATAAGATGTGTATTTGGATTGATTTTTTTCATGAATAAAAGATAAAAAGAACCGGCAAATAGATAATAATTTAAGATGAACGCTAATAGTTCTTTTAAACTGATTTTCCAGCCAATTCGATTTTACTTCAATGTCGAGTAAAGACATTTTTTTATTATAATGTTACTGTTAGTTCTATGTCATCAGGGATATATTCGGCAGAGATTTTTGCACACCCGTTTTCATCTGTAAATATTTCTATATCAAATGCCGGGATTTTAATACAAGCATTCATCACATTTTCATTTCCTTCACATACAACATAAAACTCATACTCTTTATCCTTTGGATTATGAAACATCCTAACCATAACGCACTTTTCAGCAGAAATGAAAGTTTTAACATACTTCTGTTTAGGTTGAACTGTTGAAGATTGCTGGGCAGCAAGAATTATATTTTCAGATTGATAAGATTTCATATCAAGGGGTTGAAGCAAATAAATTTTGTCTGTTTTTTCACTCTCAATTTTTTCAAGGTTATTGTAAAATTCTTTTATTTCCTCAAATTCATTTTTTAAAGATAGATCACATTCCAGCCGTTTTTCAATTTCTTCCCTAATCCTGGCATCAAGTAAAGCTTTATTAATAAGATATATATGAAGATTGATTTCGTTAATCTCTTTCATATTCATCCGTATTTTCAATTGAATTTAATGAACTATCTTCTTCAAATGTAATATACTCCACATTTTTATATTCTAGATCTTGGTTTAATTCTATAAAATCGTTCAATTTATTGCAATAGAATTCTTTAAGCGTATTCAAAAGTAATTTTTCCTCTATTGCTTTACAAAATTCTGCATGAGAGTTCAAAATCTCGAAAACTGATCTTAGGATCTTAGCATAATCGTATTTGATCATTTTAATTAAATATAACTCACTTAATAGAAAATCTTTCTCTATTTGTGGAAAATTAAAGTCAATTACAGACCTATGATTAAGACTGATATATTTTTTTTTATTAAAATTATGTACTGCATAAGAACTGTTCGTGCGTCTAATTTCAGTACTTATAGCTTTTCGGATACTGAAATAATTTTCGCCCCATTCTTCTCTGATAAATGATAATCCTTGTTGCGTTCTTGCTTTTATTAATATTGCAAGTCTTGCTTTTAAATAATCAGGATGTATTGTTTCAATTCCAATTGGGAAATACTTTTGAAAATATTTTTCAAATTCAACCAATCTTCCATTCTTAAGAACAAAAAGTTTCCAGATGCAATCGCACGCTAAATCTTGAGCAGAACAGTCCATCCTTTGTAGGAGTTCGTTTTTAACTATTTGGTTCTTGCTGAGGTTAAGGGTTGCAACTGATAAGTGGATACATATTTTATAAAATTGATTGAACAAATGCGAGCTTTCACCAAGATTAAGAATTGAAAGCAAAACTGTTTTGGTAGTTTCGCTGTTTATCATTTAATTTATGTGAAAATTAGAAAATGGATAAAACTAATTTTATAATAAATAATGAGGAATCAATATGCAAGATTATTTCTTGCTTATATATAAAAATATTTGATCAAGAAGTAAGAGTTGACAGAATTTAATTTCGGCTAATTTAGAATTGATTTGTAACGACCCTGAGCCCATTTCTGTAAGTGAGGCAATATCAGATACATTTCACTAAAACTTTTAGGATTAATAATTCCAATTTGTTAATAATAATTTCGCTCTAAACATACTATATTCAAATTACTATCTACCCGAATACAAGCCCCCGGATTTAGTTACTTTAACATCTTGAAGTTCGGAAGCTTTTAATCTTATTTCGAAGCGGAACCCGCTATAATAACCCAAAGGATTCCAATTAAAATTCATTTCCCAGCAATGCAGATCGCGGTAAATTGTTATTTGCGGAGTAGTAATTTTCTTTGAGTCAAAATCGTAACCACCCCTTATAGTAAATTTCCAATTTTTAGATAGGCTAAATCCAATATCCGCGTTCAAAGATGAATAAGATTGTGATTGATCAGGATTTGGTTTGGAAAAATTATAATTATAACTCAAATTTAAATTCCATGGAATTGAAAGATCAGGAGAGCTGCTATCGTCATAAATAGCATTGTAGTCTTTTTTATTAAATGCGTTAAATCCTTCTTCATTTGGCTTTGGTTGCTGGGTTTTTGGTTCATTTGATTTTGCTCTTTCTCCCCTAAGTGAGGTCGAAATAGAAAGTCCAAAATTTGTTAACCTGAATAACCCCTTACCCTTTGAAGCTAAAAACTGATTTACCTCCTGGTAACTTACATAACCATCCTGATCATGACCCACTTGATCATAAAAGGTATAAGAAGATGATCCTGAAAAACTAATAAGATCACCTATTTGTGTTCTGTAACTCAAATTAAGTTCACTCAACTTTAAACTATCAGCGGCAAAATTATAACTAATGCCCGCATTCAGATTAAGCAATTGAATTTTTTTCTGCTCTTTTGTAGTGTCACTTTCACTTTTTACCATCTTTATTTCGAAAATATTGCCAAGAGAGAAATTCAACATCTGTGTCTCACCGGAAGGTGTGCCGCCGTAAATTCCATTTTGAAATTTATCATAGCGTACTACTGTTCCATTAAGTAATGTATAAGTATCATAGTAGCCCCAATTTCCTTTTGAGAAGTCTGGTGTATAAACGTAAGAAATTGATGGAAGCAAAGTATGCCTGAATGATTCCACTCCAAACAAATTTGGATTAAAAATTCCATATAGCTTTGTTGACGTAGAAACACTTGCATTAAAAGTACGCATAGCATTGAATTCATCTACAGTTGAAGTAATGATTGAATCTCTCATGGTTTTCACACCGGATACAGGATCAATATATTCATAAGGTTTGTTTTCAATTTTAGTCCGTTTGTTATACCATCTTTCAGTGTAATTAAAACTTGGTGAAACATTGAAATAACTGATTTTAGGTGAAAAAGAAGTTGTAAAATAATGTTGAACACCCGTCTCAACATCTAAATTACCACCTGTTGTTTTTCTATTATTAGTAAACTGACCTGAGTAATTGTAGCCAATCAGTTCGTACCATTTTTGATCCCTTGTTGATTCAACATTATCACGTTTGAAAGGATACGTCATCGATTTGTTGAAACTAATATTTGGCAGTGACTCATTAATATCCCCAGACGAAAGATTTTGAGTTCTGCTGTAATTGATTGTTAAACTGCTGCCGGATTCTTCCCAATTTTTTGAAAATGTTGCGTTGGAAATAATGTTTTGATTAAGTAAATCATTATAACTGAATCCATTATTTGATAGAAAAGTTGATGACATAAACTGAAGATTAACATCCAGACGCATTGTTGGGTCTATCTGCTGGTTATGGTACCATGAAATATTCCAATCCTTTTGTACCTCTCTAGCCGGGTCGTTAGGTTCCCCCACAGTAAGATTAGAAAAGGCGGCATTTAAAGCTCCTGAAAAATCATAGCGTTCCGCATAACGAAACCTGCTATGTAAACCATACCCGCCTTTCGTGTAATAATCTCCTGTAAGTGAAGCATCCATATAATCATTAATTGCCCAGAAATAGCCAAAATTTTTAAAGGATTGCCCTCTATTTAAATCATCACCGTAAGTTGGAACAATAATACCGGATCGCCTTCCAGTCTCATTCGGGAAGACAGCAAAGGGTAAAGGAATTGGAAAAGGCACACCACCAACGTAGAAAAAAATCCAGCGTGCAACAATTTGACTCTTCTGAACCACCTTCATTTCACTGGCGGCAAAATATGTGTCAGGGGTGTCTTTGTCACAAGTAGTGAATTTTCCATCTTCAATGAAGAAAGTGTTTTTGTCAACCTTCTTCACCTTATCCCCCATGTAATGTTTTCCCTGATCTTTATTTTTTGCCATTGAGATAAAGCCGCGCTGGTTCTTGAAATTATATCTAAGGCTTGTACCTTCATACAAATCTGAACCTTCCGTTAAGCGAGGCGCCTCTTTTAGTTTAACTTTTGCTGTGTCGGAAGTATCTGCTCTCCCAAAAGCTTCAAGTTCATTAGTTGTATAATCAACAAAAATTTTAGCGCCCTTTAAATCAGTATCTTTGTATTTAAGCTGCCCGGATCCATATAAAAACATTTTTTTCTTTGCAACATCAAATATCAACGAATCTGAAGATGAAGAAAATACAACCGCATCAACATCATATTTCTTTTTTGATTTTGTGGAATCTGCTCTTGAAAGTGAATCTGCCGCAGTACGTTTAACTGAGTTTAATTTTTTAATAGCTGTTGTGTCTTTTTGCTGGGCAAATAGAGTATTGCAAAATAAGATTAATATTACAGCTGCAATAAATTTCATCTTTGAAAGGATATATGAATACAAGGTTATTTTGAATACCACATTTAGGGATTTTATAATTTCCCTACAATTATCAAATTAATTAAAAGTTTTATCAACAATATTAATAGCATCCGGATATTGTATTTTACCAACCGGAGTAACCAAAACAGGTTTTGCAACAATTTTCAGGTTTGATGTAGAACCTTTTACACCTCCAATTTGCAGCATCAAAGCAAGAATATCTTCCAGGCTTCTAGCCTTAAATGACTTAGTAAGATCAAATTCAACCTGAATAGGAATCAATACTGATTCTCCTTTTCCCGGAACAAATACCTGATTTGCAATATCTCCGGTAACAGTCTCTTTGTCATTAATATAAAGACGCCATGGAAAAGAAGAAATGCTTAAATCCGTCCTTGGATAACCACCATTTCCATCATTAGGATTATTTGCTTCAACATTTAATACAAATGTAACGGGCAGATTTCCTTTCATGAGACCGGATGTTAGCTTTAAAATTTCAATAGGGTTAAAATCATTTACCGATTTTTTATCGGCAAGCGGTATTCCTAAAATCTTATATTCATTTGCCGAATATATTCTGTATTTCAACCGTGCAACATTTGAAATGGTCTGGTAAACACTGCATCCGGAAATAAATAAAAAAGCTGTTATAAATACTAAAAGTATTTTTCGCAATTTTTAATGGACTCCTCAATTTTTGAGATAATCAATTCAGCAACGCGCAGAGCTTTTAAGCCATCTCTACCGCTAACAATTGGATTTTCTCCTTTTACAATTGCACCGACAAATAGTTCTAATTCCATTTTTAATGCGTTTACTTCCTTAAACTCGGGTTGTTCAAATACAACAACTTTCTTTTTATCACCTACACCCATTTCACCAAAAGCCATAAAATTTCCTTCAGGCATATTATTTGGCGGTACAAGTCTAAAAACCTCCGCCACTCCTGTAATAAAATCAAGTGAGATATAGGCATCACGCTGAAACATTCTCATTTTTCTCATTTTCTTTTGAGAAATTCTGCTTGCAGTTACATTTGCAATTGCGCCATTTTCAAATTCAATTCTTGCATTGGCAATATCGATATTGTCAGATACGACAGCCACCCCGCTGGCATTTACTGATTTAACTTCACTCTGAACCAGGCTTAAAATTATATCGATATCATGAATCATGAGATCAAGAACAACAGCAACATCTGTGCCCCTTGGGTTGAACTGTGCAAGCCGGTCTGTCTGTATAAACAAAGGATTTAGCTGGTATTTTTCCAATGAAATTAGCGCGGGATTAAATCTCTCGATATGCCCAACCTGTAGAATCAATTTTTTTTCACCGGCAATTTTAACAAGTTCCTCGGCTTCCCAAATATGCTTTGTAATAGGTTTTTCAACAAATACATGTTTATTTTTAGCAAAAGATACCTTAACTAGATCATAATGCGCACTTGTAGTGGCAACTATGTCTACTCCATCAACTTCGTCTAAAAGTTTTTCAATATTATCAAATACTTTTACATTGAATTCTTTACCAACAATATTTGCCTGCTCAATATTTTGATCATAAATACCAATAAGCTCACAATTTTCAACTTCCTTAAAAAGTTTTGTGTGAATTTTTCCCAGGTGTCCTGTGCCGATTATTCCAATTTTAATTTTTCTCATAAAGCTCCAGTAATAATTTTTTTATAACCAATAATTTTATCATATCCGCCTTTCTCAATAGTTTCATAGTAGAGAAAGATGTAAAATTCATTTTCTGTTTCCCAAAAATTTCCTTCTAATACCTGCCAGTCAATATTTTCGACTTTATTATCTACAACATTGCCTGTAACATATTGATAATCATACGTGCCTCTTTTCAATTCAAGTGTAGTACTAAACAAACCATTAAAGTTATTCATTTGAAATTCGGGCAGCACTTCCCAATCTGTAAATGAACCTACAAGAAAAACCGGGGCGTTGATGTTATCAGGAGATCTTAATTTGAACTGCACATTTAAATAATCAGCATAAGAATCTTTAAAATCAATTATATATGATCCTCCATTCATGTCTCTATTTTGTCTAGTAAATAAATTTGATGTTTCAATATTTCCAAATTCAGAACTGACAGTTGAAGAATTATAAACGTTATAATTACGTGTATCTGTTTGCCGGTATTCATTCCCTGGTTTTAAATTTCTTGCAACAAAAGTAAATTCATTTGACCCATTCCATTGATAATAACGGTCTCCGGAAAATTTATTCCTATCAATAACAATCGGATAATTATATTTCCGGTTGTTTATCATTTCTACTTTTTTGACGTTTAATTGAAGAAGTGAATCCGGGAGAATAAAACCGGCACTTACTGCAATAGTTCTATTTAAAGAGTTAATTTCTGATAATGCTCCATCAGCCGATTCTTTTGTCCATCCGGCAATTATTTTAACTTCCGGGCGAACAACAAAAAAATTCCCATATCCATAAATCGCTGAATTATTTTGGCTGTCTACAATAAAAAAACGCCATTTGCCTGAAAATGGAAATTGTACATTGTTATTTGGGAACGAACCTGTATAGTGGTAACGCGCACCCATGACTGTGGGAGGCAGTGTCTCAAACCATAAATTTCTTTCCGTATTGTACATTTGATTTTGAAGAAATGCGCTTTCATAAGGATTCCATTCGGAATCGCAAAACTTGAAAATAATTTTGAATGCCGGAAAGAAATCACCATCTACGTCAAAATCAATTGTTATACTTTTATTTGTTTTATCGGAATAATCAATTACTGGGAATGATCTTTGATCCTGTGAAGAATACACATGCAAGGATTTCACCTGCAGCTCTTTAGCAGCTAAGTCAGAAACGAAAAAAAGAAGAAATAAAAAAAAATATTTATTTATCATCGGGATCAAAATATTTCAGCGCATTTTATTGAACTGTATGGAACAAAAATTTTATATGCTTTTTCTTCTCTCATGGCTTCTAAAAGCAAACCATCATCAAACGACTGGATTAATTTCCCTGTTTTAAAAACAATTTCATAAAAAGTAGGATGCTCTCCTTTTTCTTTCCCGTAAACAACCCCATAATTCTCAAACATTGTTATATTGAGTGTTTTGTTCAAATATTGATTCCAATCTAACTTCATTTTGTCACCTTTCACTATTTAAATGTTAGGTAAAAATTTCATATCAAGTCAAAAAGTAGCTAAAAATGAAGTCTTTTCCAATTTGGATAAGAATGGAAATTGGGTAGTAATTTTGATCTGGATTGTTAGCCAATGATATGAGTGGAAAAAAGAGTAAGATTAAGAGTAAGATTATGATTAAGAATAAATGAAAGAATAAGAGTAAGATTATGGGTAAGATTAAGAGTACAAAAATTTGTAGTACTCTTTTTCTTAATCATAATCTTAATCATACTCTTAATCAGGTTAATGCCCGCCTATATTTGTGCCATATGGCA
>PMDS01000033.1 GCA_003155655.1 Melioribacter sp.
AACCGGACTTATGCAACAGACTCTTTCAGGACGTGGATTCTAACCAGTAAGAAAATTCCGGACTTTAGCCCAATCCTTTGTTCAATGGACAGGTAATTTTGTTATCAGCTTACATCTTCATAATGAACTTAAAAATGTGAAATCTTGCTGTGCTATGATGTTTTAAAATCAATTGGTGTAAATACAGTTTTTGCGTAAGGTAAGTTATTAATTACTCAATGCTTGTACAAAAAAGATTTACTGAGGAAATAAAAACATAGTTTCTTGTTTAAAAGCTGTTTTTTTAGGTGGGCGTTTAGCTGCTTTACTTTTCTTGCCGGAGATAGAATTCAACTTGATTTCTGCAAAAGGTTCCTGATTTACTACTTGCGATTTATAATTTAAAGGGCTTGAGTGCTGCTGTGGGAAAAGATTTGTTTGTTCTCTCTCTAATGTAATTCGTAGCATTTAAAAGTAATTATTTAATGAATTTGAAGTTTGGGTTTATTTCTTAAACAAATTATTAAAAATGATT
The DNA here is from genome assembly GCA_003155655.1 of Melioribacter sp. GTDB lineage: Bacteria > Bacteroidota > Ignavibacteria > Ignavibacteriales > Melioribacteraceae > Fen-1258. The sequence goes on from PMDS01000033.1 coordinate 515, forward strand.
TTTTAATCCTAACAAGAATTAAAAAAATATTTTTATTATTAATTTCTTTTTTGATAAATAGCCTTCGGTCAAAAAATAACCGGATATGGAATTATGCTTTTATTCAACTGTTAATTTTATTTCTTTCATATTCAAATCTTTTGAAGAAAAACCAACCATTAGAACATGTTCACCCTTTTCAACTACAAATCCTTTCCCTTCTATGAATTCTTGCAAAGTTTGTGCCGAAATATTAAATACAACTGTTTTAGTTTCGTTAACTTTTAATTTTACTCTTTCAAACCCTTTTAGCGACTCAATTGCCCCATTGGAACTAAAAATATTTCCCTTAACGTAAAGCTGAACAACTTCCTCACCAACTTTTTTGCCAGTATTTTTTACCTCTACAAAAAGCTTTACTTTATCACCCGCACAAATTTTATTTTTGCTTAATCTTAGATTACCATATTCAAATGTTGTATAGCTTAAACCATAACCAAATGGGTAAAGAGCTTCTCCATCAAAATATCTATACGTTCTACCGTGTGATTTTGATTTAATATTAACTACTGAATTTCCATTTACATAAGAATAATTCCCGCTTCTCATGTTATAATCATTAAAATCAGGAAGTTGATCTACTGATTTATAAAAAGTAATGGGCAATCTGCCTGCAGGATTATAATCTCCAAACAATACATCTGCAATAGCTTTACCGGCAGCTTCTCCACCATACCAAGCTTCAACAATTGCCGGAATGTTTTCATTTTCCCAGTTGATGCTAAGGGCGCTTCCGTTCAATAGAACTAATACAACCGATTTTCCCAATGAATAAATTCTTTTAATCAAATTCTCCTGTGTTTCAGGCAGGTTTAAAGTCAGTCTATCGCCCCCTGAGAATCCTTTCACCGGAACTTTCATTTCCTCGCCTTCAAGACGCGGAGAAAGCCCCATACACATAATAACAACATCGCTGTTTTTTGCAGCTTCAACAGCCCGATCTTCTTTCTTGTTATCCGGCATTGACCATAAAAACTGCATCTGGGCATAACTTGTATAAGCAAAAAATTCAATTTTGATTTTATATGGTTTGCCTGTTACAAGATTTACAGTTTTGTAAACTTTATTGGGGTGATTGATATTTTTGAACTTCACTAATAATGAGTCATCCAAATAAAGATTAAATCCGTTGAAACCATACCCTCCGAGTCGGTATTCACCTGATTTTGGCGGAATCAAGTACCCATTCCAGCAAGCACTAATGTTCCCCGGAGAATTATTGATCCATTTAAAATCGATTTTATTATCAATCCATTTTTTTGACGGTTCTCCTTTCCATTCAACATTAGTAAAATATTCCGCATTCAAACCATTCTGCTTTTTATCAGGGGAAGTGAAAAGATATTCCGCCGGAATAACATCAAAGTAGGGCATATTCTCTGCAACATCGCAACCATTTTCAAAAACAACCTTTGAATTTTTACCAACCTTTTCAATTATTCCCTTCAGCGGCGTTATCGGATTTTGAGGCGTACCGTTATAATTGCCAAGCAATACTTCTTCATCATCTGCATTAGGACCAATAACAGCAATTGATTTAATGTTTTTATTCAAAGGCAAAAGATTTTTTTCATTCTTAAGAAGCACAATCGACTTTCTTGCGGATTCCAGGGCAAGCACCTGATTTTTAGCAGAATTAACCAAATCCATTTTAAATTTTGAAAAAGGCACCATTGAAGGCGGATCGAACATTCCAAGCTGGAAACGTGCTTTCATCAACCTCTTTAATGAAATATCCAGTTCATTCTCTTTAATCAATCCTTTCTGTACAGCATCTAAAAGTTTTGTATATGAATCTCCACATTCTAAATCAGTTCCGGCTTTAACAGCATCTGCCGAAGCTTCAGCAGCATCCTTTGCTTCTTTGTGGTACTGGTATATATCTGAAATTGCCCAGCAATCCGAAACCACATAACCCTTGAAACCCCATTCATTCCGTAGAATATTTTCAAGAAGCGGGTCATTACTGCAGCATGCTTTACCTCTTATACTATTATATGCACACATTAATGATTGCACATTTGCATCCTGCACCGCCATTTTAAAAGCAGGTAAATATGTTTCACGAAGATCATACTCGCTTATTTCTGCGTTGAATATGTGCCGTTCAGGTTCAGGTCCGCTGTGAACTGCAAAGTGTTTTGCTGTTGCTATTGTTTTAAAATATTTTGGATTATTTCCCTGAAGACCTTTTATGAACTGGACAGCCATCTGACCGGTTAGAAAAGGATCTTCTCCATAAGTCTCCATACCTCTGCCCCATCGCGGGTCGCGGAAAATGTTAATGTTAGGNNGGCAACCTTAAACATCTCATTTTTATCCCACATTGCAGCGAGGCCGATTGCCTGAACAAAGACAGTTGCAAACCCATTTCTTGCAACCCCATGAAGACATTCATTCCACCAGTTGTATTTTGGAATTCCGAGGCGATCAATTGCCGGAGCATTGTAATCCATTTGATTAATCTTTTCCTGCAAAGTCATCCTGTTAATCAAATCATCAACCCGCTCTTCAATTTTAAGCTTAGTATTTTGAAATGGAAAAGTTGTTTGCGCCTGTAGTGAGATGAATATTAAAAAGAATATAACCGGAAGAAATTTTTTCATCTTGATCCCGTAATTAAAAGAAGATATTATCAATTGAAAATTAAAAACTTGGATTGAAAATGCAAAAAAACCGCTCATCAAACTCTAAAAAAATTAATGAGCGGTTTTAAATTCTATTTTCCTCCAGCGGGAAGATTATCATTTAAATATCTTGTTAGAAGATTATAAAGATGAAGTGTTGTTCCCTCTCCCTCATAAATTCCATGTGTCCGGTTTGGATAAGCCATCATAGTAAAACGTTTATTATATTTAACCAACTCATTGATAACAAACTCTGCATTTTGAAAATGAACGTTATCATCACCGGTGCCGTGAACAATCAATAAGTTTCCTTTAAGGTTTTTAGCCTGAGAAAAAGCAGAGCATTTTTCGTAAACGCTGTCCTTTTCATCCGGTAAACCCATATATCTTTCCTGGTAGATTGTATCATAAAATTTCTCGTTTGTAACTGCAGCAACCGCCATTCCGGTTTTATAAATATCCGGATATCTAAACATTAATTGAAGGGTTTCTGAACCACCGCCGCTCCAACCCCAAACACCAATTCTATCCGGGTCAATAAAGCTGTATTTCTGTTCAAGCGCTTTTGCAGCGGCAGCCTGATCTGCTGAGTTTAATAATCCAATTCTTTTATAAATAGATTTTCGCCATTCTCTTCCTCTTGGCGCAGGAGTTCCCCTGTTATCTACACTGATAACAATATATCCCTGCTGCGCAAACATTTGAAACCACAAGTACTGAGGCCCGCCCCATCTATCAACAACGGTTTGAGATGCCGGCTCTGAATAAACATAAAACAAAACAGGATATTTCTTTGCCGGATTAAAATCTGTTGGTTTTATCATCCATCCGTCCAATGCAACACCGTCACCAATATCTATCTTAAAAAATTCTGTAGGCGATTTTTTCAACTCGTTTATTTTTTCAGCAAGTTTTTTATTCTCAACTATTTTTTTGATGATTTTATGCCCGGGCAATTTTACCAGCTCCGTTATTGAAGGAGTATTTGCGTTAGAATAAGAATGAATTGCATAATTAGCCCCTTCAGAAATTTGATAACTGTTTGTACCGCTAAATTCTTTTGGAGTTACCCGCTGTAATTTTTCTTTTCCGTCAACTGAGATTCTATAAAGATATCTCTGCGTTGCATTGTCAGGCGAGGCAATAAAATAAATCCATCCATCCTTTTCATCGATGCTCTGGACATCAATAACATCATAATTGCCCGGTGTAAGCAGTTTTACCTTTTGCCCGTCGCGGGAGACCAAATAGAGATGCCTCCAGCCGTCACGCTCGCTTACCCAGGTAAATTCTTTTCCATTTTCCGTAAAATGTAAATAATCATGAATATCAATCCAAGCGGGGTCGGTTTCAGTTAAAATAGTTTTAACGTCACCCGTTTTAGCGTTGCCAAGCATTACTTCGTTTTTGTTTTGCAGACGATTTAAGTGCTGCAAGACAATTTCGTCAGAGTTAGCTGCCCATTCCATTCTAGCTATATAATTATTGCGAGGGTCACCTGGTACTTTCATCCAAACAATATTTCCGCCATCGGCACTAATTACTCCGACTTTGCAAGATGAATTTGTTGTTCCAGCCTTGGGATATTGCACAGGGGTTATTTTAGAATAAACAGAATCAGTATTGTTGATTAAATAAAAATTCTGCACGCCAGATGCATCTAGCTGCCAGAATGCAATTTGTTTGCTATCGGGACTCCAGCAAAAACCATCACGAAGGTCTAATTCTTCTTCATAAACCCAATCAAAGGTTCCATTAATAATTGTTGTTGAGCCATCAAATGTAAGTTGTGTTATTTTACCATCGGAAAGATTTTCAACATAAACATTATGTTCTCTAACGTAGCCAACTTTCTTTCCATCAGGAGAGAACTTTGCAAACATCAAAGTAGAAGGTTTTGCATCCACACCAAGTTTTAAAAGTTTATTTGTTTGAAGATCAAGTAAATAATAATCGCCTCTTGTATTTTGGCGCCAGACTCGTGCTGTATTTGTATAGATCAGGAGCAACTTGTGGTCCATCGACCAGATATAGTTGCTGATAGGAAGAGGTCTATTCTGTCCTTCGGGAATAAATGATTTTGCCGGAACCATTACTTCACGGATGCCGGTCTCGGTTTCATATTTAACTATGTCTCTTCCTCCCGGAGTTTCTTTTGATGGTTCAAGGGAGGTATAATATTTTCCGTCTTCAATAAAGCGCATTTGACCGGATCTTTCCCCCATAAAATCCATGCTGTTAAAAATTCTATCTACTGTAAGAGCTGATTTGTCTTGTGTCTGCGCCAGTATAGGCTGGATGTAGACAAATAGGAGTATAAAAAGAAATAACTGTTTGAATGGTTTCATGATTTTCCTTTCCAATTTAATTTTGTGGAAGACCCGGCAAAAAATAGGAAATTTGGAGGAAAAATAAACAGAAATAGTTAAAATGATGGTTGATTGAATGAATTATGGTCTAATAAATAAGTTGACAAAAAATATTTTGTTAAAATACTTGACAAAAATATTATTGTCATCTATATTCCGGTCAAAAAATAAAGGGATTTTTCACTATGAAAACGATTATTGGGCAGGCAGCAAGGGGCGAGGATTTTCTCCCCAGGCCTAATATTACAAATGAAATATGGTCCAAATTAGACAACGGAAGTAACTTATTACTAGTTGCGCCAAGACGTGTTGGAAAATCCTCTATATTGTTTGATTTAGAGGATAATCCTCTCGCAGGTTACATCGTCATCTATTATACCAGTGAATCAGTCAACAATATAAATGAATTTTACAAAAAACTGTTTAATCATATTATTGAAAAATTTAATTCTATAAAAAAACACGGTCTTAAGATAAAAGGAATCACCAAAGATCTTTTATCAAGAATCGAGACAATCAATATTACCGATTTAAGCTTTACAATTGGTGAAAGTAAGGTTTCTTATATTGCGGAACTCGAAAAACTATTTACTAATCTCAATTTAAAAGACGAAAAAATATTAGTTCTTGTTGATGAATTTGCCTCTACGATTGAAAATATAAATACCGATCATGGGGAAAGAGAAGCAATAAAATTTTTACAGACTAAAAGAGAAATTCGCCAGTCAAAAAGTACATATAAAAGGATTCAGTTTATTTATGCAGGCTCTATCGGGCTTGAAAATATTGTAAGCCGGTTCAATGGGATCCAATTTATTAATGATCTAAATCCTGTTTTAATTCCAATTTTAACACAAAAAGAAGTTGAGACACTCCTGAAAAAAATAATTGACAATCCTTCAATTACATTCGCCGATGATGCCAAACAACATTTATTAAATATTATTGAATGGTGGATTCCATTTTATTTTCAATTAATTCTTGATGAGACAATCGAGTAGGAGGCAATCAGAG
>PMDS01000105.1 GCA_003155655.1 Melioribacter sp.
GGTCAGTTTTCAAGCGGAATAAACATCGTTCCGCGTTTAGATACAAATTGATTTTTGAATAGAGTAAAAATCAAGGTATATTAAATGTATTTTTCACTCTCATTGAGACTTGAAAGTATCTAAAAAGAATATTTGCGAATACCAGATAGAAACCAACATTGTTGATCCAAAACATAAATAAAAATAAATTTGAAAGAAGTTGTTTTTCCCTAAAAAGTGTCAATATATAAGCCGAGATTAAGATACCCGGGACGAATAAAGTATAGCAAGTTATCAGTAATCGAATGAAGAAAACTTTCTTACGAATTGCTAATCCTAACAAAATACTAAATAATGCAATTGAAGCGTGAGCGAAAAGAAAAAAAATTGGATTACTTACATTTATTATTTTTTGAGGGTTAAAATATAGGAACACTAACATCAGAGTGCTCAATAATGGTATCAAACTCATCAAAACGTTAGAGAAAAACAGAGTCCAACCTTCTACTTTTTCATATTTGTTTGATTGAACTTTTATGTTGTCTTTTTTGCATACTTTTTGTTAAAAAATGAAGCGATATATTCAGTAATTAATATGGCAATAAAATAAGTTGAAAGCCCCATATAAATTCTCTATTTAATTCTAATAATTTTGTTGTATTAAAAACCTTCCTTTAGATGTCATAGAGCAAAATCAATTTAATTCGCAAGCATGAATATTTTAGCATGATGAGCCAGAATAATCAGAATAATAGCAAAAAAAATCGATTACGACTTTATCATCTTCGCACATACAGCGACATTATTGAATACCTCCCATGCAGGATATAAGTAATGCTTCTAAAATTTTCTAACGTCCACCATAGATTTGTTGCTATTCAAAACTCCATCCGCAATAAATAATGATTCTATGCTGTAATCTCTATTTTCACACTCCACAAATTAACATGTTAAAAATGATTATGCTCAAATTTTTGTTCAACCTCTTCAAATCCAGAACTCAATTGCACTTGAAAACGTCTTCCTAAGGAAGTAACTGGAAATAATTAACAGAACTACGAAGAATATCAGATTAAGAAGCGGGATCGATTCTTTTTCGTTTTGGTAAAAAGAATTTTCTCGAATTGGAGAGAGAGCCTGATAATTATTAAACCAAAAATGTATTGGTTCAGCGTGAAATGGAATATTGGTTTAATTAAGTAAGGGGAAAAAGTCGTCTGTTTGAGTAGATAATCAGCTGACATTTTTCACCTCGTAACGAGCTTTTTTAGCTAACTGTAATTTAGTATTTCTTTGATCAAGTTTCTCAGTAATCCGCCCATTCAAAAAATCATCCGGTGTTAAATAGAACAATGAACTATGCAACCGCTTGGTATTGTAATATTCAATAAACTTAGCAATTTGTTTTCTGGCGTCATCGAGATCAATAAGAGATTTTCTCATCAAGCATTCTTCGTGAATGGTTCTGTGATAACGCTCGATCTTGCCGTTGCTCTGCGGATAAGCAATCGAAGTTCTAATATGCTGAAGCCCTGCTTGTTTTAAGTATTCAGCAAAGTCTTTGGAGATGAATTGGGAACCGTTATCAGTGATGAGTCTTGGTCTAGCACAAGGATATTTTTCCAAAGCTCTCTGAACAGTGATTTCAACATCATACTCTTGCATGTTCATTCTTAATTCATGATGAACGATATATCGAGAGTAACCATCAATAATCGAAATAAGGAATAAGAAGGTCCCACGGAAGTTTATGTACTTGATATCAATGTGCCAATGTTGATGGACCGAAATTGGCTGTTCAAACCCGTTTCCTTTGGATGATTTCTTAACTTTATTCCAGCGGTTTAATAATCCCATTGATTTTAGTACTCTGTAAGTAGTAGAAGGACTAACAGCAACTATATCACCATCCATCATCATGTAGGTCAATCTTCTGTAACCTTCACCGACATGAGTGCCAGCATAATTAATAATTGCTTCTCTTTCCCAGTCAAGTACCCAGTGTCTCTTGGGAATAATGCGGTTATGATTATTGGGCTGCTCAAACCGGGTTATCCAAGAATAATATTTGCTGGAACTGAGGCCGATCATTGTCAGCAGTTTATTAACCGGAGTATTTGTTTTAGTAGTCATCATTGAAGTAAACTCAACAATGTTATCTCTGACGTCAGGTTCAACCCAAAGAGCATTCAGTTCTCCCCATCGATACTTTTTTTTATCTCGATGTTCTCACGTATGAGATAACTGATTGCTTCGTCACGGTCTTTGAGCTTGGATTGTAATTTTTCGATTGTCTTCTGTTCTGCCGATGTTTGTTTGGGAGTCGATACTTTAGCAGTAAAAATATCAGCTGCTGATTCAAATAACTTTTTCTTCCAATTATAGATATCATTCGGACGGACTTCGTACTTTTCGGCTAACTGACTAATGGATGTATTATTTTCCAAGAACTCTCTTAAAATCATTACTTTTTGTTCGGCCGTGTAGCGCTTTCTTTCTCTCATGGAATTCTCCTTCTTTTTACTCTACTCTAAATTTAGGAAATTCCATTTCCATCTGAAGCATTACAAAAATGGTGTGTCTATTAAAAATTCTATCAGTTCGAAAAACACTCATTCAATTGAGGTTGCATTTTGTACAGCTCAAATTAATACGTAAAGCCTATTATGTACAAGATATTTTCTCTGTATCTCATCGTAACATTTCCCTCCGAAAATATTTTTTGAAAATTATGGAATAAGAACAATAGTAATAACTCATTGTGAAGTTTATTAATTCTTCAATGCGCTAGCTTAATTCGGGCAATTAATTATAAATTAAATGAAACGGTCACAAAATGGTCATAGACTTTTCACTCAGGCTTTATTTTATTGAGGAAAATGTTGTTGGCGGAGAGATTAAAATTCTCCGAATAAAATAATTTCTCTTATTATTTAAACCGTTGATAAATTCCTGCTGCTTTCGAAGAAAGATTATATTAAATTACAATTGAGTCCTGGATTTGAAGAAAGTGAGAGAAAAATTGCGAAATATTTTGAGTATGATGGACTTGCCACTAGGAAGAGTTAAAACTTGATTCATGAAATGTAATTCAGTAGATAATAAGTTCTTCAATCTCCTCTAAAAGAGATAATAATCTTTATACAATTTCAATATATTTAATTTGAATATTGTTTTATTTAAAAATATTTGATATTATACAATGAGACCTATTTGTCTTTACTTATAATTAAAAGATTTGCACAACTTTCTGCATTGGAGAATTTCTTTAAAGTGAATTATTAATTAAATATGTAGCGGGGTTTTTAATGGGCACAGATCATATTTATTATTTCAGAAAAAAGAATATTTTTTTAATTCTTTTTTTCCTCATAGGATTTGGATTTTGCAATGCGCAGAGTCTCATTGATCAATTTAATAAGGCAAAAGACCTTTTAGAAAAAGCAAAAGTTGCTGAAAAGACAATTGAAACTGTAAAAGAGGGTATCGAAAACGGCAATCTTGGCGAAGTTAGTGCAGGAGTGCTTGCAGCCAAATCGTTAATAGAAAATAATAAATCTGCTGCTTTACATTATTTACATTTTGCTAATGCTTTGAGATCGGGAAATTTCGTTAATATATTAAGGAGTATTCCTATATACGACCCTAAATTAGGAAGTATTATTTATCTAAATGATTATTGTGGCAGATTCATTAATGAAATTGGGCTTAGTGGAAGTGTTCTTGGACAAGATCCTATTGGGACTGGTATATTACTTATAATAGATAAAGATCTACTGCTTAATGTTAAATTAATTTTATTTAACAATGAATGGGTAAGTTTGAATGAAGTTAGAAGTTACATCGGTAGTGACTCTAAAATCAGGAGAATTAATGATGATTATTATAGAATGAAGGATTGTTTTACAGCTCAAAATGTTTCAAGTTTTCAAGAAGCACTATCTAACTTTCAAGTTGATGTTAATGAATACAATAACCCACCCCAAGTTCTGTCAAACAACAATGTAGATCAAAGTTCATCCGTTACTTCCAATGATACTATTAGTGAAAAAGTTGAACCTCAAAATGTACAGCCAGATACTAATTTAACCAAAAAGACAGAAATTGTTGAAAATAATAATAATTCACAGGATAGTTCTTCTATTCAACAACGTGATACTGCTCAGGAAAATAGCGCAATAAGCACAACTCCCATCTTTTTATCAGTAGCAAATTCCAAGCAGACCTCATTGGCTGTGTTAGGCAGAGAGTATCTTAATCCGGATTATAAATTGTATTTATATTATGTATCAAATGATAAGGAAGAATATTATTCCTCTGATGATGAAAAAACAATTATAGTTTTTTGGAAAGAATATGATTATGAGAATATTGGATTGGAGGGAAAATATACATACGAACTCAGTCAAAATCCTAATCATTTAAGTATTGAACATGTCGGCAATGATTACTATTCGTTATTTATTAAAGAGATTAACCAAATAGTTTATAAGAAAACATTTTGTAGGCAAAACGAATTCTACAATTTGGTTATAACATATCCTGCAACTTATGAGAATGATGTAAATATTATAAAAGAAAAAATATCGCAAAGTTTTAAATAATTTTCTCAAGTTCACAAATATATGTTTACTAATAAATTGGAACGAATAATTATTCGGGAGAAACAGTTTTCCGAGGTATTTAAATTCCAAAAATAGGCGGGGGTTAAACAGACCGATTGTAATGACCATCATGTAAAATAGAAATTAAGTATATCAGCATTATTAAAGGTTTAATTGCCTATTAATGTTAAAAAGTATATGCTTGTCGTGTTTTAAAATAAATAAACAAATGTGAGTAAACATGGATTAACGGATTTTATAAAAGCATACCTGGCAGCGAAATTAACTTTTATAATTCGAATTTATGTAGTGTATCTTAAGTTAAAAATGGATTTAGTAACAATGAAATCGAAACATTTTTTTAAATAAATAATTCACTTTACAACATCAATAATCTTATGATAAATAAAAAATTCAAAAATTTATTGAGTAATCATATGAAGAAGATTTATGTATACGGTGTGCTTGTAAGTTTTCTATTTTTATTTCTCATGTTTCTAAATAGCTGCGGGGTCAACGATTACAATATACCGGAATTGTATCCTGGATATGTTAAAGGAACTGTGATGGGATCTATCAGTAATAAACCTATTGATAGCGTATTTGTAATATTAAATTATAATCTTAAAGATTCAATTCAAACATTAACAAGCAACGGAGAATATTTTATTTCCAATATTCCAATTGGAAAAGGAAATACTATAAAGGGACATCTTACCTATATCAAATATGGATATCAATCGAAGGATTCTGCTTTCAGCTTAAAGCCTTTCGACACATTAAAATATTCTATTAGACTTATTATTAAAAGTTTTAATCTAAATATTTCGTCAAATTCAGCAGAGTCTGGTAAAGTAACATCATCAGGGAGCGGATTATATAATGAGGGTACCAGTGTAACTGTAACAGCAACGCCAAACAGTGGATACACATTTACAAATTGGACAGAAAATGGAACTATAGTATCAACAAATGCTAGTTATACGTTTATCATAAAAAGCAGCAGAACATTAATCGCAAACTTTTCACTATTTTCACCTCCTGGGGCAACTTCAGCAACTAGCTTAACCCAAACAAGTTTCATAGCAAATTGGGGAAGTGTAAGTGGTGCTACAGGTTATTATTTAGATGTAGCGAATGATACTAATTTTACAAGCTCAAGCTGTGTAATTGGTTACAATAACAAAAATGTTTCCAACTTAACATCTTACCCGGTTACCGGTCTAACGGCAGGAACAATATATTATTATAGAGTAAGGTCATACAACGCAAGTAATTCAAGTAGTAACTCTAATATAATTACTGTGATGATATCTCCAATAGCGATATCAGCAACTAACTTAACACAAACAAGTTTCAGAGCACATTGGGTAAGCGTAAAAGGAGCAACCGGTTATAATCTTGATGTATCGACTGATAATAATTTTACAAGTTTTGTAACTGGTTACAATAACAATCATGTTTCCAACTTAACATCTTACCCGGTTACCGGCCTAATGGCAGGAACAATATATTATTATAGAGTAAGATACTATAATACAGTTGATACAAGTGGTAATTCCAATACAATTACGACAACTTTACCAAATGTATTAAATCCGCCAGTAGCAAAACCAGCAACTGACTTAACACAAGCAAGTTTCACAGCAAATTGGGAAAGTGTAATCGGAGCTACCGGTTATAATCTTGATGTAGCGACTGATGATAGTTTTACACAGCCTGTATCTGGATTCAGCTCCAAAGATGTTTCAAATTTAACATCGTATCCAGTTACAGGTCTAACAACTGGAACTATATATTATTATAGAGTAAGATCTTACAATTCAGGTGGTACAAGTGGTAATTCCAATATTATTAATTTGAAAACTAATCCCTAGAAGCTATTAGAAAGTATGAAAAAATTACTCGTTATGTTGATAAACAAAAGGAATTATTTATGGACATCTATTAAGACTACAAAAAATGTCTGTTTATGAAGATGTAGATTATTTTTACTAATAAAGTGATTAAGTATTTACATATAAAAAATAAATATGAATGAAGGGTATATATTGTTCGATTTTCAAATTAATGGAATTAAACAAATTAATTTTGTTGTAATACCTAATAAATATCGAATTAATAAGTAAAATAAGGAGAGAAGGATGAAACGCTTAATGTACTTTATGCTGATTGTAATCAGTATACAATTTAAACTTTCTGCTCAAATTGCAGAGCCCAAAGATGCAAGTCTCATTCCCCAAATTAGATCCGGTGCTTTGGATCTTGAATCTGTAAAACTTCTTGGACAAGTTGCTCAATGGTCCGAGAACATGAAGATATCTACAGATGAATATTTAATCAAGGACAAATGGGGACAACCGCTAATTGTTCGCTTTTCTCAGACATCAGAAAGACCAGCCCCTAGTAAATGGTTCGAAATAATAGGTACTGTTGTTGTTGATAATGCTCGTAAAATAAGAATACTTTCTGAAAATTTCAGAAAAGCTATTAATGATGATGATAGCCAATTAAAAGAAAAACTGAGACAAAATGCTCAAATGGCAATTAGCGATGCTGAATCTGCAATTGATAAAGGTAAAGGTTTTTTCAGTGATCTTAAAAATGCTGATAGAAAATTAGAAGATGCACGTTCTAATATGAGTAGGGGAGAATTTACATTAGCTATCGCTGATGCAAAAGCTGCTCAACAAATTGCGGAAAATCCTCCATTCAGTCTTGCCTTCTATATTATTATTGCTGTAATAGTACTTGGCATTATCATTTTAGTTATCGTGATCATTCGAGGGTCTTTAGGTAAATTAGAAAATGAAAATAAAAAACTGAAAGAGGAATATGAAAAAAAACTCCTGGAAGTAATGGAAAGTCTTAGACCTAAAACAGTTCCAATTGGCGATGCCAATTTAAGTTTCAGTGAACCAACTGTTAGAAATGAAACTCTTGTTGTTCTTCCTTTCCGTTTTGATCTTGAGTCAAATGGTAAAAATGAACCTGTTAACTTTTATATTGGCAGGAATGATGCAGACTGTGAATTTACTTTTGGTAAAAACACAGGAAAAGAATTAAAACATGTCCGGATTGATCATCCTACAGTTTCTCATGATCAAGCAAAAATAATCTGGGATAAAAAGAATCAAAATGCAAAACTAATTAATCACGCATCGGGTAATCCAACTAGAGTAAATGGAAAAATTTTAGAACTTGGCGAAACATGTGACTTAAATGATGGTGACGTAGTCATGATGGGTATAGTGAAATTGATTTATAGAAAGGGAGTTATCTAAGACTTTTATGGGTCAATTAATTCTCACTAAATTTAGTACAAAAGGAAGAAGGAAAGAAAACGAAGATACATCATGTGTTCTAACTTTTGATAAACCAAACCGTGCTGAACTTATTGCCTTGGCAGCTGTTGCCGATGGGATGGGGGGAATGCTAAATGGTAAAATGGCATCCCAAACTGCAATAGAGTGCTTGCAAAAAGCTGTAATTTATTTAATAGATAAACTGGATAAAGAAGATTTTACACGAATCGAAAATTTGCAGGAGATTTTCGATTCGGTCAATAGAGGGGTGCTAAATAAATCTTATGAGATGGTTAACAGAGAGGGAATTGGAACCACTATAGTCGTTGCTTTTGCATTTCATAATGAAGTTATTATAGTAAATATTGGAGATAGCAGGGCATATTTAATTAATAGCGATGATGTAGTTCAAATTACAGAAGATCATAATGCGATCACAGAATACACAAAAAAATATGGAGAAAATGCTTCTCCAAATGCTCCAGCTCTTTTTAATGCTGCTCTAACAAGGTATCTTGGAACTGAAAAGGCTCCTGCAATTGATTGTTTCAAGATACAGCTTAAAGGAAGGAGTTTAATATTTCTTTTATGTTCGGACGGTCTTTCAAAATTTTTATCCAATAATGAGATTGGTATCACCATTCGAGCGAATGCAAGAATATCTGATTCCGCTAAACTTGTTGTTGAATCTGCCTACGGAAAAGGCAGCGATGACAACATAAGTGTTGTTCTTTTAGAGTATGGTAAAGTTAAACGTTCTTTAATTAGTGATACCAAAATAGATTTACATTTAGCCAAAAGTAAATTTGATAAAAATATCAAAAGACGATTCCCTTCAACCTTTAAGTTTATTTATTTGAGGATCATGAATTATTCAAAATATTTATTATTGTTCCTTTTGATTTCATTATTGGTTGGATTAATTATCTCGCGGAATTTTCAAAAACATGTTGAAGGAATATTTACAAAATCCTCCAATCAATCTTTGACAATTACTTTTACAGATCCTAAAGTAAATGCTACACTATATGTCGGAGACACCCTTAAAGTAAGATGGAGATATTCAGGAAGTAATATTACTGCAAAAATGTATGTTAATATTAATGAGAGAGATTCACTAATAGACCCTGCATTAAATTTATCTTCAGGGAAAAAAGATTATCGTTTAATGAACGAAACAAAAAAAGCTCAATTTAAATTTAAATACACTGAAAATACAAAAGAAAATATGGTTCTTTCTCCGCCCTTCATAATTAAAAAAACAACTGACAAACCTATTCATTCCAGCGAGACCATTTACAAACTTGTAATTAAAGATTTTAAGTATATAATTAAAAGAAAAGCAATTGTATATGAAAAAGTGGATTTGAAATCAAATACAAAAGATGAGGTGGCAGTTGGAACACCTATCCTAATTCTTCTAAGTACATCAGATGGTAATTGGGTATATATTTTTTCGTTTGAATCTTCAAATAACAAACTTGTTTCCGGGTGGATAGAGACAAAAAATACTAATTATATAAAGTAGCCTATGAGTTTAATAAATAAAACAACTTTTGATTCGTACAAGATCAACGGAATTCTAAAATCGGGTGGAATGGCCACGATTTATGACGCGTTCGATAGCAAAAACAGAGAACGAATTGCACTTAAAATCATTCATGATAGTTTGTCATCACAAAGCGACTTGGCGAGCAAATTTCTCCGAGAAGGTGATATTCTGGAGAAACTGCAAAATGATGAGTTGTATAACACAAGCTACCCTATAGTTAGAGTAAAGAGGCATTCACGTGAAAATAATGATCCTGATGGAACAGCTTTTATCGCTCTTGAATTTTTAAAAGGAATTGATTTACAGGATTTTCTTTTACAATTGCACCTAAAATCTCATAAGCTCAACCTAATTGAAGCAACACAAATAATTTTACAAGTTGCGAAAGCTTTAACTGTATGCCACAGAAGAAATATTTGGCACCGGGACTTATCTCCGGATAATATATTTTTATTACAAGAAGGAGCTGAAAAAGGGGAGTATAGAATTAAACTCATTGATTTTGGAGTTGCAAAATTCGAATTCCTGGGTACGGATTCTTTAGGTGGTGCACTTTTTGGAAAACCACCCTATATGTCTCCTGAACAATGCCAAAGTAAACCGGTTGATGGAAGGTCGGATATCTATTCTTTAGGGATGATTTTTTTCACACTTCTTACAGGTACCCCTCCTTTTATAGCAGATAATCCAATCGAAGTATTGAAAATGCATGTTGAAATGCCGCTTCCTCCGATTCCAAATTCAGTACCTATAGAATTACAAAATATCGTTAAGAAAATGTGTGAAAAAGATGTTTCTTCAAGATATCAGAAGATTGAAGAATTAGTGACTGATCTTGAAAAAATGATTCTGAATTTACCCGTTGAGCAATTAACAGATTCCAGTTTTAGCATTATTAAAGAAAAATCAAAAATTACTAAGAAGGATGATAGAAAATCTTTTACTTTTCACAGATTAAAAAAAATTTCAAAACCGAAGAAAGAACCAGAAGCCTCAAAGTCTAAGATAGTATTTAAAATAAATTTACCTTCTAAAATAGCTGCGATAGTGCTAATTCTTATTGTTGTTAGTTTAATTTTAATACAACTTTTTCGAGTTAATAATGTAACAATAGGAAAATTAGAAGTCTTTCCTTCCCAAATTATACAATATAAATCTTTGGGTATAACGGAAAAAGAATATCTGTTTAAAGCAAAATTAAGTTCACTTCCAATAAACGGTTCTTCTGAAGAAATAGATTTTCTTTTTCAAAAAAGAGGAGATACTTTCTATAAACTAAAGATAAGTAATGGTAGTATCTTCTTGTTAAAATTAACTAATAATAATGAGGAATTAGTTGCTGTCGCCAATAAAAAAATAAATAATCCAGGTGAATTATTAATACATTCTATCCATGGCAGGATTTATATTTATTATAACAGAGAAGGACTATTTAGCCAACCGATTCAAAATACTTTAAGCATTTCCAAGTCTGAAATAAGTGTTCTTTCACTGTTAACAAATTCTACAACAATAAATTGGGAGATTGAAAATCTATGATCTGCAAGAAAAATTTCTCTGTATTATTATATATTATTGGCTTGATTAGTTTCTTTTTAATTGGATGTTCGTCTACCGATATTGAGAAAAATAATATTGTAAGCCAAACGAGTGATAAAACTACAGATAATTCGGTTAATGATGAATTGCAGACATATATTCTAAGATTAACTGGAAAAATCGTATATAACAGCGACTCGACTAAAGCTATTCCTGATGCAACTATTAAAATAAAACTTACCCCTAAAAGTGAAACATTACGTCCAATCGGTGGAGAAATTTCACCTAAAAAAGGCGCTTTTCAATTTACCGGTCTTCACGCTGATAACTATGATATTTGTATTTCAAGGCAGATCACTGGTGATAAATTTGAAGTACTTAGATGCCAGGGACTTTTAATTAACAGGCTGTCTAGTTTTGTTAAAATTATTATTCCTGATGACAAACTAGAGTTAAGTACTCAAGGGGATCAAACCGACAAAACTCAACCCATGTTTATAGGACCAACAATAATTATTGTGAAATAGATCTATGATAAAACCAAAAAGTAATACAGTCATTAATCTAATAGTAGTATTATTATCAACATTTGTTCTATTTGTAAGATGCGGCTCTCAAGATGTTGAGGTTAAATTGCTTACATCCAATTATAAGCCTATTACAAAAGATGTAAAAATATTTGTTAACGGCAAAGAAATGAAAATAGCTAATAATTCGGATATTATGATAATTAAGGATGTTGATGGAAATGTGCCTGCATCAATCGAAATAATGACCAAGGATTATTATAGTTATAAATTTATCTCTTCTTTTGCAAGTAATCGCAAAATTGAATTCTATTCCAATATTGTTTCTACGGATGATAATGATCTATTAAATTATAATAATTATTTTGATATTGATCTCAAACGAATAGATTTTCAAACGACAAATGTTTCTAAGAGTTCTCAGAATATAATTCACTTTACTGCTCATGAAACAATCAACATAGTCACAAATCTTTCGGGCAATGACGCTAAGGAATTTGTATTGACTTCAGATGGCAATAAAAAAATAAATTCTGGCCAGGTACTTTCTATTCCTATAGAATTTCGTCCAACAGCAGAAGGTGAGAAGCAAGCATCTCTTTCATTCGGGATAACAGTAAACAACAGCTTGCATCAATTCTCGATTCCAATTGTTGCAAATGCTGTTGCCAAAGAAATAGAAATTCAAGAGCCTAAAATTGATATGTTAATTGATAACCAATCATTATATAACGGTTCGTCAATAAACTTTAACTCTATAAATACCTCTACATCGGATACTAAGAGATTTATAATTAAAAATAGTGGAAATGCTTTGCTTAGAATTGAAGTCGCTTTTCAAAATAGTTCAGATGCTTTTTTATTAAATAATGGAAATAGTATAAAAACAACTGTCGAACCCGGTAAAGATTATGTAATAAATTTAGAATTTAATCCGAATCGTACTTCGGATTATAATAATCTCTTATTAATCAACACGAATGTAAATTCTAATAAAAATATCAGCATTCAAATAATTGGCAAAGGAGTCGAATCAACTGTCGCTTTACGGGGTGATATTAGTACTGTTCCTAGTTTAATTCAAACCGGAAGAGATGAATCGTTGAATCAAGCTCTTGCCATTTGCAATAATTTAATTGAAGATAATGCAAAGGACATTCGCGCCTACTTTTATAGAGGAAGAATATACTATAGAAGAGGAAACTGGAACTCGGCTAAATCTGATTTTGAAAAAGTAACACTTAATCAATCGCAATTTGGAAAATTATCTGAATCAGAATTACAAAAATTAGTTTGCGATTCATTTTATTATTATGCTTTATCGTGTTATCAAATCTTTCATTATAATCAAAGAGAAGATTTAAAAAGTACTGCAGTGAATGCATTGGAAGATTATCTTTTAAATACTTGTTCATATGACAAATCAGGTATTCAGGAAAAATTAAGCGAAATAAAAAAAACTAAATAGGCATAATCATGGCCAATCAAAATATTAAATCTCTGTACACTGTAATAATGATCTTTCTTTTTATTTCTTCATTAGAATATTCTCAAACCGGTGAAGTAAGTAGAATTGATAAGCTTAAGAATACTATTTCGAATAAGGAATTGAAATTAAAAGGAGAAATAAAAAACATATCAATCTGTACAAGCGATGAATCATTCATAGCATTTGAAGAGATTTCAGAAGGTAATTTACATGATTTGTATATTTATAATAAAGATGCTCCATTTGAAAAGGATATAAATCCTTATAAAATAGTACCATTTACAAATCTGGAACCAGAAGATAATGTTGTTAATAATGACATAAACTGGAGGCCTGTTAAGAGCCAAGATAATAAATCATGGTTTGCATTCGTATCCTCAGGGATAAATCAAAATGAAGATGTTTATTTGGGCAATTTGACGGATAAAAATAATTTTATCAGGATTACAAAAAATGTTGGCAGTGATCAAAATCCACGATGGTCACCTGACGGGATGAAATTAGTTTATGTATCTGCTTCAACCGGTAAGGGGGATCTCTATTTAATTAAAGATATTCAGAAATATATTGATGAATTCGATGAAAAAGTTAAGAGAAGTAAAAATTCAATTATTGATATGAGTGACAAAAAACATATACGATTGACAAAAAATGAAAATTTAGATAATTATCCATGCTGGTCGCATAATAGCCGCTACATAGTATACAGTGCATTAATAGAACAAAATTCTGAAAAGAACGAGGATCTCTATCTTTTAGATTTATCGAATTCAGATGAGGAACTAATTCCGATTAGAATTACAAATACTCCAGATCGGTTTGAATATCAGCCTAGCTGGTCGCCGGATGACAGTAAAATAGCTTTCTATATTGCTACTAATTATGATTCTCAAAATGAAAGCGTAGCTGATATAGGTGTATTAAATTGGAATTCCATCTATAAAGTTGATGAAAGCGGTAAACCATATTTTAATGAAATCGATAAGAAAAGCTACACAATTCTCACTTCTGTGAATTTCAAATCACAATATTATGGTCCCCGGTGGACTATTGATTCTGAACATTTATTATTTATTGAATCGAATGATTTAATTTCTTCACTCAAGAGCATCAACGTTAATACAAAAGAAGTTGATGATGATAATCCTATAATATTAAACAACTCAGGAGAATTGTTAAGAGAATTTGATGTTTATATCGGAGACAATATTTATTCACGAAGGATTATTTTAAATAATTATAAAGAACATATTTATAATATTAAAATTGGAATACCGGTAGGAAAACTTTTTGAAGTACCTAAGAATTCACCTGGTAATTCTAATTTTGAAAATGAAAAATCAAAAAATGTTACAACATTTTTAAAGCCCTCATTTATGATGGTAATGTACAACGGAGATGCTAGCGGGCATAATTTTCAAATGGGTCAGTCAATTGAATTAGGATGTGATTTGCCCACTAAATTCTTGATTTTTCAATTTGGTATCGGACTTGAATTTGGTGGCTTTTATGTAAGTAATGATGACTTAGAAATGATTGAAAGAATTAATTACTTCAGTGGAATTTTTGCAATTTATCTCTATAAAAAACCAATTTCACCTGGATGGAAACTTTCTGAGATTTTTATTAATCTCCGTGTAGGATCAATTATGAATTCAAATATTATCAATAAAAAAATAATGGCGGGCATTGATTTAGGATTTTCACTTAGTCTTTCTGATGAATTATTTTTAACACCTTATTTAACAATCTCAAATCTTGGAGCGAATATAGATCGAAAACCTGCTGCTGGAAAAGAAGATAAAATATTAGGTTTTAATTTTGGACTAGGCTATGCTTTTTAATTTGAAAAATATTTTAATTCTGTTAATAATATTTTCTAGTCTTGAGCAATTATTATTTGGGCAAGATAAAAATTTTTCTTCATTCAATGTTAGTAATTTATACGAAACTGGAATTAAAGAGAATAAAAAAGTTTTAATGTCAGGTGACCCTTCAAGAATCAAAGACTCTTATAAGCAATTGATGATACTATACAGATCGAATGCCGAATTTTATAGAATATTGGCGTACTCAGCTAGTGCAGTATCGAACAAATTTTATATGGAGAGAATAAAAAATAAACAGTCTATCGGTAATTTTATTTATTTTTATCAGGGAATCGGTCAATTCTACCTTAAAGATTATTCGACTGCAATTAAATCATTTCAGCTTTTTCTATCTAAAGAAAAACAACAAAGTAATTTAGGTAAAATCTGGCTTGGTGCAACTTATTATAAAACAGGTGATCAATCTGGGGCAGTGAAAATATGGAACACAATTTCGTTTGATGACGAAGCTACTATTAAATACGAGTTTATGAAGAAATATATCGAATTTACTTCAGCTTCAGAAAAACCCTTGCCTAATTTTAAAAATCTTCCAAATAGAGAAACTATTAAGGACATATTATTTCTCGAATTAAAATCAGATATTTCTGAAAAATGGAAAAGAGTTGAATATTTATTGAATAAAATCGATCTATCCAAACCAGATTATTTGGAAAGAATTGCAAGCAAAGACTCAATAGATTATTATGATCCTATACAATTAGATGCAATCTCAAATTCAATGAGCTATTTGTCATTCTATTATGCGAATCTATTTAACACATTAGCTGATATTAAAGAACAAAGCCAGGTTAACAGTCAGTTATACCGTAGTCTATACTATTATGATTTTAAACAATATAATGAGGTTGTAAAAATTTTACAGGGTAATGGAGACCTTAACTCAAGAATTGTTTTAGCCAGTGCTACAGCTAAATTAGGAAAGATTAGTGAAGCAAAAAGTATGATTGATAATTTAGTCAAGGAAACATCTTCTGATTTTAATAAAAAATCAGAATTGGGATACAAACTTCTTAGATATGAACTTGACAATATAGTAGATCCATTACCACTGGTAAAATATGCTTATTTAGATGCAATAAGGAGTAGTGAAAATGAATCTAAAATTCGTAAACTTTTTTTTAACTACGGATTTTGTATTCTTTTAAGTGGTAATTGCGAACAGGCATACAATATCTTACAGGGTGGAATAAACAAATCTCGATTTAATCTACAATTTAATAGTCCAGAATATTGTTCCATTTTTGTGACTTCAATAATTCTTTGGGGTAACTATAGCATAATTGAATCTGAAGCATTTCCCGTGCTGAAATTACTCTCAAATGAATTTTCTTCAGCACAGTATTTAATTAGTCCTGTATCCAAGATAGATAATCTATCAAGACCGCCAACTATTATAATTACTAAATAAAAATGCAAAAAAAAATAATTACATTACTAATATTGATAGTATTTATTCAATGTCGACTTTTTCCCCAAGATCGTGGTGGAAAACTTATTTATGGGGAAGAAAGGCTTCCTAAATCTTTTGATCCATATAGTTATAACGATGATGAGGTAAATGTACGAATGTGTACGTTGTTATACCAGTCTCTCTTTGGTTATCAAAAGATGTCTAATAAACTTGTTGGTATACTGGCAAGTTCGTTTCAGCGGATTAATAATAATGAGGTTCAAATTGAGTTAATGAGAAATATAAAATGGTCAGATGGAGGAGAATTCAAATCTGACGATGTTATTAGTACGATTAAAGCAATAAATAAATCTTCAAGTTCATGGAAAAATTACATAAGTGTCTTTAGCTCGGTTGTTAAAATTGATGAATATACTATTCGGTTTGTACTTTCAAGACCAATGATTGAAGAAAATGTGAAACGGGCATTGACTTTTAAAATATTGCCAAGCTATAAATTAATTGACCTTCCTATAACTTCAAGCAGTGATATTGCTAAAAAATCCTATGGTACAGGATATTTTAAATATAGTTCGCGCAGAAATCAAGAAATAGAATTAAAGGCAAATAATTATTATAGAGATAGAGATAATCTCAAAAGGCCATATCTTGATTATATTGCCATTAATGCTCATTCTGACAAAAGTAATTTAATAGATCAGTTGAAAAATGGTGGAATTGATATTGTGGTCGATGTTCCTCCTTATAGATTGGCAGATATTGAAGCTGCTCGTTTCGATATAAAGCAGTATGAGAGTTTTTCTTTTAACTACATTGCAATTAATTTTAGAAATCCTATTCTCAGCGATTATTTAAAAGTTAGACAAGCTATTTATTACGGATTTGACAGGAAATCAATCGTAGATAATGTATATAATTCGAAGGCAACTTTAATAAATAGTCCTTATATACTGGATGCTGTTTACACACCGACAGATTTGGATAGATATGATTACGATGTTAAAAAAGCCAATATACTACTGGATGAAAGCGGTTTTAATATGAAAGATGCAAATGGATTCCGGTATAATGCTTCCGGACAAAAATTAGAGTTTAAATTGCTTTATAAGATAGTTGAGAATGATGAATATCGAGATAGAATTATTACTTCATTTAAAAGTGATATGGACAAATTGGGGATTAGAATTATTGAAAGGGCTGAAAATCTTGATAGCTACCTCCGTGTGTTAAAATATGATTTTGATTATGATTTAGCATTCGGAGAACTACTTTTTTCGAATGGTCTTAATTTCAGTCAATTATTTCATTCCAAATTTATCGGCCTTGGGAATTACAATTTTATTGCATACAAAGAACCAAGAATAGATCGTGAGTTTGATAAGTTGGATAATAATTTAACAATTGAAGAGTATCAGAATACAAATAAAAAAATTTCAAGAATTTTAAATACTCAAGTACCATACATTTTTTGCTGGTCTGTGCAAAAAT
Source organism: Melioribacter sp. (assembly GCA_003155655.1). GTDB lineage: Bacteria > Bacteroidota > Ignavibacteria > Ignavibacteriales > Melioribacteraceae > Fen-1258. Next base: position 17,787 of record PMDS01000105.1, read on the forward strand.
ATGCTGCAGCTAGTAAAGAGATCCCGAATTTTAAATCAACAATTACACCTTTCGGTTTTTTTGATTATGCACATGAACTTTACAAAAGAGAAAGTAATTAAAGGAATTATTTTTGTTCTAAGAAATGCGGTTCATTTTATATCGTTGATCGTATTAACCTCATTTTTCAATTACTTATTAGTTTATTATTTCCGTTTTTCTAAAATCTATATCAATAATGATATACCAGATACAGGCATAATTACATTATTTTCCTCTTTCTTTAGCTGGATATGGAGAATAATAATCTACCAGGATTTTGGTCAGTCATTAGTCAACAGCCAAACTGTAATGGAAAGATTAGATGGTAATGTTATTACATCTTTAATATTGGTCTTTGGGGCGATTATAGTTATTATCTTTATCTATCTTCCTATAGCTTATTTTTCATTTATAAAAAATAAATTATATTTAAAAAAGATCTCAAAAGCATTTATTTTCCTTTCTAGTATTCCAATTTTAATTATGGCTATATTAATTCGTCCGGTTTGGGTAAAATATTTTGGTGTCTCAAATTATGATGATGTTCTCTCATTTAATCAGTCTCTCAGCTATATTTTACCTGTCATACTAATATCCTTGGGAGATGGATTTGGAGGGGAACTCCTTAGACATTTGGAAGCTGTTTTTACATCTTTAAAAAAACAGCCTCATTTACTTGCCGTAATGGCACGAAATGCTAATTACGATAAACATATAATTCGTAGCGCGGCCGTTCCTGTTTTAAGTTTTCTGGGATCCAAGATTAGCAATATAATCAGCTCAACAATAATTGTTGAATTTGTTTTTTTTGGGAGGGGGCTAAGTTTGTTAGGTGTGAATGCAATAAATGACCATGATCAATATTTGACTATGGCAATTACTTTTATTCTTTCGTCATTTGTAATAATAATTTATCTCATTAATAAAATAGTTGTTGGATTAATCGATCCAAGATTAAAATAGTAAATGAAAATAATCCTTAAGAAATCCATAAATAATTTAAAAGTAACTTTTAGTCTGATTATAATATCGCTCTTTATTATTTCTTCAATAGTCGGCTTATTCTTAAAAGAAGAGCATACTGAATTATCAAAAGCAAAAATTCCCCCTAGTTCAACTATCATTAAAAATCTTCTGTATTTGAAAGGGCTAAATGAATACGATGATGGGATAGAATATGAAAACATTACAAATGACAATCATTCTTATCACATTCTAGGAACCGATCGTAGCGGTAGAGATGTATTTATAATTCTTGTGAGCTCCTCAAAATATTATTTACTATCTGGAATTATTTCTGCATTTCTTACTCTTATAATGGGATGTTTGATGGGAGCTGTAAGAGGTTACTCAGAGAATACACTGATAGTAAAAGTAAGTGATTATGCATATTCAGTTCTCGAATCTTTCCCGAAAGTGCTTCTTTTATTTATAGTCGGGTATGCTTTTAACTATAGTATGTGGGGAATAATCATTTCTATATCAATAATTAGTTCTATGAAGACTTCAAATGTTATACAAGGGGCAATAGAACATTTTAAAGAGAATCAATTTATTGAAGCCGCTAAAGAAATTGGAGCCTCAGATTTTTCTATTATATTCAAACATATCCTTTGGGTTAATTATAAAAGTAATATCTTAATTCAATTTATTTATGCTTTTTCGGGTTTTATTATTTACGAATGCACATTAGCTTTTTTTAATATCAGTTGTAATACTAACATTGATACGTGGGGAAAAATGATTTATGATGGAGTTGGTGGTAGAGACGGACAATATTTAATCCATGGAATTCTATGGCCTAGTATACCACCTATACTGGCAATTTTATCAATTATTTTTTCTTTTAACGTTATAGCCGACAAGTTGGGAAAGACAAATTAAAAATGAACCTATTAGAAATAAATAATCTGTCCATTCAGTTCTCTATTGATAATGGAGTTAAGCAGGCTGTAAATAACTTAAGCTTGGAAATAGCCGAAAAAGAAATTTTTTGTTTAATCGGAGAATCAGGGAGTGGAAAAACTGTAACAGCCCTGTCTCTTATTGGATTAATAACAGGGACCCCAGGAGTTGTAAATGGTCAGGTGAGTTTTGAAAACAAAAATCTCTTTTACTTTGAAGAGAAAAATGGCGTTAATAAACTCAATATGAAATCGGAAAAGCTTTTAACTGAATTGAGAGGTAAACGAATCTCAATTGTTTTTCAAGAACCTGTTTCAAGTCTATCTCCGTATTATACTGTAGGTGAACAAATTGCTGAATCTCTTAGGAATATGGAAGGATATAAAAATGCTAAAAGAGATCATCCTTTAGTTATCAAGATTCTACAAAAAGTAAGATTTAAATATCCTGATCAAGTTGCCAAATTGTATCCTCACGAATTAAGCGGAGGTATGGCTCAAAGAGTTATGATTGCTATAGCCTTGGTCAATAACCCTCAATTACTTATTGCCGATGAGCCAACAACTTCTCTTGATGCGACTATCCAACTTGAAATACTTGAACTTTTAAAAATTCTAAATCAAGAATTGAAATTATCTATTTTACTTATAACTCATGATATAAATGTTGCTTCACATTATGGGGATAGAATAGCAGTAATGCTCGCTGGTGAGATAATTGAAATTGGAACAAAATTCGAAATATTCTTCAATAATCGAAATCATCCGTATACTTCTGATCTTATTAATTCATATAAATTAATAAAGAAACCGAATTATTCAGAACCCAGATCTTCTTTACCGGTAGATGGTTGTCAGTATTATTCACGGTGCCCTTTAGTTCAAGAACAAAGAATTAATTATCACTCTTGTCGAGATTCAAAACCAAGTTTTATTAATATCGAGAATGATCATAAAATTAAATGTTGGTTCTATGCCCATGAACCCCATAATTGAGGTCAAAAATGTTTCTAAGTTTTTCTATCGCAAAAACTTATTTTTTAAGCAGCAACAGAAAGAACATATCCAAGCTGTAAAAGATGTTTCCCTTAGTATTTTCCCTGGCGATGTAGTAGGTTTAGTTGGAGAGAGCGGCTCCGGGAAAACTACTCTTGGCAAATTAATTCTCGGTTTAATAAAGCTAAACTCAGGCAACATTCTAATCGATAATATCGATTTCAAAAAAGCACGGACTAAACAGAAAAAACAGATTAGAAAAAATTGTCGTATGATATATCAAAGTTTAGATGCCTCACTTAATCCAGGTATGAAAGTTTTAGATATTATTAAAGAACCGCTCGATATACATACACATTTATCAAAAGAAGATAAAATCAAAAGAATAAAAGAGATACTCATTTCAGTAAATTTAGATGAAACATTTTTAAATAAATTACCAAATTCACTGAGTGGCGGTGAAAAAAGAAGAGTTTCCATTGCAAGGGCTTTAGTAGTGACTCCTAGCATCATAATTGCAGATGAACCTCTTGCCTCGCTCGACGCCTCCCTTAGATATCAAATAATAATTTTATTACAAGAAATAATTAAAAAGTATTCCCTTACTATGATCTTTATTTCACATGATATAAGTTCTATTAGTCATTTATGCAATAAAATCATTGTAATGTACAATGGAAATATCGTAGAAATTAACGATACAAAAGAACTGATAAATGGTTCAATACACCATCCATATACCAAACTTTTATTATCGTCGATGCTAGATCTGAATAGAAAAGAAATTAAAAATCAAGAAATTACTATTATAGATGAAAACATAATCGGTCCTGAGAAAAATGAAGGTTGTGATTTCGTATCCAACTGCCCTTTGTATCTTAAATTCAGCAATAATGGCAAATGTTTAAAAGAAAAACCTATATTGAAGGAAATTTCCGAAAAACATCTTGTACAATGCCATTATGTAGGTTCAGATAATGAATAAATTGCTAAAATATTTTAATTTACTGTTTTTTTTCTTTTCATAACTACATTGGTTATTCATAGCCATGAGCGAAATGTCACTATTGTCGGAAGCTTATTATTTCATAAAATATCTGATGACATGATAAAATTGTTGAATTTTATTAATGATAAAAAACAGTCAGTGTTGAGGATTCAATTAAAATTATTCTATATTACTCTAAAATGCGAAAATTAAAAATTATTTTTTTGTATATGATCAAGACGTTTCAGTTGTGATCAAACAATTAATAATTAGGAGCAACAATGAAATCAATAATTGTTATTTTATTGCTGATCAGTTCAATGATATTTGCCCAAGAATTTCAGATTAAGAGAATAAATTTCTCTCCGATAGGACAGGAAGTTGAAATAACATATGATTTGGAGGGAAATGCAGAACAAATTTATGTAGTTAATGTCACTTTAAAAAAAGAGAGCAATCCCGAATTTGAGTACATACCGCAAAAATTAAGAGGGGATTACGGAAAAGGTCAGTTTGCTGGATTTGGTAGAAAAATTTTTTGGGCAATATTGTTTGATAATGGTTCAAAATTCGTTGGCAATGATTATTATTTTGAAATTGAAGTTGAAAAGTATATTCCTGGAAATTTCCCATGGTTGTATGTCGTTGGTGGAAGCGGGATAGTCAGTGGAATAGTATATTATTTACTAACTCACGGACAACCTCAATCAACAACTACACCTGCTACCGGTTTACCAACTCCCCCAAATAGACCACTAAATTGAGGAAGAAGACATGAAAAAATTAATGGTCATAATAACATTGGTTTGCACAGTCATTTACATGGCACAATCTTCAAAAGGTCGTAGTCCTAGAGGAAGTTTATTTCCTCCCGAGGTGACTACTGTGATAAAAATTGAAAAAAATAATGAACGCAAACCTGCAATTAATCCGAACTTAATAGACAAATCATCTTCGTTGTTAAATGCTTTTATTATGGGAAGTTCTTCATTCCGTGAGAAGGAATTTGACAACCCGAGAGCAAAGATCGAACTGAAAGAAGTCAATCAAATTTTCACTCAAAGGTTCAGTTTAGATAAAAATAGTTTGCAATATACTGACAGTCTGACGAAGAACACATATGACAGTTACTTTAGTTTAGACAAGCTTAATTTGGGGCTTATTCATGAAAATTTTTTAAGCGATACTTCTTCTGTATTTATTTACATAAATACATCTTTCTTATATGATAAAAACGAAAATGAATTTTATTTGTTGACTAGCTCTTGCGACAATAATAATTATAAAAACGTAGGAGTACGATTAAACGAACTAATTGAATCGTTAAGTAAAATGCACCGGGACAATAAATTCAAAAATTTTATAGTGATCCTGGAGATGAAAATTATTGGAGATAAATTCGACGATTATTTTGAAAAATTTAAAACGATTTCATATAACTTAATTATTCAATCATTACAAAAAAATAGTATTAATAGTTCTACCGAAAGGATTGCCGATATTATCAACGTTCCCGCCAATGAAAGTGTTAAGAACGCTGTTGCATTTTTACAAATTATTAAATCAGAAATAATAAAAGCTAAATCAAATAACGAACTATATTTATTTGGACCTATAAGTAATGAGTCGAATTGATCTTTGGTGAGACTAACGGTTCTAAATATAAAACTCGAATAATAATATCCGGATACATCGAGATGTATTACAACAACAAAAAATACATTCTGCAATTAATTAAAGAACTACTGAAAAGTATATGCAGGTTCGAAATTTTGAATTACTAATTTGTTCACTTTTGCAAAAACAAATTATTCAAAATAAATAGATCTATTAACAATTGAGAATTCGTATGGCTACTATTAATAAGGAGTTTTCTATTTTCTTAAAAATATTGGCTCTATTTTTATTTACACTTAATACATCGCTTCTATCTCAACAACAATGGCAAAAGCTAACACTTAATCCATCGACACTATCATATTGTAGATCGTTTATAAATGATGGTACGAATATTTACTTAAGTACCGCCACTGGGCTGTATAAGTCTACTGATGGAGGAATCAACTTTAATGTAATAACTTTAAATCCCCCATATAATTCGACGGCATGTAATACTTTTATTCTAAGTGGAGCATATATTTTTTGCGGCAGCATTAGCGGAGTATTGGGGAGTAGTGATAAAGGCAATACTTGGTCGCCTTTTAATAATGGATTTAGTAAGTCTCCAAATCCTCCTGAGGTTAAAGTCTTTGGAATAACTAAAGATCAGAAAAAAATATATGCCGGAACCATGAATCAGTTATATTGTTCCACTGATAATGGAAGTAACTGGTCTTCAATAAACGGGCCTGGATTGAATGATAACGTTATTCAAGCAATAGCAATTTCAAATACATCTGTTTATTTAGGAACACCTTCCGGAATTTATCGTTCTTCCGATGATGGAACGAGTTGGAATAAAATGAATAACGGATTAGGGAATAATGCCAGCACAATCAACACAAGTAGTTTGTTTGTGAATGATTCCTATATATATGCTGGAAATCAAACTGGTGTATTTAGATCTTCTGATAATGGTAGTACCTGGACCAATGTAAGTTCTGGGTCTCCAACAATTATTGCAGTTAATACCTTGACAGGTAGCGGCTCAACAATCTTTGCCGGATTGAGTGGGGGTGGGGTATATTATTCTACAAACAATGGTGGGAACTGGAATTCATTAAATACCGGGCTTACTGAGAATTCTAGCAAATACATTAATGGCCTTTATGTTAGTAATGTAACAATTTATGCCGGAACTAACAGTGGAGCATATTCACGAAATATTTCCGATATAATAATTTCTGCACCAACTTCAACTTCAGCAACTAACGTAACCCAAACAAGTTTTACAGCAAATTGGGTAAGTGTAAATGGAGCTACCGGTTATTATTTAGATGTTGCAACTGATAACGGTTTTACAAATTATGTATCTGGATTTAACAGTAAAAATGTTTTCAATGTAACATCTTACTCGGTTACCGGTTTAACAACAGGAACCACATATTATTATAGAGTAAGATCATTCAACACAGGTGGCACAACAAGTAGTAGCTCTAATATAATTACTGTGATGACATCACCAGCAGCAACACAAGCAACTAACTTGACACATACAAGTTTCACAGCAAATTGGGAAAGTGTAAGCGCAGCTACAGGCTATTATCTTGATGTAGCGACTGATAATAATTTTACAACTTTTGTAACCGGCTTCAATTCCAAAAATGTTGCTAATGTAAAATTTTATCAAGTTTCAGAACTAAAGGCCGGAACTACATATTATTATAGAGTAAGATATTACAATACAGTTGGTACAAGTGAATATTCCAATACAATTACTGTGACAACTTTACCAAGTGTATTAAGTCCACCTGAAGCAACATCAGCAACTAACTTAACCCAAACAAGTTTCACAGCAAATTGGGGAAGTGTAAGCGGAGCTACCGGTTATTATTTAGATGTAGCCAATGATAATACTTTTTCTCATTACGTAACTGGATTCGTTAGTAAAGATGTTTCCAACTTAACATCTTACCCGGTTACCGGTCTAACAAATGGAACTATATATTATTATAGAGTAAGATACTACAATACAGATGGTACAAGTGGTAATTCAAATACAATTACGACGACAACTATACCAAATGTATTAAGTCCACCAGTAGCAACAGCAGCAACTAACTTAACCCAAACAAGTTTCACAGCAAATTGGGGAAGTGTTAGTGGTGCCACTGGTTATTATCTAGATGTAGCCATTGATAATAGTTTTACAAATTATGTAACTGGATTTGGAAGCAAAGATGTTTCAAACTTTACATCTTACCTTGTTACCGGTTTAACAACTGGAACTAACTATTATTATAGAGTAAGATCATACAGCGCAGCTGGTACAAGTGGTAATTCTAATACAATTCCTGTGACTACATCATTTCAAACCCAATTCACAGTATCTATATCTATAACCCCACCGGGTAGCGGTACGACGACTGGTGCAAGTACATACAATTCAGGTAGTAGTATAACAATAACGGCAATAGCCAATAGCGGATATAGATTTATCAACTGGACAGAGAATGGGGCATTTATCTCATCAAATTCAAGTTATACTTTTACGATAAACGGTAACCGAACATTAGTAGCTACTTTTATGGCTAATCAGATTACAGTTAATCAGTCATATTCATTTGCAAATTCATATTCTCAGTCAAGTTATAAATTAATAGGACTTCCCGGTGATAACAACTTTCCGTTGTCAGATATAATTACGGGTTCATTGGACATTGATTGGGTAGCTTATAGAGATAACGGACAAACAAGTAATTACTATATCAAATATGATGGTTCAAGTAATTTTTATATTAAACCCGGTGTCGGTTTCTGGGTACTGAGCAAGAATACAATAAATGTTAACAGAACTGTAACATCAGTTACAGTAAATTCAAACGGACAATATATCATTACTCCTTTGCCAGCGAACTGGAGTATAATTTCAAATCCATTCAGCATATCGGTACCCTGGAATAGTATTGTATCCAAGAATCCTGGAATAAGTTCAGATGTGCCTTGGGACTACTCTAATGGTACTTTTGCAGTATCACCAGAAACAATTGATCCGTACAAAGCGTATTATTTTAAGAATACAAATGGATTATCACAATTAACTATACCCTACCCCACATTAGCAAAAAAAAGTAATGCGAATAATGAATTACTAAGTAATGAATTAACCATATCTCTCAATGTAGAAAACAGAAACATATCGGAAGTGAAGATCGGTTTTAACACTGAAAGTAAAGTTGATTATGACAAATATGATATATACAAGCCGGTATCAGATTTTGAGACAGAAAGAATAGTGATATATAATTCAGCATTAAGCTCATCAGATAAATATTTGTATAGAGACATACGAAGCGGTGAACTTGAAGAAGAAAAATATATATTAAAATTGAAAGTAGTGCCAAACAAACAGTATACAATTAGTATCACGGATACATCGAAGAACAATTTTGTGTATCTAATTGATAATAAATTAAATGTTGTTTATGATCTAAAGCAAGATAATAAAATAAGCTTCAGTTCGAATACAGCAGAGAAGAATTATGAACTGATATATAGTAAGAAAGAATTAAATACGAATAGTTATTCTAAATCATTACCACTCGTAAATAAATTATATCAGAATTATCCAAATCCGTTTAATCCGTCAACAACAATAAGGTATAGCGTAGATACCAGATCGAATGTAAGCATAAAAATATACAATACTCTTGGAGCAGAAGTAAAAGAGTTATTGAACGGATATGTTGACAAGGGATATTATGAGATGACATTTGATGGCAAGGAATTACCGAGTGGAGTTTATTTCTGCCGATTGAGAACAGATCAGAAAGTAGAAGTAATTAAAATGTTATTGGTTAAATAATAATTAAGAGAATTCTAAAAAACTATTCAAAAATAAATATTGTGTGGAGGCGTCATGGAATGCCCGAAATGTAAAACGAGAACAATATTAGATTTTAAGAAGTGTTCTGTCTGCGGATGTGAAATTAATAATTCTAGTTCTTATTCAACTGTGAAAACATTTAATAATACTCAATTATATCAAAATCTAAATAATAAAAAGCAAATTTCATTTATTAAACCCACTGAAACCAAAAATCAAGAATATGGCAAATATATTAATCTAAGTAAAAATACAGAAATAAGTGCAAATACATTTAAATTCCAAGAAAGTGGAAGAGGTACGTTAATTTTAATATTAGGAATCCTTAGTTTTATATTAGGTCCGTTTACGGGAATGCCTGCATGGATAATGGGTCAAAGTGATTTAAAGAAAATCAAAAATGGAATTATTGCCTTAAACGAAAAAACTAATACAGAAATTGGAATGATATTAGGAATTATTTGTACTTCCATTTCAGCAATTGTTTTATTCAGTATAGCAGTAGTTTTAATTACCGCAAGTTCAGCATATACAAATCATCCTGATGGTGAGCTACTTTTAATATTATTTATAGGAGTTGGGTTACTAATCATACCGGGTGTATTTTATTGTCTTACTTTACAAAATGCATTGAAAAAAGTAAAAGAAAATAATAGAACAATAAATCCAGGGGAAGTATGGTTATTATGGGTTCCTTTGTTCAACATTGTTTGGCAGTTTATATTAGTATCTAAGGTCGCCTCTTCTCTTCATAATGAATTTGAAAGTAGAAATATTAAAGAAGATCTTGAACCTGGTAAAGCAATAGGTATTACTTTTTGTGTGCTAGGACTTATTTCAATAATTCCAATAATTGGATTTTTAATTAGCATAGCTGGATTAATTTGCTTCATTATCTATTGGGTTGAAATTTCTGGCTATTCTGCAAAATTAGAATAAGCTATGCAATAATTATTGAATTGAAATAGTTATTCATTTCAATAGTTGAGTCAAAATATCTTATAAATAAAAGAAAGAGGTTTGAAGGAGATCAACTAAAATTAAATAAGAACTAGTTGAGAAGAACAAATTTAAGCAAGTATTAACATAGAGAGATAGATTTGAAATCTAAAATAATTTTGTATTTAATTTTATTATTTCTAGTCGATATTAACCTAATAATTGGACAAGTTAAATCCATTACCGACAAAGACAAAAATGAAAAACATGCGCCTGTTGTTGCAAATCAAATTTTAATGAGCGCAACCACATTACATGTTGATTCATTACACCATTTTATACTAAATGAAAATTCTCACAATGCTCAATCTTCTAATCAGCAAACTTTAGCTTTGCCGGATTTATGTTTTGCCAAAGTAAACACTTGGCCGGATTATATAGTCTTTAAGAAAAGTGCTATAACTGATATAGCCAATCAATTGAATTCAGAAGATTCACCTCTTTACAATACTGATACGATTTATTTCGGGTTCCTGGTTGAAAATGCCGGTAATGCAGATTGCCCTATCTATTCTCTTGACATTTATATAGACAATGTCAAGAATATAACTTCCACATCTTCGAGCACCTTGCCGGTTTACAGCACGTCCAATATAGTGGGCATTTGGGCTTTTTATTTCAATCCCAACGCGTTTACTGCTGGCGTACATAATATAAAAATCGTATTGGATCCGCAAAACTCAATAGCGGAAAACGATGAAACTAATAACCAATATTCCAGAAATTTTACAATCCTTTCAAATTCAATTACACAATATTCTGTCAGCTTATCAAGTAATCCAACGAATGGGGGCACTTATACTGGAGGAGGTTTATATAATTCCGGCAGTTCTGTAACAGTAACAGCAACACCAAACAATGGATATACATTTACAAATTGGACAGAGAATGGAACGATAGTTTCAACTAGCGCGAATTATACATTTACGATCACCAACAACAGATCACTAGTTGCAAACTTCTCAATAGTGAATAATACAACTATAACTACTAATCCAACCGGACGAAGTTTTACTGCAGATGGAACAATATATACTGCAGCCCAGTCATTTCCATGGACATCAGGAAGTACTCATACGGTTTCAGTTACAAGCCCTCAAAGCGGGTCGACCGGCACTCAGTATGTATATAGTGGTTGGAGTGATGAAGGAGCTCAGAGCCATACAATAACAACACCTGGTTTATCAACAACATATACAGCCAACTTTACTACACAATATTATTTAACTCTGACTGCAGGAACAGGAGGTACAGTATCTTCAAGCTCATGGTATAATGCAAATCAAAGTGTGACAGTTACTGCGATTCCAAACAGTGGGTATACATTTGCAAATTGGTCAGAGAATGGAACTGTAGTTTCAACCAGCGCGAATTATTCATTTACTATCACTAACAGCAGATCATTAGTTGCTAACTTTTCAGCAATGAATATTACAACAGTAACTACAAATCCTGCAGGACGGAGTTTTACAGTAGATGGAACAACATATACGTCAGTACAAACATTTTCATGGGCAGCAAGTACAACTCATACATTATCGGTTACAAGCCCTCAAAGCGGATCGACCGGTACTCAGTATGTATATAGCAGTTGGAGTGATGGAGGGACTCAGAGCCATACAATTACAATTCCAAGTTCTGCAACTACCTATACTGCAAATTTCACAACACAATATTATTTAACTCTGACTGCAGGAACAGGAGGTACAGTATCTTCAAGCTCATGGTATAATGCAAGTCAAAGTGCTACTGCTACAGCAACACCAAACAATGGATATACATTTGCAAATTGGACAGAGAATGGATCAGTAGTTTCGACAAGCGCGAATTATACATTTACTATGACTAACAGCAGATCATTAGTTGCTAACTTTATTCAACAATTTAATATTACAATCTTATCAAATCCGACAGGGGGTGGTACAACAACAGGTGCTAGCACTTACAATTCTGGTATTAGTGTTACGGTAACGGCAACTGCAAACAGCGGATATATATTTATTGACTGGACGGAAGGAGGTTCGGTTGTTTCGTCAAATCCGAACTACACATTTAATATAAGCAGCAGTCGGGCATTAGTGGCAAATTTCATTGTGAGCCAAGTAAGTGTAAGTCAATCATACTCATTTGCAAACCCTACGTCAACAACAAGCTATAAATTATTTGGCTTACCGGGAGATAACAACTTTTTATTATCAGAAATAATGACAGGTTCTCTTGACAATGATTGGGTTGCATACAGAGATAATGGTCAAGCAAGTAATTACTATGAGAAGTTTACTAACTCAAGTAATTTTTATGTTAAGCCTGGTTTGGGTTTTTGGATTATTAGCAAAAACACAATAAATGTAAATAGAACTGTACAATCAGTAGCTGTAAATTCTAGTGGTCAATATGTTATTCCTTTACAATCAAGCTGGAATATAATCTCAAATCCTTTCAACATAGCTGTTAACTGGAGTAGTATTGCATCAAAAAATAATGTGGGATCGGATATTATATGGGATTTTGCAAATGGTACCTTTGTTGTCTCACAAACCCTTGATCCATACAAAGGATATTATTTTAAAAATACGAATACTTTATCGACATTAAATATACCTTATCCTACTTTAGCCAAAAGAAGTAATGAGAATGTCGAATTTCTAAACAATGAATTAAAAATATCCTTAAATAAAGATAATAAAAACATTTCAGAAGTAAAGTTTGGTTTTAGTAATGAAAGCAATGAAGAAAGTAAAAAGTATAATATCAGTAGACCTGTATCAGATTTTGAAGTGGAGAGAATGGTTATATATAATTCGGAATTGGATTCTAATGACAAATTTTTGTATCGAGTTATTAGAAACAATGAATTTGATGAAGAAAGATATCAGTTGCAACTTAAAGTAATACCAAATAAACAATATTCGATTAGTATTACGGATACATCGAACGACAAATTTATATACTTAGTCGACAATAAATTAAATGTAGTTTATAATTTGAAGCGGCAAAACAAAATAAATTTTAGTTCGACTACAGCTGAAATAAACTATGAATTAATAGTTAGTAAGAATGCAATCCAAACGGATGGTTTTTCAAATTCTTTACCGAATGTTAATAAATTATATCAAAATTACCCTAACCCGTTCAATCCATCGACAACAATTAGGTTCAACCTGGAAACGCCATCATATGTTAGTTTAAAAATATATAATGCAATAGGAGCTGAAGTCAGGGAGTTAATAAACGGATATGTTGATAAAGGATATTATGAGATGACATTTGATGGAAAAGAATTATCAAGTGGAATTTATTTCTGCAGATTAATCGCAGAAAAGAAAATGGAGATTATTAAAATGTTATTGATTAAATAATTGTGTAAATCAATTCTTAATTGTATTGGTTAGAATTTGATCTGACCAACTTCTATAGTTAGACAGATTAGCAGGGCAGTGATCAATAATAAAGAATTCTGTGTAGACGGTGTAGTCTGGGGAGTTGGAAACATCTTGGTCACAAAATTGTCATCACAATTCAAAATGTTGCGTTTTTAGCTTAGATACAAAATATTTTAGATTACGTTGAGCATCCCCTTAATGGGATCAACAAAGTTAATTCCTGCCCGCCCTCCTATCCGTTGGCTAACGGATTACTTAGGCGGGTCTTATCGCACTAAGCCTGAAGTAATTCAGGCTGGTCCTTATCCATCCCCAGAAAGGTTCGGTGATTGTTGTACTAATGAAAATATTCATTTAGCAGATTTCGAAGATGATTTTCGTTTATAACAATTACATGATCAAGAAATTCGCTCCGAATACTACCCATAACTCTTCAGATATAACCATTCACCATAGTGATCGATAGGCCGTAACAATTTTTCGAACGCCGAAGTGTAAAAAACTCTGTTTACACAGATCACCAAACTACAATTTTGTTCATCACCTAAAGGATGTAGTTCCTTTTTCATCCTTTCGCCCGATTGATTACTTTCTTATTTCCATTGATTATAAGGTTGAAATAAAACAATCTCTCTATTGGCAGAGATAATTTATTATAATGATGTATTCGCTGGAGGATTAAATGACTAATCAAACAAGAGGAATGGGAAAAGGTTTATTGATAGGAGTATTGGTTGGTGCTGCAGCTGGATCCGCAGTAGCTCTTTTATACGCGCCTAAATCCGGAAAACGATTAAGAGAAGATATCAAAAACAAATCGCAGGATTTGATTGATGATTCTGAAAGTTACTATTCGAATGCAAAGAGGAAGGTCTCTCGCTTTATAGATGGTGTAAAAAAAAAGTCCGGATCTTTAATCTCTGACAATCATGAGAAAATTGATACAATTTTAGAAGAATCGGAAATGATTCTACAGGATGCGAAAGACAAAGTGGAAAATCATTTTCATGCCGGCAAAACTAAACTTGAGAAAGAAACCGAACACTTAAAATCTGCGTTTAAGGCAGATAAACATTCTCAATCATAAGTCCTAAAAGGTTAATTGATTACTATGGTATTAATTATTAACATTTTTATACTGGTTCTATTAATTACCGCTTCAACCTTGTGCGTTTTTCTAATCGTATATGTAAAAAAATATTACGAACAGGTGGACGCAGTACGCAAAGATTTTAATCAACTCGTTGAAAATACTATTCCCATTTTAAATAATTTGGAAGAAGTTACTGGCAGGGTAAACAGCATGGCGGCAAGCGTAGGGGAATATTGGGATGGAATCGATAAATCCATTAAAAGTTTGCAGAGTATGATCTCTGTTTTCAATTCCTGGAAAATAATTCGTTTCGCAAAAATATACAGTCCGAAGCTCCTTAATAATTTTAGATCGGTTGCTAAAGGTATAACTACTTTTAGAAGTGAATTAAAGAACAAATAATTTCCATTTACCAAGCATACTAATTTTTCAATAGTATAACCTAATATGAAACGAAAATATCCATGTCAATATTTAAAACGAATTGATATGAGCGGCTCTGTATAATTAACCTGTTTTAAGAAGTTTATTTTAATTTATCATTTTTTTTACTGTTGAGTTGATTTATGCAATTGCGATTCATTTTAAAATTACTAAAAAAAGTTTTTCTAACAGCAATTGTTTCAATTTGCATTCTTTTTGTTTACTGGTATTACCGTCCAAATAATTCCAACCAAATACCAGAGTTATCAATTGAGTCCTGGAGTGTTGTTAATAATGGAAAACATAACGCCTTTACCGATCTTATATATTGGAAAGGGGAGTTCTATTTAACATATAGGATTGCCGATTTTCATTCAGGAAGTATTAAATCAAAAATTGTAATCATGTCCTCACCGGATGCAAAAAAATGGAAAGAATTAGCACTTTTAGATGGAAATGGAAGTGATATTAGAGACCCAAAATTTGCCGTCGTAAAAGATAGGTTGTTTATTTTTGCATTAAAGGGCGCTCACTTTTTTGCTTCTCCGGCCAAGTCTGCATATTCTATCTCAATTGATGGAAAATCATGGACTAAATTTGAAGATATAAATTTTACCGGATGGCTTATATGGAGGCCCAAGACAGCAGATGGAATCACTTGGTATGCGCCATTTTTCTGGCATAATCTAGGTCAATCTTATTTAATGAAATCAACTGATTGTATTAATTGGTCCTTTACCGGAAAACTTTATAATGGAGATAACGCCAATGAAACTGAAATGACATTCGTGAATGATTCAACTTTGATGGCAGTGGGCAGAGCTGTATTTTCTAATAATTATATTGCTTCACCGGAAGGATTTTCAGTCATTTTTAAAAGTTCATTTCCATTTAACAATTGGTCTTCGTATAAAAGGAGTTTTGTTACAAGATTAGACGGACCTAATTTGTTTACTCACAAAGGTAATGTTTATGCAATCGGCCGTTACCAACCAATATCAGATGTTTTTTCCAGATCCTTTGGGGATTTATTCAGTAGAAAACGAACTTCAATTTTTTTGATAAAAGACTATAACTTAATCTATCTAACGGATATCCTAAGCAATGGTGATACTTCTTATTCAGGTGCAGTTATAATTGGTGATACACTTTACTTCAGTTATTATACTAGTGATATAACCAAAGATTTCCCCTGGCTATTGGGGATGTTTAATCCTACAAGTATCAGAATTGGACGATTGAATCTTAACAGTTTAGAAAAATTTGCTCTTAATACATGTGCTAAGATTGCAAATCAAGTTGATATTTCTGATTCAAAAAAGACTACAATAAAGACTTCACTAATAGGCGAATAATTCTTATTACTATTATCATCCAAAAGATGTAGTACCTTTTCCATTCTTGCCCTGATTGAGTTGTCTCTATTCAAAATATAATTCAATTAATATTTTACCGGAAATTAAATATCATTTCTCACTTCATAAATACTTGACTTAGAAATATAGATCAGCTAATTAATAAATGTTGAGTTAGACATTTAGATTTTATTTTAATTTTATAGATAGAAAGACCAAGAAGAGAGTGCAAAATTGTATGGTTGGTTGTATTTTGAAATGGTTCGCTCTAAGAGGTTTTGCTGTTTTAAATTAGTATTTTGAATTTTACTATCCGAATCCGTTAGCTTGCCTGCTATTAACACTGCCCACGGACTAAAGGAGCGCAGGATATCACTGTTTCTCTTCCGGAGATGGACAAGTTAGCACCTAACCTGAAGAAATTCAGATTATTCTATTTTAGGACGATTCAATTAATTAAAAGAGGCTTTCTCAAAGGTTGTAAAATTACTTTTAAGACAGCCTCTTCAGTATTTCTATTAATTCTTTTTGTTTACTGTCCTTTTTACCTGCTGAATGAATTGCCTTTGTATTCCGGGGAATCGGTCATTGTACAGGTTGCTTTGTTTTCATCAGCATCAAATACTCTAAAATTTGGAACTTTTGTTGTGTATGGTGTCCATTCACCCTTATTCTTGCCGCTTGGATTACCGAACTTGGCAAAATTGGTCCAATAATCTACCATTTTGTTGCTCAATTCCTGGTCACCTTTTGTAAAAGGACGCCAGCTGTGTGAAAATGAATTGAACACATACCATAAATCCGAAGAGTGAAAAGCTCCGCTTTTATCTCCCGGTAGTTGGCGTGCAAATAAATATGCAAAAACCGGCTTGCTGCTCTTCTCTGCTCGAAGTGCACAGAAATCCTTTACTGCCTTTGTCATATCCATCAAATCGTTGGTTGTGTAACCAAAAATATACGGGATATCTGCAATTTTTCCGGCAGTCGCTTCTTCACTGAAAGTGCCGTTCAAGAGAAAACCGTCAGTCACAGGACCCCAAAAAATCCTTTTCTTGGTAGCCGTTGAGTAGTCTTTTGACATTTTTGTAAGTTCATCAAAAGAAAGAGCGCGCATTTCTTTTAAAGTTGTTTTCTTAAAATATTCCATCATAGTTTTGTTGGCTGCCTGGGCAGTGTCCAGCGCCGAGGACATTCTAAAATTGCTGCTCAAACCACCTCCGCTCATGCTTATTGCATGGCTTATCAAATCCTTTGAAAGCGGTGAAGCGCATAATGACTGAACGCTGCCAGCACCTGCGCTCTGACCGAATATTGTTATGTTGTTGGGATCTCCTCCGAACTGCTTGATATTTTTATTAACCCATTTAAGCGCAGCAACCTGATCTAATAAACCATAATTACCCGATACACCATGAGCGCTTTCTGCCGATAAAAGAGGATGTGAGAAAAAGCCGAAAACACCAAGACGGTATGTTACTGTTACTAAAATGACACCCCGCGAAGCCCATTGTTCGCCACCATCCATTTCAGGTTCAAAAGCAAAGCCTTCACGGTAACCGCCGCCGTGTATCCATATAGCGACAGGAAGTTTTTTATCTGTTTTGCCTGCAGCGGGTGTCCAGATATTCAAGTAAAGACAATCCTCATTGAATGGAACAGATCCGCTGGCCCGCCATTCCTTACCATAAAAACTTTGGGGATCCCAGGTTACCTGCATGGAAGCAGCACCGAATTTATCTGCTGTTTTTATACCTTTCCAGGGCACTACAGGCTGTGGTTCCTTCCAGCGTAAATCACCTACCGGAGGTGCTGCAAAAGGAATACCCTTATATGCAATTATTCCCTTCGTTGCAGTCTTCACTCCAATTACCTTACCACCTTCAATGGTCAACACAGGATTAGAATCTTTGCCCAGGACCAATACCGATAGTATACATATTAAAAGAAAGAGAGATAAATTTTTCATAACATATCCATTTTTTTGATTGAAAAAAAAATACTAATAAGTTTACATAAATATTATATAAAAGGCGAGAAGGGGGTAATCCAAATTTTTACTACAGAAAGAGCAGTTCTTGGTAATACTTCGCAAATTACTTTAGTATGACTTGACCCTGGCGGATCTTTATTTAATCAAAAATGAGTCTGGAATAGGGACAAATTCTTGACAAAGGAAATCTTACTCCTTATCATCCGCTTATTCCAGAGGCAGGCATCTATGCAAATCATCTAAATGTAGATCAAGACTAAGTGATTAATTATTGATTTTCCTGAAGTTAATTTTAATGGCTGGCATTTTTAAGAAAAGGAAGGGAAAACCGGCATTTTGTATTAGCGGCGCAATCATTAATCGGTATTTATTCACATTAAATTCTTTTATTGAACCGAATCTGATATCAATGCCCATTCCCATATTTTTCTGTATATTACTCGAGAAAGTAGCAATATATTTCATTAAATAAGTTATATTTTATAGTAAAAATTATTATTAAGTGTAGAACAGACACATATCCCATAATAAATGGGAAACAAAAATATTCTTACATAGATAGGTGAGCCACTTATGAAAAAATGGTCTATTGCTTTACTTTCTGTTCTAATAACAATCAACACATGGGGACAAATATTACCATTTCAAAATCCGAATTTAAGTGCTGAAGAAAGAGCCCGGGATTTAATTTGCAGATTAACACTTACTGAAAAAGCTGCATTAATGTGCGATCAATCTGACGCGATTCCAAGATTGGGTATAAAAAAATTCAACTGGTGGAGTGAAGCATTACATGGGTTAGCTAATAATAATGATGTTACCGTATTTCCTGAACCGATTGGTATGGCTGCATCTTTTGATGATGCACTTGTCTATAAAATTTTTAATGCTACTTCTGATGAAACACGTGCAAAGTATAATGAAGCAAAGCAAAAGGGACAAGAGAATAAGCGCTTCTTAAGTCTTTCTGTATGGACACCGAATGTAAATATTTTTCGCGATCCACGATGGGGAAGAGGACAGGAAACTTACGGTGAAGATCCTTATTTAACATCACGCATGGGTGTTTCAGTAGTAAAAGGTTTACAAGGTCCGGCTGAAGTTAAGTATAGAAAACTCCTGGCTTGCGCTAAACATTATGCTGTTCACTCCGGACCGGAATGGAGCCGCCACATACTTAACCTTAACAATATCGATCCTCGCGATTTATGGGAAACATATCTCCCGGCATTCAAATCTCTTGTTAAGGATGCGGGTGTACGCCAGGTAATGTGCGCTTACCAGCGGTTGGATGACGAGCCTTGCTGCGGCAATACAAGACTATTAAAAAAGATTTTACGTGACGAATGGGGATTTAAATATGTAGTTGTTTCCGATTGTGGAGCGATTACAGATTTTTTTACTAGCCATAAAGTATCTTCTGATGCTGTTCATGCTGCAGCAAAGGGAGTTTTAGCTGGAACAGATGTTGAGTGTGTTTGGGAAAACTATCCATTCAAAACTTTACCTGATGCGGTTGCAAAAGGTTTGATTAGCGAGAGTGAAATTGATGATCATTTAATGCGTGTATTAGTTGGCCGTTTTGACTTAGGCGAAATGGATGATGATTCAATAGTTCCATGGGCAAAAATTCCAATGTCGGTAGTGAATAATAAAGAGCATAGAAAACTTGCATTAGATATGGCTCGTGAATCGATGACACTTCTTCAAAATAAAAACAATATTCTTCCTTTAAATAAATCAGTTAAAAAGATTGCTGTAATTGGTCCTAATGCAAATGATGAACCGATGTTATGGGGGAACTATAACGGAAAACCAATTCGAACAATAAAAATTCTTGATGGATTAAAATCTAAGTTACCGGCGGGTAATTTGTTTTACGATAAAGGATGCGATCTTGTTGAAGATAAAGTTACACAAAGCTATTTCAATAAATGTTCGATCGAAGGTAAAAAAGGTTTTAAAGCGACTTACTGGAATAACAAAGACTTAAAAGGCGATATTGTTTCTACAGTTCAAATTACAGAACCAATAAAATTAACAACTGCCGGTCAGCATGAATTTACTACAGGTGTTAAACTCGAAGGTTTTTCCGCCAAATATGAAACTGAATTTGAATCAACCCAAACTGAAGAAATAGTGTTCAAAAGCGGAGCTACAGGACACTTTGAATTATTGGTAAACGGTAAATCTATTACAATGTATGATAATTGGAGAACACTTCCATCCAGAATTCCATTTAAAGTTGAAGCCGGTAAAAAATATAAGATAGAAATTCAATATGCTCAGTTAAATGATTGGCAAGCAAATATTGAATTTAATTTTGGAAATGAAATCGATGTTGACTACACAGAACTAATAAATAAACTAAAGGGAATTGATGTTGTTGTATATGCCGGCGGACTTTCTACACAGCTTGAAGGTGAAGAAATGCCGGTCTCATTTCCGGGTTTCAAAGGCGGCGACCGTACCGATATTGAACTTCCTTTGGTACAGCGTAATTGCTTAAAAGCTTTGAAGCAAGCAGGGAAGAAAGTGATTTT
Source organism: Melioribacter sp. (assembly GCA_003155655.1). Taxonomy (GTDB): domain Bacteria; phylum Bacteroidota; class Ignavibacteria; order Ignavibacteriales; family Melioribacteraceae; genus Fen-1258. The sequence goes on from PMDS01000105.1 coordinate 38,967, forward strand.
TGTGAACTGTTCCGGTTCAGCTCTTGCTTTGATGCCGGAAACCGAAAGCTGCGATGCTATTCTTCAAGCATGGTATGGCGGTGAATCTGGCGGACAGGCTGTTGCTGATGCTTTATTCGGTGATTATAATCCGTCCGGTAAACTGCCGATTACTTTCTATAAAAATTCTCAACAACTTAAAGATTTTGAAGACTATTCAATGAAAGGGCGTACTTACCGTTTTATGAATGATGCTCTTTTCCCATTTGGTTTTGGTTTGAGTTATACAACATTTTCAATCGGAGATGCAAAACTTAACAAAGCTTCAATAAAAGCAAGCGAGTCTGTTGAATTAACAATTCCGGTTTCTAATACGGGTAAATTAGGTGGGACAGAAATCGTTCAAGTATATGTGCGAAAAATAAATGATAATGATGGACCGCTAAAAACATTAAAGGGTTTTCAGAGAGTGAATGTTGCTGCGGGCAAAACCGGTCAAGCGGTGATTAGTTTGCCAAGTACATCATTTGAATTCTATAATAGAAAAAGTGGAAAGATGGAAATTGCAGCAGGAGAATATGACTTGATGTACGGAAATAGTTCTGATGCAAAGGATCTAAAGATGACGAAGATTACAATTCAATAAATTTTTTTATTAAAATAAGTTGTAACAAGCATACTGACAAAAGGTAAAATACTATGATTCTAATTAAAAAATTTTCTTTGAACAAAGTATTGTCAATGTGTTTACTTCTGTGTTGGATCTTCTTCTTTTCCACTGTTTATTCTTTCAAAGCGGTGGGTAACGAGAAGCATACAGATAAAGGATCCTCATTGGGAAATTTGGCTTCGGGGGCTAAGCTTATGCTCCGTGAAGGCTGGCAAATACAGACATCGAGCGGACAGCCGGAAGGTGCAGTTATCTCGAAAGCCGGATTCGACATCAAAGCCTGGTATCCCACAACCATTCCTGCCACTGTCTCTGGTGTTCTTGCGAACGCAGGCGTATATCCCGACCCGTTTACCGGCATGAACCTACATGAATGGCCTGGTGTATTCTTTCCGGGAAACGGGAAATTCGATAAACCCGTAAAACCTTCGGCCAATCCTTTCAAAGTAGGCTGGTGGTTCCGGACTGCGTTTGATTTGCCCGCAGATATGGAGGGACGTACTATAACACTGCATTTTGAAGGTATTAGCTACCGTGCAGACATTTGGATTAATGGCAAACAAATAGCCGATACTGGTTACGCGGCAGGAGCCATGCGGCGCTTTACTTTTGATATTACAAAAGATGTGCATCCGGGTAAGCGTAATGCGCTTGCATTACTAATTTATGCTCAGAGACCCCAGGATCTAGGACATACCTGGGTAGACTGGGCGCCTATGCCGCCAGACAAGTTATTAGGTCTATGGCGAGATGTGTTCATAACTTCCAGCGGAACTGTTAGAATGAATGATCCATTTGTTCATAGTCGTCTGGCATCCGACCTTACTTCCGCTGACTTGATCGTATCTATGGATCTTGAAAATACAGGTGATCAACCTGCAACCGGTACTCTGGCCATTACAGTTAATGGCATTGTAACCAAAGCTCAGGTAAGTGTACCCGGTCATACTACCCAAAAGATAAGTTTTGATGGAGCTGGTTATCCCGGTCTGCATCTGGTTAAACCGCGATTATGGTGGCCAAATGGCTATGGCAAACCTGAATTATACACAATGCAGATGAGTGTTAAGACAGATGGCAATTTGTCAGACACGCGCACTATTCGATTTGGTGTAAGAGAAGTAACTTCAGAAATAACATCAGACGGCTACCGGCTTTTCAAAATTAACCATCACCCCATCCTCATTCGAGGTGCGGGTTGGGCGCGCAATCTATTCTTCATGGAAACCCCAAAACGTGAAGAGCAGGAAATGAGTCTTGTCCACGATATGGGACTTAATGCGGTTCGCTTTGAAGGGAAGCTTGGTTCAGATCATTTACTTGACCTAGCGGATGAACAAGGAATCTTTGTTATTGCCGGCTTCTGTTGTTGCGATTGGTGGGAACGGTGGGAGAAATGGAACGAAGCGACAAAAGCGATTGCCATTATGTCTTTCAGGGATCAGCTAGTTCTACTACGTAATCATCCTAGCATTCTCTCATTCTGGTACGGCAGTGATAAATCCGCTACAGCAGAGGTAGAGAAAGAATATTTAAAGGTTATAGACCAGACCGGATGGCCAAATCCTACTGTTGCTTCGGCTGGAGAATATAATACTATTGTGGGCAAAAGTGGTGTTAAAATGCAAGGTCCCTATGACTATGAACCGCCATCATACTGGTATGACGTCCATGATGGTGGTGCCTTTGGATTTGCAACTGAGATTGGGACTGGCAAAACTATTTCCAGCGTTGAAAGCTTGAAGAAAATGCTTGGTGAAGATCATTTGTGGCCCAGAGATAATGCGTGGACTTTACACACCCAGGGTGGAGAATACACTCCTTTTACTTACTTCGAAGATGGGATGAAAGGACGTTACGGAGAAGCCGCTGATTTAAACGATTATATTCGCAAAGCACAGTTCATCTCCTATGACAACGAGCGTGCTATGTTCGAAGCTTACGGACGAAATAAATACAAATCAACCGGTGTTATTAAATGGATGCTCAACAATGCATGGCCATCTACTGCCTGGCATCTGTACGATTATTATCTAGAAGCTGGTAGCGGTTATTATGGAACTAAAAAATCTCTTGAGCCAATACATGTTCAATATTGCTATGATGATCATTCGATTGTTGTAGTAAATAGCACACTTAATACATTCCCAAAACTTTCAGTAAATGCTGATGTATTCGACATCAATGGCAGACAGTTGTGGACGAAAACAACTTTGACAAATGTTACTGCTGATAGTATCTCACGTGTCTTTACGATTCCTGAGATCGCAGATCTATCAAAGACTTATTTTATTTCGCTTACTGTAAAAGATACAAAAGGTAAAATACAAAGCCGGAATTTCTATTGGCTTTCTACAGTTACAGATGTGATTGACTGGACAAAACGAAAATGGTATATATCACCAACTGTAGTTCATGGTGATTTTAAAGCGCTTTCAACCTTGCCATCAATTAATCTTGATGTAAAAAAATCTTTCCATCGCGATGGCGATGATAATTGTGCAACAGTAACGCTGACAAATCCAAGTAATTCGATTGCTTTTTTTGTCCGGTTGCGCGTAATGAATGCGCAAGGCAATGCCGAGTTACTACCTTCAATGTGGGATGACAATTATGTTTCGCTAACACCGGGCGAGACTCGCACGCTGACAGCCCGCTGGAAACCTGAGGACGCGAAGGGTGTTACACCTAAAGTTGTGGTGGATGGGTGGAACGTTGTTCGCAAGTAGATAATTGCTGAGTTAAATTCATCTGTATAATAAATATTGTACAAGTGGACGATTAAATAAAAAATTTATTGATATGGATTGATGAAAGTTACAGAAGGAGAATATGAATTGATATATGGAAATAGCTCTGAAGCAAAAAATTTGAAAATAGCGAAAGTCAAAACTCTATAAACATCAATTGCATTGAAATTAAAATAAGCCCATACATACATGAAAAAATTCAATAGTAAACTGGAACAGCTAAGAAGCAAATTGGTAAAATTAAAAATTCCTGCAAAAATTATTTTTCTGGTTGTTGGAATATTGTCCACTATCTGGTTTCTTGTACGTGTGATACCTAAGCCTTCACGGGCAGGCTATCCTTGTATGCAGGCCGCAGCTCCTTTAATGTCGGGTTTTGTACTCTGGATTCTTTCATTAACCGGATCAGTATTAATGTTTAAAAAATCATTTGACCGATTTAAAAAAGCCAGATATACAGCCGCTTTGGGATTTGTTTTAATTGGATTTATTCTAATACTCATTTTCAGTTATAATAATGTCAATAAGTTATATGCCGGTTCTTCTTTTGCAAAAACAGAATTGTCTGATTCACCTAATACTCCAATGGGACAATCTTATGGGATTTTCCCAGGGCGTGTTGTTTGGGCCTATAATCCTTCAGCAACCAACGAAAAATGTGCAAACACTCTTTCTGATGCTTATTATCAGCCACAGAACAATAATCAGGACACTATCAATTTAATGGCTGATAATGCAGTGAAGACACTATCCAACAAGACCACGGTGAAAGATGCCTGGAATGCAATAATAAAAGATTTTAATTTGCGTAAAACAGGGAAAGCCAGTGGATATACTGCCGGTCAAACCATTTTTATAAAGGTGAATAATGGTCAGGCAGGCTGGGCAATTGACATTAGAACTTTAGCTGAATCAAGAACGAGAGTACCTATTTCCGGAACCACTCCTTCGGCTGTGCTGGCTTTTATTCGTCAGTTAGTAGATAGTTGCGGCATTCCTCAAAACAGAATCTATGTTGGTGAACCTATGACCCATGTTTACAAACATACTTACGATGTAATTCATGCAAGATATCCTAATGTTGTAGTGTTGGATAAAGATAATCACACCGATTTAGGAAGAACCACTTCTGCCGGTTGGACTGACAATGTGATTTTCTATTCGGATAAAGGGCAGGTTATGCCCGACGGCATTAGCGATAAGATGATGAAAGAAATGTATGATGCTGATTACATGATCAACTTTGCAGCTTTAAAAGCCCATGCAAGAGCCGGAATATCGCTTGGCGCCAAGAACCATTTAGGTTCACATGGCGAACATGGTAAAAAATATGGCTTTGGTACGTTTTATTTACACAACGGCCTTGTTGCCACAAGAGATAATGATGATTTGAGTAATACGGCAGCTACACAATATCACGTTTACAGGGTTTGTGTTGATATGATGGCGCATAAAAAATTGGGACTCAATACTGTACTATTTATAGTTGATGGATTATGGGGCGGCACTGAAGCAATAGAAAAAGCAGTTAAATGGAATAGCACCCCTTTTAATAACTCCTGGCCAAATTCGATTTTTGTTGCGCAAGATCAGGTTGCAATCGAATCGGTTTGTCTTGATTTTCTACGTGCTGAAGCACTGGTAAACCCAGCTTTTAAAAATAGGCCGCTTTTCCCTGCTGTTGACGACTATCTTCATCAAGCTGCTGATAAATCGAATTGGCCTAAAGGAATTATTTATGATCCGGATGCTGATGGAGTCGTTATTGCCAGTTTGGGTGTACATGAACACTGGAACAACTCAACCGATAAACAATATACTCAAAATCTATCTTCGTCTAGAGATGGAATTGATTTAGTTTCTTTTCCGGCAAACTTGGTAATACATAATGGTAAAAGTTTAATAGATAAAAAGATTAAACCTTCCGGCATTCAAGACAAAAAGTAAAATAAATATGGATTTTACAAAGGAACAATTTGTAAAACAGTTATAGTGGTCGGAGAATCTGAGATGTTGTATGTAAACAGTTCTGATGAAAAAGATTTAAAGATGACAAAAATTACAATTAACTAAACATCTATTGACGGATAAGAAATGACTTTGTCTTCCGGTTATAGATTTATGATATCATGATATTTATAAGATGTATTTTCTATTATCGGTTTAAATAATTCGATATTAATAATAAATATGATAATGAATATGAAAACTACAATAATCTTTTCAATTTTGATTTTGATGATTATTTGTCTTCATGCTGAAGACGGTCACAGCCTCTGGCTTCGAAATAAAAGTAAAGGATCTGTTCATGTTGTATGCAAAAAAACTTCACCTACCCTTACTATTGCCAGGCAGGAACTGGAAAAAGGGTGGCATGGAAAAAATGGAGAAACAGTTCTTTTATCAATTCAGGAAAACAATTCTATTATAGGGGACGGGTTCAAATTAACTCCAAAGAGTATTCAGGCGAATACAGAGCTTGGAATTCTGTACGGAGTTTATGAATTGCTCCGCCGTCAACAGGTAGGACAAACAATAAAAGAAGAAATTTCTAATCCTTCATACGAACGTAGAATACTTAATCATTGGGATAATCCGGATGGCACAATAGAACGTGGATATGCTGGCCTATCAATTTTTTGGCATCAAGGAGGAAAATCTTTAGATGTTACTGAAAATGATAAAAAATTATGGAATGAGTATGCAAGAGCAAACGCATCCATTGGAATAAATGGAGCCGTTTTAAATAATGTTAATTCATCTCCTTTGATGTTGACAAAGGAATATCTTCAACGGGTAAAGGCAATTGCCGGTGTACTACGCCATTATGGTATTAAAACTTATTTATCTATAAAATATTCTTCTCCATCATTGATCGGGGGATTAAAAACTTCTGACCCGTTGAACGACGATGTAATAAAATGGTGGAAAAATAAAGCCACAGAAATTTATAGTCTTATTCCTGATTTCGGAGGATTTTTAGTTAAAGCGAATAGCGAAGGGCAAGCCGGGCCACAGGATTATGGGCGAACGCATGCAGACGGTGCAAATTTACTTGCCGATGCAATTAAACCATATGGTGGTATTGTTATGTGGCGTGCTTTTGTTTATAACCCAAATGATATAGACCGTGCAATGCAAGCATACAATGAATTCATGCCTCTCGATGGTCAGTTTCATGATAATGTTATTATACAGGTAAAAAATGGTCCTGTAGATTTTCAACCCCGCGAGCCATTTAGCCCTTTATTTGGAGCGATGAAAAAAACTTCTGTTATGCCTGAATTACAAATAACACAAGAATATCTTGGTCAGTCAATTCACTTAGTATACTTAGGAACAATGTGGGAAGAATTCCTGAAAGGTGATACTTACCAGGAAGGAAAAGGAAGCACAGTAGCCCGCTGCACTGATGGAAGCATTTTCAAGCAGAACTGTACAGCAATTGCCGGCGTAGCTAATATTGGGCTTGATACAAATTGGTGCGGTCATCATTTTGCTCAATCAAATTGGTATGCATTTGGCCGTTTAGCATGGAACAATAATCTTACAAGTGAACAGATTGCCGATGAGTGGATTAAACTTACTTTTGGAAAAGTTGCAAAAGAAAAAAATAATTCTTCATATTCTGATAAAAACTGGCAAATAAATTTTCTCGCTCCTGTAAAACAGATTATGCTTCAAAGCAGGGAAGCCGCCGTTAATTATATGATGCCTTTAGGATTCCATCACATTTTTTCTGCAAATGAACATTATGGTCCTGGTCCCTGGTGGGCGCCAAAAGGTGTTAGAAAAGATTGGACACCGCCTTATTATCATAAAGCAGATTCAACTGGAGTCGGATTTGATCGTACCACAAATGGAACAAATGCTGTTAGCCAATATCATGAACCATTGAGTTCAAAATATAATGATGTAAAAACCTGTCCTGAAATTTACCTGTTGTGGTTTCACCACCTTCCCTGGAATTATAAAATGAAAAGTGGTAGAATTTTGTGGGATGAGATTTGTTACCGATATGATTTAGGAATTCAACAAGTTCGTGAGATTAAAAATACCTGGGATTCTGTAAAACCATTTGTTGATAACGAGCGATTTACACATATCCAGAATAAATTGCTAAGTCAGTGCGAGAATGCACAAATATGGAAAGATGCTTGCTTATTGTATTTCCAACAGTTTAGTAAAAAACCTATACCTGCCGGTATTGAACAGCCGGTGCACAAACTTGATGAGTTAATTAATAACGATATGAAGAAGCGCTAAATTGAAAGTGAAGCAATTTGCATTCTGCGGTTACTTTAGAAAAATATATTCATCTTCTTTAACAGAGAAGAATAATTAATAGGAGAATTTACATGAAAAAGAAAAGTAATCTTGTGGTGTGTCTCGCATTGGTGTTCATACTACCTGTCACCATTATGATGATGTTAGCAATGTTTGCTGTGGGAAAAGATGCTGTACCACATAGACCGGAGGGACCGTGCGATGTTTATGCTGCTGCAGGTAATCCTTGTGCAGCTGCTCATAGCAGTACACGTGCTTTGTATGCATCTTATAATGGTCCGCTCTATCAAGTAATGCGTCAATCTGATGGCAAAACTTTGGACATAGGTGTTGTTCAACCTTCTGAGGGAGACCCGGGCGGATATGCAAATGCTGATGCACAGGATGCATTCTGTGCAAATACATACTGCTGGGTTACAATTCTTTATGACCAGTCAGGTAAAGGTAACCATTTAATTCAGGCACCCCGCGGTGGATTTAGCGGGCCGGCTATGGGTGGATTCAATAATGTGCCGATAGCTGATATGGCCCCTGTAACAATTATGGGGCATAAAGTATATGGTATTTTTATCGAACCGGGTATGGGTCTCCGTCAAAACGATACCAAAGGAATTGCAGTTGACGATCAGGCAGAAGGACAGTATTGGGTTATTAACGGTCATCACTACAACAATGGCTGCTGTTACGATTATGGTAACGCAGAGACAGATAGCCGCGACGATGGCGACGGTACAATGGAAACAACATATTACGGCAATGCTAATTATTGGTATCATGGAATAGACTCCGGCCCGTGGGTTATGACCGACCAGGAGAACAACCTGGTTGGCGGAGTAAACACATCTCCAAACGATAAGTATCTGCCTAACCTACCAAGCATTACCTGGCGTTTTGTGACTGCAACGGCTGATGGTGAACCACACCATTGGAGATCTATGGGTGGAGATGCTCAGGGTGGAGATTTACAAATAATGTTTGACGGAACTCGCATTATAAATGAAAGAAAAAGCTATGATCCAATGCGAAAACAAGGAGCTATACTACTCGGGAACGGCGGAGACAACAGTAATGGTTCGCAAGGTACGTTCTATGAAGGAGCAATTACAGCAGCAGGTACTTTCCCGACTAAGGAAACTAATCAGAAGATTCAAGCTAATGTTGTGGCAGCAAGATACGATGTGCAGCGTGTGGCCATTGCCCCGGCGAATACTATTGACACACCTCCGGGACTCCAAACATTTTCTCCACTATCTTCACAGAATACAACTGTAACATTTACAAATACAACCGGCGGAAACATAAGCGACCTCTCATTGAGTATTTCTGCACCTAAAGGGTGGACTGCTGTTGTATTAAACTCCAAAGAAAGTACAAAGAAATTTAATAATCAGATTGCACCCGGAGTAAGTGTAAATGCTATATTTACAGTTACCTCCGGAGCTGAGTCTTTCAACGGTGATATTGTTGGTAAAGCAACCTGGACTAATGCATTGAATGGAAAAAAACAAGCTGAATCTAGGGCTGAAAAAGTAAGAAACGTTTACCCAATTAAGATAAACGAATTCCGCGTTAATGCCGGTTCACCAGATAACTCAACTGATTCTTTCATTGAACTTTATAATCCCGGTAATAGTGCTGTTGATATATCAAACTGGACGTTGACTCACCATCAAACCCAATTGCCGATCTTTTCATCCGTGAAGATTCCTAACGGGACAAAACTTGCAGCTCATGGGTTTTATTTACTCGGCCTCTCCAATTCAGGGTTAGCAGTTCCCGCAAAAAAAGGTGAATCTACTATTTATGTCAGAAGTATAACGGGCATGTCGGTTGGGGATGTTATTGGAATCGACAATGGTTCTGAAATGGAAAAACGTAAAATTGCCAGCATAGGAACCGGAGCTGGTTTAGGAGAACCCAAAACACCATCACAGTTTGGTCCGCGCCGCCCGGTCGAACCCGGCAGTCCTACAACTTTGTGGCAGCCTCTTCCCGATGGTCCCGTGATTACAATTCCAATTGGTTCAACAAATATTCCTGTGACAAGTATAGATGGTTTCGAAGTTGGCCAGAAGATTGCAATTGGTTATGGTGCAACCTATCCGGCGGTTGCTCAAGCGATAGAGAAATATGAAATAGTTACAGTTACCAAAGTTGGAAAACCTGGAACACAAGCTTATTTATCTATGGATGCAAAAGCAGGTGACACTAACATTAAAGTGTCTTCTGTCGCTAATATTTCAGTTGGTGATAAAATCAGGTTAGATATAGATAGTAAAGGACATGGAATTGAAACTGTTACAGTGAAACAAGTTGGAACTCAATCAGTCCGCAATACCCTGAACGGACCTTTGAAGGAGACAGAAAATGCAGGTACAGGTCTTGATCTCGTTGAACCATTAAAGTTCAACCATTCATCCAATATACCTTTCAGTGCCAGGGGAACAGGAATCAGTTTTGAACCTGCAACAGCATTCCCGCATTCAAGTAACGAACCTGTTTTACCACTTGGCACAGGCATCACTCTTGATCAACCACTTGCAAGAAATCATGCTATTCATACAGCCGTAAGTGATCAAAAAGTTACTACTGCCGGTTATCAGGGTCTTCCATCACCAAACCAATGGTTTGGTGGTCCAACACTTTCATCCAGTGCAGGGAATATAGTATTACGTAACGCCTCTGGTCAAGTTGTTGATGGGCTCAACTACGGCGGACTTGTTGACCCATGGGCTGCTGAGGGTTATCAGGGTTTTTCAGGAACAGGTGAAGGCGGATCCAGTGCGCCAACACCAGTTATGGGTAGAGGTAACAGATGGTGGATATCTTCACCAACTATACAACCAAACAAAAGTACAGGGCGCTACCCTGATGGTAATGATAACGATAATAACCGCCAGGATTTCTTTGTACAAAGTACAACAACTCTGCTTGCAGCATCTCAAATTGGTTCAAGCAATATAAAAATTGCCAGTGTTGCAGATTTTTGTATTGGACAAAAGATTTTTGTAGGGTCAGGTTCAAATAGCGAGACAGCTATCATTGCTACTATTGGGACAGCAGGTGGAACTACTATTGGTACCGCCTCAAAAGTGGGTACAAAAGTAATTTCTGTTGCTAGTGTTGAAGGATTTAGTCTTGGTCAAACCATCAATATTGATAATGGTGAAAACAAAGAAACTGCCGTAATAGCTTCAATTATTGCAGGACGCCCCCGTTTTGGTAGCCGCAATACCGGGCCAATTGATTCTATTACTGTATCGGTAGCTCTAGCTCGTGAGCATAGTATTGGCGCACAAATTTCCGGCAGCGGTATTACACTAGCCTCTCCTTTGACTAAGGCTCATGATTATGGTACACCTATTTCTAGTAATATTCCAACTCCCGGTGCACCAAATCATTATACAAGAAAACCTTAATTAATATATAAGAAAGGTTTTATTGAAGTATTGTAATAGTCCGCGGCAATATCAGACTTAAATGCCGCGGGATTTTTTCCGTAAAAAGTAGCAGGATTCAACGTTGATTACTTCTAAAGATAAGATAGTTATTCAAAGATCATGGACGTGGTGGCGTTGGATATTTACAATACTAAATGTGTCTGCTCTTGTTTTAAGTGTTATTCTTAGCTGGCATCATCTAAATGGCGGAGCGATGATAGGGTGTGATGGTGGCAGCTCTTGCGATGAGGTTCTCGGTAGCCAGTGGTCAATGATAGCAGGCGTGTTACCTATAAGCGGGTTAGCTGTCGGGGCATACCTCACCTTGCTTGTTGCCGGTTTTTTTATTGGTCCAACTGTGGAAGCGCCAGTTCGGCATTTAGCCTGGAGTTCGATGTTGATATTAGCTGGTTCAATTGCGGGATGTGCAATTTGGTTCACCATCGTACAGAAATGGATAATTGGAAAATTTTGTGTCTATTGTATGTGTACACACAGCATCGGACTGATTTTGACTGCATTGGTCATCTGGAAAGCTATCAAAGAGATTAACAACTATTCAAAGGATAGCCTCGTTCATAATTTTGTTATACTTCAAAAAGTATTCCCACACATTAAGCACCATATATTACGCCCCCTGAATGTTTTGGGAAAAGTTTTGATTGGACTTGTACTCGCTGGTGTTCTGGTAGTCTTTCAAATTAGTTTTACGCCATCAACAATTTATAGTGATGGGAGATCGCAAGAAACTATTTCCGTTCTTGATTATAATACTGTTCCAATTGTTGGATCTCCGGATGCTCCGTATATTGTAACCTTACTTTTTGACTATCAATGTCTCCACTGCCAGAAAATACACCTACTTCTTAAGGAAGCAGTTCTCCGGTATAAAGGCAAACTTGCTTTTGCCTTATGCCCCGTACCGTTAAATACCCACTGTAATCCCTACATTCCTAAAGATGTGGATGTTTTCAAAAACTCATGCGAATTAGCAAAGATAGGACTTGCTGTGTGGTTAGCAAAACGTGAAGCGTTTTCTACATTTGAAAACTGGATGTATACTTTTGTCAATGGTGACAGTTGGCACCCAAGAAGCCTTGAAGCTGCAAGGGCAAAAGCGGTTGAATTGGTTGGTCAAGCAAAGTTCGATATTGCATGGACTGACTCATGGATTGAAAAATATTTGCAAACTTCAATAATGATTTACAGCAAGACTCTGAAAAATGGAAACGGAGGTATTCCTAAAATGATTTACGGTTCGCGATGGGTTATCGCAGAGCCGCACAGCGTAGATGAGCTTATTATGATCCTTCAAAATAGTTTGACTGTTCCTAAAACGTAAGACCAGGCTGTGCTTAATCTATAAATAAGATAAAAATGAATGATTGGTATTGAAAGTGAAGTGGTGACAAAACAAGTAACTATTGATTCGTATGATAGAAATAGCAAAATGTACTTTAAGCGAAGATGATATGAAACTGGACCAGGCAATCTGTAATTTTTTATTTATCAAAAACATTTGAGATTATTATATGAAAAAAAAATATTTATTTCTTTTACTTGCTGTTCAAATAACGGTACACGCTCAATTTTCAGATTTAGCCAAAACTCCTCCTATGGGATGGAATTCCTGGAATGCATTTGATTTGAATATCAATTCGAAGATTGTAAAATCAGTTGCAGATTCAATGGTTAGTAAAGGGCTTGCAGCCGCCGGCTATCAATACATTGTTATTGACGACGGCTGGCAGATTGGACGTGATAAGAATGGAAGAATCATTGCCGACTCAACTCGTTTTCCTGAAGGAATAAAATATTTAGTTGATTATGTCCATTCCAAAGGATTAAAATTTGGAATCTACACTTGTTGTGGAACAAAAACGTGCGGAGGCCGTCCCGGAAGTTTTGGCTATGAAGCAATTGATGCCAAAACTTATGCAGAATGGGGTGTTGATTATATTAAGGAAGACTGGTGTTTTACGGATGGGTTAGATACACACACTCAATATAAAATAATGAGTGATGCAATTAAAGCAACCGGTAGAAAGATGTTGCTGAGCTTATGCGAATGGGGTGTTACTTGTCCATGGGAATGGGCAAGCGGCATTGGCGCAATGTGGCGGACTACAAGTGATATTCAAGATTGTTTTGATTGTGTGAGAAACTGGGGAGGCATGGGCTGGGTACCAATTCTTGAAAAAAATGTAAACCTTGCACCGTTCGCCGGACCAGGACATTGGAACGATCCAGACATGCTTGAAATTGGTAACAAAGCATTAACTCCAACCGAATGTAAATCTCATTTTGCAATGTGGTGTATGCTTGCTGCTCCGCTTATAGCCGGTAACAACATAAGCACAATGAATAACACAATCAGAGATATACTTATTGCTACGGAATTAATAGCAATTGATCAGGATGAACTTGGTATTCAAGGAACAAGAATTAAGAACAAAAATGGACTTCAAGTTTGGCAAAAACTATTGAGTGATGGGTCAATCGCTGTTGCTTTGTTAAACGTAACAAATAAGAGTGCGCATATGGCTGTTTCACTTGATGAAATTGGTTTCAAAAAAGGGGTTAACAGCAATGTTCGTGATTTATGGAAAAGAAAAAACCTCAGGGCAATAAAAGATGTTTTCGGAACTGAAGTAGAAGCACATGATGTAGTGGTTGTAAAAATAAAAGGAGAAAAATCTGCCATATCCAAAATCAAGTTCGAGAATACATCAATAAAAATCGAAAAAGGAAATCATATATTAACCCAGTTAGGTGTTTTCCCATCCTCCACACCAATTACAGTAACTGCATCGAATAACGAAATTATTTCTATTGTACTGGCTGGAGTGAATCTTTATAAAATTACTGCAATGAATGTTGGTAAGTGCAAAATAAAGGCATCAACAAAGGATGGCAAATTTATTACAGAGTGTAATATAGTTGTCGCACCATCTTCGGTGCCAACCCCATGGAAGATGAATGAAATCAATGATGATAAAGCATCCGTCTCATATAAAAATGGTGTTTATTCAATTGAAAGCGGTGGTTCGGATATCTGGAATGCAAATGACCAGTTCACTTTTATTAACCAGCCGGCAGATAAAGATAAATCTATTTCAGCATGTATAATTTCGCAATCTAAAAGTGATCCCTGGGCTAAGAGTGGATTGATGTTCAGGGAAAATTTATCTCCCAACAGTGCATTCGCAATGTTGTGCGTAACACCAGGTAATGGTTTGTCATTTCAGTGGCGGGAAAAAACAGGCGCACCCTGCAATAAAACCGACCTTGGCGCTTTTACACTTCCACTTTTTATAAAACTTTCTAAGAGCGGTTCAACATTCAGTGCTTATAAATCAGGTGATGGAAAAGAGTGGACATCAATTCATGACTTTACCTTTAACCAATCCTTTACACAACAACATTTAGTTGGAATAGAAGTAACCGCTCATAGCAGTCATGAATTGAACATATCAAAATTTGATAATGTTAAAGTTGAACAGATTGAGAACAATCAATTAAGGAATAACAACAAATGAAAAAATATGCGTTCCTAAATCTCTTTTTTTTGATTCTTTTACCGATCAACGGATTTTTTGCTCAACAAAAATCAAATACTTCCGTTGAAGCTTCCATTCCGCCTGAAATTGAAAATCCCGAACTATTAGGAATCAACAAAGAACCATTTCATTCTACATTGATGCCTTATGCAAATTTGCATGAGGCGCTTTTAGCCAAACGAAATGCTTCATCATTATACAGAAGTTTGAACGGCAAATGGAAATTTAATTGGGTTCAAACTCCGGAATTACGTCCCAAAGATTTTTATAAGATGGATTATGATATTTCCAAATGGGCGGAAATTCCAGTCCCTTCAAATTGGGAAGTTCAAGGATATGGAACGCCTTTCTACCGCAATTTTGGTTACACTATAAAAAGAGATTTTCCTCATGTAATGAGCAAACCTGACAGTAATTACACAGCGTTCAAAGAACGAAACCCGGTTGGAAGCTATCGAAGAGATTTCGATGTTCCTGCTGAATGGGATGGCCGCCGCATCTTTATAACTTTTGAAGGAGTAGATAGTGGATTTTTCTTATGGGTTAACGGCGAGAAAGTTGGATATAGTATAAACAGCCGCAATGCAGCCGATTTTGATCTTACCAAATATCTAAAAACTGGTAAGAATACAATTGCAGTTGAAGTTTATCAATATAGTTCCGGTACATGGTTAGAAGACCAGGATATGTGGCGGTTACATGGAATTTTTAGAAATGTTACAATTTGGAGTTCACCGCAAATACATATACGAGATTTTTTTGTAAAACAAGATCTGGATAAAGATTATAAGGATGCTGTTGTTGAAGTTTCAGCCAAAATAAAAAACTATGGTGATAAAATAGGGAATGCTCAAACACTAACAGCAACTTTGTACGATAAGGAAGGGAAAGAAATAGCAAAAGGAAGTGCAACAGGAAACGCACTCAACTCCAAACAGGAAGAACAGATTGCAATAAAATTTCCGGTTAGCAATCCTAAAAAGTGGACTGCTGAAACTCCCAATTTATATACAATGGTTTTGTCAACTTCTGAAGGAGAATTAATTTCATCAAGAGTAGGATTTCGCAAAATTGAAATTAAAGGAAGAATTTTTACTGTTAACGGTGTTCCAATCAAACTGAAAGGTGTAAACCGTCATGAACATTGGTCGGATGTTGGTCATGCAATAACAGAAGAACAAATGATAAGAGATTTGGAAGTAATTAAGCAGGGGAACTGCAACCATGTCCGCACATCTCATTACTCTGATAATCCACGCTGGTACGAACTCTGCGACGAATGGGGAATATGGCTTGTAGCAGAAGCAAATTGTGAAAGTCACGGTTATGATGGAAGATTTGATGAAGAACCATTAATGAAAGCAGCGATCATTGACCGCAACGTTGCTAACGTTGAAAATTTTAAGAATCATCCTTCGGTAATCATGTGGTCGCTCGGTAACGAGTGTGGCAGGGTTGGTTCTAATTTTGTGGCGGCTATGGCTGCTGTTAAATCAATCGATTCCTCCCGCCCGGTTCATTACGAAAGATTTGGAACGGGTAAAAACAATCCTGCTGATGTAGATGGAAGAATGTACGGCACTGCGGAAGAATATGCAAAAGCAGTTCAGAACAAAGAACTGACAAAGCCATATTACATATGCGAGTTTGTTCACGCAATGTTTAACTCAATGGGTTCATTAACAGATTATTCCGAATTGTTTGATAACACTCCTGAAATTCTTGGCGGAGCTATATGGGAATTTCAAGACCAGGCATTGTGGAACAGGCGCGATCCTAATCATCCAATTCTTGCTTATGGCGGCGGGTTTGGTGAATATCCGAACGATCACTATTTCATTCATAAAGGTGTTGTTGCCTGGGATAGAAAAACAATAAAGCCGCATTATCCCGAAATGAAAAAAGCTTTTCAGTGGATTAGCACCGAGTTAACAGATCCTTCAATTGGTGAAATAAGAATCAAAAACAAATTCCAATTTATTTCCCTCGACGATTTTGAAGCCTCCTGGAGTTTATCGGAAAATGGGATTGAAATAGATAAAGGACCCTTCCAGATACCACGTATTGGTCCGCGAAGAGAAAGAGGGATTAATATACCATTTAAAATCGCACTTCCTAAACCGGGAGCCGAGTATTACTTACGTGTTTCGTATACTCAAAAATCAAAAACTCTGTGGGCAGATAAAGGATTTGAAGTTGCCTCGGAACAATTCAAATTACCGGTTAATACTCTTCCTGTAACTGAACCAAAGGTAACACAACAGGTTAAACTAAATCAGGATCAGGGCTCAGTTAAAATAAATGGTAATGATTTTGAAGTAACGTTTGATAAAAAAAGCGGTTTGATGACTCAACTTGTAAAAAACGGAGTTAACCTTTTGTCCGCTGACGGCTCACCCAAACTTTATTTATGGCGGGCAATGCATCAAACAGATGATTGGTGGGTAAACAGGGAGTGGGAAAGATATGGTGTGAATGATTTGAAATATTCTCTTGTAGATATTAAAGTGGAAAGCATTGAGAAATCTTCCGCCAAAGTAATTACCACAATTAAAGCAGAAGGCAAAGAAGGATTTGGCGCCATTCATACTGCAAGTTATTTGGTAAGGGGTGATGGATCTATAAAAGTAGAAAACAAAGTTCAATTCATTGGGATGAGAATTAATCTTGCACGTATCGGTGTCCGTATGTTTTTGAATAAGAATTTGGATCAGATAAAATATTTTGGCCGTGGGCCAATTGAAAATTATTCCGATAGAAAATATGCATCGGAAGTCGGAGTTTATGATCTGGATGTTAATAACCAGTACGAATATGAAAAGCCAATGGAAAGAGGTAATCATGAAGATGTAAGATGGTTGAGGTTTTCCGGCCAAAAAATGCCATCACTTCTTATTAAAGCAGACGAAAAGCTGATGCAGTTTTCTGCATTGCCGCATACCGATGAACAAATGTTCCCTGTTGAATATAAAATTGATTTGCCTGCAAGCAACGCAACTGTATTTTGTTTATCGGCAAAAACTTTAGGAGTTGGATCAGCAAGCTGCGGACCAAGACCTCTGGATAAATATTTGATTTGGTCTGACAGTACAGATTTCGATTACACTATTAAATTACTATAGGATTGATAAAAGTCTTTAAGAATTTTTTTTGAGTGGAAAATGTGATCAGTTAGTTAAAACATAAACAAGTAAAAAATATTTTGTGTTTGAGGAGTAAATAATGAAACGTAGGGTTTTTATTAAAAACAGTGCAATGACGATTGGATTGGCAAGTACGCCTTCCATTCTTTTAGCGGCGGCCAAAGCAGAGGATAAAAAAACATCACAAACTTCAGGAGCAGTTCCTCAAGAGATCCGCTCAGTTGAATACCGCCGACGTGCGAAGTCTGGCCAGTTTTTGCCAAAACCACCGGAGAGCACAAACATCAGTCCTTTACCAATGCCATTGTCCGAACGGCTTAAACGAAATATTGTGCCGCGCCGGGGATTTTGCTGTATTTCTCCCGGTGGCGAAGGGCTTATTGCAGGAAATGGGGCTGTTAATATTGAAATAAATGGTAATCCATATACCGAAAGAATTCCTTTCAGCCACGAGAGCCTGTTTACTCCCCGTAAGAAATCTTTCGAAGCTCCAAAGATTGCAAACGTTTTTCCTCAGGTGCGGAAAATGATTATGGAAGGAAAATACAGCGAAGCTGCAATGTTAGGTTATAACGAGTGGCATAAAACCACTATGGTAAGACAGGCAGGAATGTTCGGCGGCGGAAGATTTTCTATGCTTTTAGAGTTACCGAAAAGTACATCGATCAAAGACTATCTCCGCACAGTTGATTTCGAAAGTACCGAGGTGAAAATTTTCTGGACTGATGAAAGAGGCGAATGGGTCCGCAGGACTTTCACTTCGCGGCCCGACAATGTTGTTGTTCAATGGCTGACAGCTCCCACCGGACAATCAGTAAATGTTCGAATCAAGATGTCAGAAGCAATTGCAGGACCCGGGCGCGGTTCAGGAGGACCGGGCGGAACACCAGCAGCAAGCAGCAGTTCCAGCAAAGCACAAAAAGATTTCAACGAGCAGAGGCTGATTATCAAAGGCTGTTTGGATACTTCTGTTGATAACAGGGGTTATGCCAATATAACCCGAGTTGTACGGGAGGGTGGTTCAGCCCATATGGATGGAGATACACTGGTTGTAGAGAATGCTTCATCTGTAATATTGCTAACGCGTATTGAATATTTGCCGGATTACAGCGAAGAGAAGGTAGAAGCTGTACGGAAGTCACTTGAAGGACTTACCCCAGACTATACTAAACTACTTGAGCGGGCTCGAAAAGTACAGGCAGAGATGCTAAACCGTGTTACAGTGGATTTCGGCGATGCCTCTAAATTTGGACTTTCAGCTGAGGAACTTCTATCAGATCAGCGAAGCAGCCCAGGCTATTCCGGTGCTTTTCTTAAAACTTTTTTCGAGATGTGCCGCTATTGGTTCATCATCACTACGGGTAAGTACCGCAGCGTATCTGCATTAACGAATGTCAATACTAATTTACAAGTTGCGCCAATGAACATTGGCAATTACCGCGAAGGCGAACTGGCCTACTTCGACTGGATTGAAAGTCTGGTACCTGATTTCCATTCTAACGCAAAAAATATTTATGGTATGCGGGGCGCCCATTATCCTATTGCGCCGACAAAAGATTCCGGTGTTTTTACCAGTTACGATCACGCAGATAGCACCGGAGAAACATGGCCGCATCCATACTGGATTAGCGCTGGTGGCTGGGTCGTCCGGCCGTTCTGGGATTACTATCTTACTACTGGTGATCTGGATTTCCTTCGTAACCGTATGGTTCCAATTTATAAGGATCTGGCATTGTTCTATGAGGACTTTCTGACAGTTACAGATAAAAACGGAAATTATGTTTTCGTTCCATCTTTTTCTCCTGAGAATAATCCTGGTAATCTTAACCCCGGATGCATGGCTGTTATAAATGCCACAATGGACATTTCAGTGTGCAGGGAAGTTCTGTCCAATTTGGTTGAAGCTTGTGAATTATTGGGCATTGAAGCAGGCAGTACACCGAAATGGAAAGCAATGCTAACCAAGCTGCCTCCTTACATGCTCGAACCAGATGGGACCTTGAAGGAATGGGCATGGTCCGACCTGGGAGAACGTTATAACCACCGTCATATTTCTCATGGCTACGGCGCATGGCCCGGCGACGAATTTGATCCGGATCGCACACCGCTGCTGGCAAAGGCTTTGGTAATAGCAAACCGAAAGCGCGTGCATGAGCGGTTAGCAGCTCATAGCCATTGCCAACGCGCCTTGATTGGCGCAAGACTAAAAGATAATTATTTGGTGGATAGCGAACTGCGTCAACTTCTTGAAGAAGGTTTTGTTGGTACTACGCTTCTGTGTCCTCACGACCCTTACGCTAATATGCGAATACCCGATGCACAAGGTGGGATTCCTGCAATCATGATGGAGATGTTAGCATACTCTCGTCCCGGAGTGATCGAGGTTCTTCCGGCTCTTCCTCCCACATTGAATAAGGGATCCATCAATGGAATGCTCCTTCGTACATTTGCGAGACTGGACAAACTTACCTGGAACATGGATGCCCGGACTGTGGACTTAACCGTCACCTCTGTCAGGAAACAGGAGGTAACTCTGATTGCCCGGTATGGTATCATAAAAATTTCTACTTCTTCAGGAGCTTTGGTATCAAGACCCAAGCCGGACGAGGCAACCTGCAATTTGCATCTTCCGGAAGGAAAGCCTGTGGAAATTCATTTGAAAATTGGTCAGCGCAACCCGCTGGATTGGATTAATTGGGAATAACTAATAATTAAAAATAAAAAATATATGAAACGTAGAGAATTTTTTAAAGCAAGTGCAGCCGTTACCGGCTTGATGGCTTCCATGGAAATATCACCATTGCTTGCATCGGATGAAACAAAATCCTCTAAAAAAGGAATTCTGAAAGCAGACAATCGTTCAAAAGAGTATCTTAAACGAGTTCAAAAGGGACCATTCCTTCCCAAACCGCCAGTTGTGGGAAGATCATATCCGGTATCTCCTATGCCATTGGCAGAACGGGTTAAACGGGAGATTGTTCCACAGCATGGCTTTTGCAGTATTGCCCAGGGAAATTCAGTAAGAGAAGCCCTTACATCAGGTAATGGTAAAATGACAATTGAGTTGATGGGCGACCCCTATTCGGAAAAAATCCTTTTCCACCATGAAAGCTTGTTAATGCCGTGGAAGAGACCAATTGAAGCGCCTAACGTTGCAGCTATCTTTTCACAAGTCAGGCAATTGGCTATGAATGGTAAAACAAATGAAGCCCTTGCACTGGCTCTTAAGAATATGAATGAAAGTCCAGTGAAGCAGGATACCGAGCCGCATCTGACTATCCCTGCATTTCTCATGCAGCTTAATCTTATTGAAACCAGCCCTGTCATGAACTATTTGCGTACTGTTAATTTTGAGAATTGCGAAATAAAAGTGGCCTGGACAGACCAAAACGGAGACTGGCTCCGTCAAACATTTACATCCCGGCCCGACAATGTAGTTGTTCAAAAACTAACACCTCCACCTGGTAAGACAATGAACATCGGGATCTCCTTGGAGAAATCCGCGCAATGGAGTTTGGTTTCCGGAATGGACTGGGGTGCAACAAGTGGAATTGGAACAACAAATCCGGATATGTTAGCATTTACTCAGTTGACAGAAGATCAGAAAAGACTGGCTCCAAAGGGCGTTGAAGCAAATGAAGTAAAATTGGATTGCAACGAATTGAGGTTAATTTACAAATGTCTTTTAGATACCTCGGTGGATAATAGTGGATTCGCCGGAATAACCCGTGTAGTCCGCACCGGTGGTTCAGCCAAAATGGATGGGAATACTCTTGTTATCAAGAATGCATCATCGGTTACGTTACTTACACGCATAGAACATTTTTCCGACTTCAGCAACGACAAAGTTAAAGCTCTTGAGAAAGCGGTGGAAGGACTGACTTCTGATTATAATGTATTATTGGAACGGCATCAAAAGATACAGTCAGAAATTTTAAATCGTGTTACTGTTGATTTCGGCGGGGATCAGCAATATGGTATGTCATTAGAGGAACTTTTAGTTGATCAACAATCAAGGCCGGACTTTTCACCGGCATTATTAGATAAAATATTTGAGATGGGACGCTATTGGTTCATTATCAATAGTGGAAAGTATCCGAGCATTGCAGCCGGAGTTAATTCAACAATAAACCTTCAGACGGCAGGTGCAGTTCAGGGTGATCTCAAAGAAGGTATGGAAGCCTATTTCAAATGGATGGAGGAAATCGCGCCTGATTGCAGAAACAACGCAAAGAACATCTTCGGTTTTCGCGGGACTTCTTATCCACTCTTTCCTGATAAAGGTTTCGGCGTTAATTTTTATTATAATAATATGCCTGAAATAGGGATCTGGCCTTACTGGATTTCTGCGGGAGGATGGTGTCTTCGTCATTTTTGGGATCATTACCTGGTTACAGGAGATTTGGAATTTCTCCGCAACCGGGTAGTTCCTGCCTATAAAGAATTGGCAGCATTTTATGAAGATTTCCTGACTCTCGCCGACAAAAACGGAAATTATATTTTTGTACCATCGATCTCTCCCGAGAACACACCAGCAAGAACCAACTTGACAGAACCTTTGATGATCAATGCCGCGATGGATATAGCTGTGTGCAGAGAAGTATTGACCAATCTGATAACTTCGTGCGAGACCCTGAATATTGAAAATGAAAACGTAACGAAATGGAAGGCGATGTTAAGCAAGATGCCGCCCTACCAGATGGAAGCGGACGGAACTTTGAAGGAATGGGGAGGGCCTGCACTGCAAGAACATTATGGTCACCGGCATATCTCGCATCTATACGGTGTCTGGCCTGGTGATGAAATTGATCCGGATCGTACACCACAGCTTGCCCGGGCTGCTGAGATTGCCGACAGGAGGCGCGCATTTGATACAATGCCAAAAGGAGTCGCCGGCGAAACATTGGCGGCTTATACCCGTTGCCACCGCGCCCTGGTTGGAACCCGGCTCAAAGACAATATTATTGTTGACATCCAATTGAGGCAAATGATTGAACAGGGTTACGTCAGCAACTCATTGAGATGCTCACGCGAACCTTACGGTATTCCAATACCTGATGCACAGGCTGGAATTCCTGCAATCATAATGGAGATGTTACTTTATTCTCGTCCCGGAGTAATTGAGATATTACCTGCGCTTCCTCTTTCGCTGAAAAAGGGTTCGATCAAAGGTATGCTTGCCCGCACTTTTGCAAGGATAGACAAGCTGAGCTGGGATATGGATGCAAGAAAAGTAGAACTAACCATCACCTCATTAATAAAGCAAGACATCACATTGATTGCCCGTTATGGTATCGAAGAAATATCAGCACCAGGCGGAGTTCTTGCATCAACATTTCACCGAGGCAAAGCCGACTGCGAGATACAACTGCCTGAGAACAAACCGGTGAAAATACATTTGAAGCTTGGCAATCATAAACCAAATGATTGGGTCTCTGAGGTAGGATAGATTGTTATGCTGTCAGGTTAACAAAAATAACTCATCCCCTTAATCCCCTTCTCTTAATAAGAGAAGGGGAAATAGGGGTTGAGTTCATAGGAATAATATGCAATGCTGCTAACCTGATAGCATTGGGATAGATTGTATCTCTTATACATTAAAGCTGATTCAAAAAGATGGCGTAAAATAGTTATGAAGATTTCAAAAAGTAAAAACGAGGAGATGAAAGTTGTTAAAAAGTGCCATAAAGTTTTTTCTTACGGCAATTAACTTATTATAGTTCTATTAATTATGATCAGGATATTTATTAAGACTCAAATAATTCCAAATTATAAATGATATGGAAAATTGTTTTACAGTAATAATGATTTGAGGACATAAATTTTACTAAAATATAAATGGGAAGCGGTAAAATGAAAAATATTGTTAACCAAATAATCAAGAAAACAATTGCGCTGTTAGTAGTGATAATGCTCAGTTTATCTTTCACAACATTATTTGCACAAGCAAGTAAACGTGCCAATAGTCAAAATAAAACACCCGGAGAATACTATAATGAAATGCAAAGAAAACTTGCCTCCGGCTGGAATACATGGAACACTCGCAGTGTTTTATCCCAGGTACTTTTACCGGAATACTTTGCAATTAATTTTCAGTTGCAGGATCTGAAGTCAGGTGCTATCTTAAGAGAAGCATTGATCGGCAGGCGTGGTAGGGATATTGAAAATGTTATCCCCGGCCCGCATGCTTACGATGGTTCCTATACAGAGTTAGCAGTCGACTGGAGAAATATTAATATAAATGTTAAAACAGCTTCAGACGCAAAAAACCTTGTGATTATTATTACTCCTGATAAATCGAAGAATTCAGGAGTGGTTTTAATAAAACCAGATATGATCTGGGGAAAAAAAGGTAAAGT
The DNA here is from genome assembly GCA_003155655.1 of Melioribacter sp. Lineage (GTDB taxonomy): Bacteria > Bacteroidota > Ignavibacteria > Ignavibacteriales > Melioribacteraceae > Fen-1258. The sequence continues at coordinate 63,155 of PMDS01000105.1, forward strand.
CGAAGTTGTAAAAGACGGGTTTGTGTTTCGAGGTAATAACGAAGAGCTAAAATTTTACATAAGCACTAAAGGAAAAATATCATTTAATGATTCTACAATTACCTGCCCTTTAAATGATAGGATTATCGTGTCAACTTATGTTGATAAAAATGAAAGCGAGATAGAAACATTAGTAAACCTGGCAGGGAAAAAACTTGAGGATACAAAAAAAGTATATGGTTCAGATAGCTCATTGTATGATGCGATGCAATCAGTTCTGGCATGGGATGTAATTTATGAACCGACACATAAAATTGTTATTTCACCGGTCAGCCGCATTTGGAACTGCGGCTGGTGGAACGGCTGGGTATTATTTGACTGGGATACCTATTTCGCATCGTATATGTATTCACTTGATAACAAAGATCTTTCATATGCAAACGCTATTGCAGTTACAAAAAATATAACTTCAGCTGGTTTTGTGCCTAATTGCAGCGCCGGGGTCGGCAAAAGTGAAGACCATTCACAACCTCCTGTTGGTTCATATATTGTTTGGAAAATTTATGAAAAATACAAAGAGAAATGGTTTCTTAAGGAAGTATTTGATGAGCTCCTGTCATGGAACCGCTGGTGGGAAAGCAAACGGGATATTGATGGTTATCTTTGTTGGGGAAGTGATCTAGACTATGCAGAAAAAATGCCCAAATCGCTGTCTAAACAGATTAATACAAAACAAGCAGCTATGTGGGAATCCGGTCTTGATAATTCGCCTATGTATGATGAGGCTGCATTCGATTCGGTAAAACATAAAATGCTGCTTGCCGATGTTGGTTTAATGAGCATGTATGTTTTAGATTGTCAGCACCTTTCTAAAATTGCTAAAGAATTAGGGAAGAATGATATTAAAAATGAAATTGAAAAACGTGCTGAGAAATATTCAAAAAAACTTGCCTCTCTTTATGACGAGAAATCAGGTATATTCCTCAATAAAAATCTAAAAAACGGAAAATTAAGTAATAGATTATCGCCGACATTATTTTATCCATTACTTGCCCGGGTTGCATCTCAAAAGCAAGCTGAACGGATGATGAAAGAACATTTTTATAATCCGGATGAATTCTGGGGTGACTGGATAATGCCATCGATAGCAAGGAACGATATTGCATTTAAGGATAACGACTATTGGAGAGGAAGAATCTGGGCGCCTATGAATTTCTTAGTTTATTGCGGCATGAGGAACTACAATTTGCCTGATGCCAGAAAAGATCTGGTTGAAAAATCCGGCAAATTAATTTTAAAATCATGGAATGGGGAACATCACGTTTATGAAAATAACAACTCTGTTACAGGAGCTGGTGATGATGTAAGAAACAGCGATAAATTTTATCACTGGGGAGCATTACTTGCTTTTATGAAATTATTGGAAGATGGAAAATAGTAATATGGAAGGAACCGTTTGTAATGAGTAAAAAATTATTGTTTATTGCTTTGGTTGCTTTTGTCTTTACAACAACCTAGAATTCAATCTGGGATGCCTTTCAACTGGACGGAAGCAAAGATAATAGCAGGTCTGTTAAGTTGTGGCTGTAAAACATTTATAAATATCTAAAGGAAGGGAAATATGATTAACAGAAAAATGATACTTAGTTTAATTGCATGTGCGTTATTTACAGTTACCGCATATTGTCAAAATAATTCTGCAGTAGATTCCTTGAAAGGGCTTAAAGAGGTTTATGCAGGGAAATTTCTTATAGGTACAGCAGGAGATCTGAAAGGGTATTCAGATGCCGAGCTTGCGAATATTAAGAAAAATTATGATATCCTTACTCCGGAAAACTGCATGAAACCGCAGCCAACCCATCCCACAGAAGATACATACAGTTTTGATACTCCCGATGCGATGGTTAAATGGTGCCAGCAAAACGGCGTCAAGGTTTGGGGTCATACTCTAGTCTGGCATTCACAAACCGGCCGCTGGTTCTTCCAGGGTGCAGATGGTCAGCCGGCAACTCGTGAATTAGCATTGGAGCGGTTGAAAAAACACATTTTTACAGTAGTTGGACGATATAAAGGACAAGTCAGGGGCTGGGATGTTGTCAATGAATCGATTGCAGATAGCGGTGCAGGCAAGACTGAGAATCTACGTAAATTCAGCTGGTACAAAACAGTTGGTCCGGACGTTTTGACAATGGCATTTAAGTGGGCGCATGAAACTGACCCGAATGCAATGCTGTTTTATAATGACTATAATATAGAACAGGGTGCAGTAGAGAATAATGGTAAACATGCCAGTTCAATGATTCTACTCAAGCGCCTTATAGCAGAAGGAGCGCCGATCAGTGGCGTGGGTATCCAGGGACACTGGCATTTGGACACAAACATAGGTGATGTAGAAAAAGCGATCACTGACTATGCTTCATTGGGACTAAAAGTGAGCATCACCGAGTTGGATGTTACAGCAACAGGCAGCAACAGCGGCGCTTTTGGTGTCCGTACCGGCGATAGAACAATTCCAAAAGAGAATTACCTGAAGCAGGCAGAAGTATATAGACAATTGTTTGAAATATTCAAACGTCATGCAGACGTTATCGATCGTGTAACTTTCTGGGGCATCAGCGACAACCGGTCCTGGCGCCGTGGTCAAGATGCACTTTTGTTTGATGGCAAGTTGCAGCCCAAGCCGGCGTTCAATGCTGTGATTGAAGTTGGTTCAAAATAGATTGTGATATTGTTGCGGTTAGAGATTTATATTTATCCGGGCAGTCATCTTAACCGGATGCATCACTGTGAATAGTGAGTTGGTAGAATGGCGTATAAAATCTGTATTGGAAATTAATGACAGTTTTTTTGAGTTCATTATGAAGATGTAAGTTAATAACAAAATTATGTTTCTATTAAAAAAAGAATTGGGCTAAAGCCCGGAATTATTTTACTTGGTTAGACTCCACGTCCTGAAGGACGTGGTTATAAAAATAACTCCGCTGTTCGTTGTCCTGAAAGAACATGGTTATTAATATAACTCCGCCGTTCACGGCGGAGGATAAAGATAACATAAAAGAAAAAGGACTTCAGCCCAAACAAATTGGATGAAGATGTAAGTTAATAACAAAATTATGTTTCTATTAAAAAAAGAATTGGGTTAAAGCCCGGAATTATTTTACTTGATTAGACTCCACGTCCTGAAGGACCTGGTTATAAATTAAATTATGCGTAAGGTAAGCTATTAATGAGAATTGAGGTTAATGAATGATGCCAGAAAAAATAAAAACAAAAAAACAAATTGTATCAGTAATTTGGAAAGTTGTCTTTTTCATTGTTGTTATGTCTTTTACCTTAAATGCGCAAAACCCAATAATACAGACAAAATATACTGCTGATCCAGCTCCGATGGTATATAAGGATACGGTTTTTCTTTATACCAGCCACGATGAAGACGATGCCTTTGGATTTAAAATGCAGAATTGGTTACTATACACCTCCACCGATATGGTGAATTGGACTGACCACGGGGTTGTAGCATCTTTAAAAGATTTCAAATGGGTACCTTATGATAACGGCGCATGGGCACCTCAGTGTATTTATCGTAACGGGAAATTCTATCTTTATTGCCCCATGCCAGATGGCGCTGGAATTGGCGTACTGGTTTCTAACAGCCCATATGGACCTTTCATAGACCCAATTGGAAAGCCATTGATTAAGAATGGACCGCAAGACATTGACCCCACGGTATTAATTGACGATGATGGTCAGGCTTATCTCTATTGGGGAAATCCTAATTTCTACTATGTTAAATTGAATGAAGATATGGTTTCTTATTCGGGCGAAATTGTTAAAGACACTTCCAAACCTGCCAATTACCAGGAAGGACCCTGGGTCTGGAAACGTAACGGGCATTATTATTTGGCGTATGCTTCTACATGCTGTCCTGAAGGAATTGGCTATGCTATGAGCAATTCTCCGTCAGGTCCATGGGAGTATAAAGGAATGATTATGGAAGGCGACCAGCGCTCAAACGGAAACCATCCCGGAATCATTGACTACAAAGGGAACTCTTATGTGTTTGGTTTTAATTATGCCATACTGAAAAAAAACATGTCAAAGCATTATGAAAGACGTTCAATATGTGCAGATAGAATAATTTACAATACTGATGGTACAATTCAGAAACTTCCGTTCTGGTCAACGGCAGGTGTCAAACAACTTGAACACGTAAACCCGTATAACCACGTTGAAGCCGAAACAATGGCGTTCAGCGAAGGACTTAAAACAGAATTGGTTACTGAATGGGAACGGAATATATCATGGGACAAAGGGAAAAAGATTGCCGACAGATTAATTGTTACCTCTATTCATAACGGCGATTACTTTAAAGTGCAAGGTGTTGACTTTTCAAAAGGGGCAGCTTTCGTCGAGGTAAGTGTGGCTTCTTTGAACGGCGGAAAAATTGAAATTCATACTGACAATATTAATGGGTCAATATTAGGAACTATTAATGTTAATACTTCCGGTGAAGGTGATATTTGGAAAACAATTACTACTCCTGTGAATAATATTAAAGGTGTCCATGATTTGTTCTTTGTGTTCAGAGGAGAAAAAGATTTGTTCAATTTCGACTGGTGGAGATTTACAAAATAGTTAACAAAACAAGGACATTTAATTTTTATTGTGGCATTATGAATGACAGGCAGAAATATATCATGCTCAAATATGTCTTACAAATAAAGTTCCTGCTATGTTTTTTGTTTTTGGTTAATATTGTTTCTGCACAACATTCTTTTGAAGCCGAGAGTGCTAAACTAATTTCATCTGCTTCCAAAATGATTGATAGCTGTGCATCCAAAGGTTATACAGTAAGTTTGACTAAACCTAACCAAGGGATACAATTTGAAGGACTTCCGGAAGCTGGTAAAATAGCCATTCGCTACGCTTCTCTGAATGTTGGTACTATCAGTGTGCTTGTTAACAATCAGAAACCTATTAAAGTGAATGTGCATTCTTCCGGGGCAGTCTTAGGTTCTTTTCTTCATGCAATAATTAATATTGCTATTCCTAAAAATGCTGCATTAACTATTCGTATCGATTCCTCAGATGTAGCCCTGAACATTGATAAAATAATTGTTGGAAATGGTGATTTAGATTTACAACCTGATATATGGAATCTGCCTCCTTTACCGGTTGCTGTTGGAAAGTATCCGCCGGATTGGAAAGGGATAAGTCAAATCTATACCGTTCCGGAATGGTGGCGCGATGCAAAGTTTGGCGCTTGGGCTCATTGGGATCCGCAATCAATGCCAGAGCAGGGTGATTGGTATGCTCGTGGGATTTATATCCAGGGAAGCAAACAATACAATTATCACCTGAATCAATTTGGTCACCCTTCTGAATATGGTTATAAAGACATTTGCAACAATTGGGTAATAGACCGTTGGAATCCGGATGAATTGATGAATTTATTTGTTGAGATGGGCGCCCGGTATTTTATGGCGATGGGAGTTCATCATGATAATTTTGATTGCTGGAATTCATCTTACCAGCCTTGGAATTCTGTTAATGTTGGTCCTAAAAAAGATATCGTTGGCATTTGGGAAAAAATTGCCAGAAACCATGGCTTACGTTTTGGTATTGGTTTTCACAACTCTCCCGGACGTACATGGGGACAGTTTATGACTGTTAGGTATTCAAGCGATATGAAAGGTTTAAAGAAAGGTATTCCATACGACGCGCTTCAAACCATTCTTGATGGGAAAGGAAAATGGTGGGAAGGGTTAGATCCCGTTGATCTTTATGGCCCGGTTCATGATAAAAAAAATCCTTTACTATCTCCATTTGCAAATCAGTTTATGTGGAGAGTTGATGACGCTATTACTAAATATCATCCTGATCTGATTTATTTTGATGAACATGCCGGCGATTCTCAAATGGATTTGGGTGTAAATATGGGATTAGGATTTCTTGCTCCTCAACTAATAGCAAACTACTACAATAAATCATTGAAATGGAATAATGGAAAAACTGATGTTGTGATCAATCTGAAAGGTGTTGGAGGCCATTACAACAGTTTTCAAAATAACCCGGAACTGCTTCCATTTGTTGATCGTGCATTAGTAAAAAGTACTGAGGCAATCATTGAACCGGAAATTATGGCGTATCCATTCCAGACAGAAACGAGTATTGCTGATTGGCATTACATGACAGGAATGAAGTATATGGACGCGAAAAAAATTATCCGGTTACTTATGGAAAATGTTTCGCGTAATGGTACTATGCTACTAAACATTACTCAGCACGGTCGTGGTGATCTTGATCCGGAGGTAATTCGTATTTGTAAAGATGTTGGTGCCTGGTTAAAAATCAATGGTGAAGCAGTTTATGGATCGCGTCCATTTGAAATCTATGGTGAATCAAATGTTTATTATACCCGGAAGAACGGGTATGTGTACGCGACTCTGTCAGATTGGAAAGACAGTTCAATTACTCTTAAAGCTCTTCATTCTCAAGGAAATACTTTGGGTAAAGTAATAAAGGTTGAACTTCTCGGTTCGAATGTTTCAATGAAATTCTTACAGGATAAAAATGGATTGAATATAACACCTGATAATTCAGTTCAATCTCAAACGGAGATTCCGGATCAATCTTTACTAAATAAATTTAGAGTTCTGCGTATCACTCATGACAAGGGATTGTTTAATGATGATGACCCGGGTGTAACTGCGCCTGGTTGGTTTCGCCATTGCAACCTGGGAATGGGAGACTTCAATAACGATTTGACTACCAGCGTAAATACCGGAGATGTGTGGAGTTGTTCGTTTACTGGTGATAATATCGCTGTTATTGCACCCAAAGAAGCCGGTGCCGGTAAGATGGAGATTCAAATTGACAATGCTAATAGTACAATAGCAGACCTGTCTACTTCAGGGGTGCGTCAAGCACAGCAGATTGTTTATGAAGTATCAGGATTAACTTCAGGTAAACATATTATTAAGATTATCAATTGTGGTCACGGGCCGGTATCTATTGATGCTTTAATGTTCCGTGAAAAATAGAATTTTATAATAATTAATAAAGTGATTGAACTATTGAAAGTAAAAAACAAATTTTTCATATTGATTACTCACGTTACGTAAAAACGGTATTTACACCAATTGATTTTATGACTTCATAGCAAAGCATGCATTCATATTTTCGAGTTCATTATGAAGATGTAAGCTGATAACGAAATTATGTTTCAATTAAACAAAGAATTGGGCTAAAGCCCGGAATTATTTTACTTGGTTAGACTCCACGTCCTGAAGGACGTGGTTATAAATTAAATTATGCGTAAGGTGAGTTAATTACTGTCATATTCTATTTTAGCTCTTTATTAAAGTGATAAACATTCTAATGAGAATTATGAAAAATACAATATCAAATCTACTCGTAAGTTTTATTGCATTGCTGACATTTTTATCAATGCATACACCTTGTCAAACAAATAGCCCAAAATCTTTTGTTAAATCGAAAAGAGATATGGTTCTGTGGTACAAACAACCGGGAGAGAAGTGGCTTGATGGTATGCCCATCGGAAACGGTTACATGGGCGCTATGGTTTTTGGCAGAGTTCAGAATGAAAGAATTGCACTTAATGAAGGGACATTCTGGTCCGGCCGCCCGCATGATTATACAAATCCCGAAGGTTATAAGTATTTCCCTCAGATTCGTGATCTGGTTTTTGCAGGTAAATATAAAGAAGCCGAGAAGATGATTAATGAACATTTCTACGGTATTCCTGCTAATCAACAAGCTTATCAACCGGTAGGTGATTTGCTGCTTAATTTTAAAAACAGCGGGAATGTTAAAGATTACTACCGCGAACTCGATATGGAAACAGGAATTGCAAAAGTCACTTACAATGACGGCGATGCTAAATATACCCGTGAAGTTTTCATGTCATATCCCGATCATGTCATGGTTGTTCATTTTACTTGCAGTAAACCAAACAGCATTTCACTTGAGGCAAAATTTAAAAGTCCGTACCTGGATAATGTTATTGCAAAATCAGGTAAGCTGATGATGAATGGAACCTGGCATGGTCCGCTTCCGAAAAACGCGCTTAGCTCTTTGATTGCGAATGTTGATGGAAAGGGTTTAAAATTTCAAACTGTATTGCTTGCTCTTCCGGTAAATGGTCAGCAAAGTGTCAGCGACACAAGTTTGATAATAAATAATGCAACTTCCGTAACATTGATCCTAACTACGGTTACAAGTTTTAAAAACTATACAGATATAAGCGGTGATCCTGCATCAACCTGCGAAAAAATCTTAAGCAGTCTTTCAAGTAAGGATTACAACACATTGCTTAATAAACATGAAAAGGATTTTCATGGTTTGATGGACAGGGTCCATCTTTCAATCGGCGATTCATCAATGAATAGTAAACCTACTGATGAACGCCTCAAACTTGTTAAAGCGGGCGGAACAGATATTGATCTTGCTTCAAAAATATTTCAATTCGGTAGGTATATGCTGGCATCCAGCAGCAGGAAAGGCGGCGAACCTGCAAACCTGCAAGGAATTTGGAATGAGGAGCAATCGCCTCCATGGGGCAGTAAATATACTTCCAATATTAATGTTCAAATGAACTATTGGCCTGCAGAAGTTTGCAACTTAAGTGAATGTCATCTTCCTTTGTTCGATGCAATTAAAGATCTTTCGGTGGCCGGCGCAAGAACGGCAAAAGAAGAATATAATTGCCGGGGATGGGTTGTTCACCATAACTTCGACTTATGGAGGGGAACGGCGCCAGTTGATGCAGCGCGGTATGGTATGTGGCCTATTGGTGGTAGCTGGCTGTGTCAACATATTTGGGAACATTATCTTTATACCGGAGACAAAAAATTTCTTAAAGAGTATTATCCAATTTTGAAAGGTTCAGCCCAATTTTTAATTGACTTGATGGTTATACACCCAAAATATAATTGGTTAGTAATTCCATTCTCAATGTCACCTGAACAGGGTTTCTTTATTAATTCCGGCAGTGAAGAAAATTTCATATCACCATCCACTACAATGGATATTGGAATTATAAGAGAACTTTTTCCGCATTGCACAGAAGCCGGTAAGATTTTAAAAGTTGATAAGGAATTTGGAAGTGAACTTGAAGCAGCGCTTAAAAAAATCCCGCCGTTTCAGTTAGGAAAAGATGGCTGGTTACAGGTTTGGCTAGAAGATTGGCAGAGAGGAAAAGAAGGACATTGTATTTCGGCAAACTTTGCATTTTACCCCGGCAGTTCAATTACATTACGCGGTGAGCCAAAGTTCGCGGATGCAATAAGAAAATGGCTTGAACCCCGGCGGGGAAATAGCGGCTGGATTTTTTCATGGGATATTTGTGACTGGGCTCGTCTTGAGAACAAAGCAAAAACAGATACATTGATAAGAAGATTTGAAGGCGGAAGGTTGGGTTCTAATCTGCATAATCAGGGCAATAATCAATCGGATGCAAACTTCGGTTTCACTGCGGCAGTTGCAGAATGTTTAATACAAAGTCATGCCGGTGAAATTAATTTATTACCGGCATTGCCGGATAGCTGGATTGACGGATCAGTAACAGGATTAAAAGCCCGCGGTGGATTTGAAGTTAGTATGAATTGGAAAAACGGAAAACTTGGCTCATGTGAAATAAAATCACTTCTGGGAAATCCTTGCGTTGTCCGATATGGTGAAAAGACAAAAACTTTTAATATTAAAGCTGGTAAGTCAATTAGAATTACGGAAGATCTTTAAATAGCAAAATTGTTTAGAGGAAATAATCATAAATAAAATAAAAGTGTTGACGGGTAATCATAAAAATGAATTATAACTCACGTTACGCAAAAACGGTATTTACGCCAATTGAT
>PMDS01000104.1 GCA_003155655.1 Melioribacter sp.
CACTCGTCCGAAAGGAGAGAAACAGTCAAGGCTCACAATGTCTGAACAGCGTTGCGCTCTTGTCCTACTCTACATGATGATTTAATATTTGAATCTTTTTTAATTCAATAGACAATCACTTTTAAACCCATCTGACTTTCAATTTACATGAGAGACATACTGGAGTTAATTATTGATAATTAACTTATATTTAAAGTTAAGTTCTTTTGGTAAACAAAATTGAATAAAGAAAATCGAACAGCTTGGCAGGAAAAATATATTTAACTAAATATAAACTAACATAAAAGATAAGAATATGAAAAAACCCAGATATTTAATTGATCATTTATATACAGCTGATCCGGCTGTGCATGTATTTAATGATAAATTATTCATTTATCCCTCGCATGATATTGAGTCGGGTATCCCCGAAAACGATAATGGCGATCATTTTGATATGCGCGATTATCATGTATTCTCCATGGAAACAATTGATGGTCCGGTAAAAGATTACGGTGTTGCCATTGATGTTAAAGATATACCATGGGCTGGCCGACAATTATGGGATTGTGATGTAGCTTATAAAGATGGCAAATACTTCTTGTATTTTCCATTGAAAGATAAGACAGATGTTTTTCATATTGGGGTAGCGGTAAGTGATAAACCTGAAGGACCATTTAGTCCTCTGGAATCACCGATAAAAGGAAGTTATTCTATCGATCCATGTGTTTTTCGCGATGATGACGGTTCCCACTATATGTACTTTGGTGGTTTATGGGGTGGTCAACTTCAGCGTTACCGTAACAACAAAGCAATTGAATGCGGACATGAACCAAATGATAATGAACCGGCATTGCCATCTCGAGTGGTGAAACTGCGACCGGATATGCTTGAATTTGGTGAAGATCCAAAAGAAGTTCGAATTCTAGATGAGAATGGTAATTTACTAAAGGCAAGTGATCATGAACATCGCTTCTTTGAAGCTTCCTGGATGCATAAATACAAAGGTAAATATTATTTTTCTTACTCCACAGGTAATACACATAAAATTTGTTATGCTATTGGCGACAATCCTTACGGACCCTTTACTTATAAAGGAATTATTCTTACACCAGTTGTTGGCTGGACTACACACCATTGCATCGTGGAATTTAAAGGGAAATGGTATTTATTTCATCATGATAGTGTACCATCAGGTGGGAAAACATGGCTGCGAAGCCTAAAAGTTGTTGAATTAGAATATAATGACGATGGTACAATTAATACTATTAATGGTGGGGCGGAGTGACAGGAATTAATTAGTTCTTGAGGTTCAATAATGATTTATTGTTTCCTCCACAATTAAGTAGTTGAATAATTTGAATAAAAATAGAATGCAATTGGAATGAAGAACAGTTTATGAATCTTTAAAGTTTTATAGAGGTCGAATGATGAGCAGGAAAACTTACCTTCTTAAATTCTTTGTAATATTTCTTTTTGGTTTCACAATTATCCAACAAGCACAACAACAAGGAAAAGTAGATGCGAAGATAATCGTTGAAGTTAATAAACCCGGGCATAAAATTTCGCCAACCTTATTCGGGATATTTTTTGAAGATATCAACTTATCAGCTGATGGCGGAGTTTATCCGGAGTTAGTGCGAAATAGATCATTTGAAGATTCAGACACTTTACAATATTGGAAATTCAAAAGTGCAGATGGAAAAAGTACCGCAAAGATTATTCATGCTAATGTTCAAGCGAGGCTGCCAATTCCGCCGCTAAATCCATTCAATAGAAAATCATTGTGTATAAATGTTAATGGGGCGTTTACTTTAGAAAACGATGGTTACTGGGGAATGAATATAATTCAAGGCAACAGTTATACTTTGAAATTGGCTGCAAGATCCGAGCATGAATTTAATTCAACTTTAAATGCAAGAATAGTTACTGACAAAGGAATAGAATTAGCATCAGGAGAAATAAAAGGACTTGATGCTTCATGGAAATATTTTACAGTTAATTTCAAACCATCTATAAGTAATTCAAAGGCATACTTAGAAATTTTCGGCGAAGGAAGCGGAACTATCTATTTAGATATGATTTCTTTATTACCGGATCAGACATGGAAAAATCATGGAATGCGCCTAGACTTAGCTGAATCATTGGATAAACTTCATCCAAAGTTTTTCAGATTTCCTGGCGGCTGCTGGGTTGAGGGTGATGATTTTTCAAAAATGAATCACTGGAAGAATACAATTGGAAATATTGATTCAAGAACATCTCTGTGGAATATTTGGGATTACAATGCTACTAATGGGTTGGGCTTTCATGAATATTTGCAATTAGCCGAAGACTTAGGCGCTGAACCGTTATTCTGTATAAATGTCGGAATGTCTCACAAAGAAATTGTTCCGATGGATCAGATGGGGCAGTGGGTTCAAGATGCACTCGATGCAATTGAATATGCGAATGGACCAGTTACATCAGTATGGGGAAGCATGCGTGCAAAGAATGGTCATCCAAAACCATTCAATCTGAAATACCTTGAAATTGGAAATGAAAATGGAACTGAACCATATGCTGAACGCTGGCCGCTTTTTGTAAATGCAATTTATGCAATATATCCGGAGATTAAACTTATTGCAAATGAATGGGCAGGTGGTCATCCTAATAATCCAAAACCGGAGATAATTGATGAACATTATTACAACAATCCTGATTGGTTCATCTGGAACGCTAACAAGTATGATAGCTATGACCGTAAAGGACCAAAAATATTCATTGGTGAATATGCGGTAACAAGTGGAACCGGAAACGGAAACCTTCGCGGGGCAATTGGAGAAGCAGCGTGGATGACTGGAATGGAAAGAAATTCCGATATTGTTGTAATGGGTTCATATGCGCCGCTATTCTGTAATACAAATCATAAGAGATGGCCAATTAATTTAATCAACTATGATAGCTATCGTTGGTACGGATTACCAAGTTATTATGTTCAAGAGATGTTTTCAAACAATCAAGGAACAGTAACATTGCCAGTTAAGATCGAAGGAGCCCCGACTGTAAAAGCGCCATACTCATCTGGGTTTGTTGGCCTTGGTACATGGAACAATTCTGCTGAGTTCAAAGATTTTAAAGTTGTATCTCCGGAAGGAAAGGTTCTGTTCCAATCTGACTTCTCAAAAAATATTGATAACTGGGAAAAAATTGGATTAGGTGAATGGAATGTTGAAGGCAGTGTGTTGAAACAATCTGCAATTGCAACTGGTGTTACAGCTTTTGTTGGAGATACATCATGGACTGATTATACAATAACACTCAAAGCCAGAAAGATATCCGGCGAAAATGGATTCCAAATTTATTTTAGAAATAAGGATATTAGAGAAAGAATTCGCTGGGACCTTGGTGGATACAACAATTCTGTTTACCTGATGGAAATGGGTTTGATCTCTAAAAGCATTCCGGGGCAAATAGAACCTGGAAGATGGTATGATATAAAAATTGATATAAATGGCAGTTCCGTTAAAGGATACCTTGATGGAAAGCTTTTACAGGAAGTTGGTGATGAACGTTCAAAAGTTAAAAGTTTGTGTGCAAGCGCTTCACGTGACGATAAATCAGGAGATATAATTCTAAAACTTGTTAATGCTGATAATAGTCCAGTTGCAACAACGATAGATCTGAAAGGCGCTGGAAAACTTTCCTCAAATGGAAAAGCAATCGTATTAACATCTGCCAATCCTTATGATGAAAACACATTGGAAGAACCAACAAAAGTTTCACCTAAAACTGAAGACGTGAAATTATCAGGAAGTAAGATTTCGAGAACGTTTCCCGGGAACTCGCTAACGATAATTCGCATTCCTGTTAGCAAATAATTTTCAATTGCAATGCCTTACTAAAGCTTGCAAGAATTGATTTATTAAGAAAAAAGATGCTTACCTAAAGAGCACCTGAATTTTATGAATATCTAAAAAAAATGAGATGGTGAATAATGAAAAAAGTGATTACCTGTTTTATTGATAGTAGTGAAGCAAAAAACCTGATACAAAAACAATCAATTATTCATTTAGGAACTTGGTTAAAGGTTTTATTTGTTTGTTTCGTTCTATCTTTTAATTATGCCTTTAGCCAAAAACTGAGAATAAATGATTCAGGATACTTTGAATCTCGGGGCATTAATGTGCTTGTTTACAGTAACCAATACAATGGAATGTTTTTCGATGAAAAAACTGCGGGCATCGAAATCATTCATCATGGAGTGAGAACTTCTACTGGGGGTGCTGTAAGACTTCAAAACACTCCAGAGCAATGGGATATGATTCCAGAAGTTGTTGACCGCAAGGTTGATACAGTAAACAAAACAATAAATGTTGAGCTGCGTTACAAGGATTATAACTTCAACTCAAAACTTACTGTTACAGCAAAAGATAATGGTGTTGAGATTAGTGTTTATCTTGATAAACCTCTGCCAAAAGAACTTGAAGGTGCTGCCGGATTTAATTTGGAATTTTTACCATCAGCTTATTTTGAAAAGATGTTTATGATGGATGGTAACCCAGATAATTTTCCAAGGTATCCTGCAAGTGATACTAAAATGGAGCCATTAAGCAAAAAGATCCCTCAGTTTGCCGGTCATACGACATTTGATGATAGAGGCAGAGATGAATTTATTGTCCCATTGCCATTAGCAACAGGTAAAATATTTGTCTTAGCCCCGGAAGATCCTGAACGCATGGTTAAAATCAAAAGTTCGGACGCTGATTTGATGCTCTTCGACGGCCGCAATCTTGCACAAAACGGATGGTTTATTGTTCGCAGTTTACTTCCGGCAAACAAAACCGGAAAAGTATTAACATGGTATTTGGAACCGAATGCAATTCCAAACTGGATCAGAAAACCAAACATTGGTTTCTCACAAGTTGGGTATACTCCTAATCAAGAAAAGATTGCTGTTATTGAATTAGATAAAAATGATACTCCATTAACTTCGGCATCAATCTTTCAGGTTAATGCAGAAGGTCAATCAACAGAAATATTTAAAGGTGATGTAAAAGTGTGGGGAAAATATCTCCGCTATAATTATGCAAAGTTTGATTTCAGTTCCATCAATGAGCCAGGTCTTTATTATATCCAGTATGGAAATGAAAAAACAAATACATTCACTATCAACAAAGATGTTTATAACAATGTATGGCATCCAACTTTAGATGTTTGGTTCCCTGTGCAAATGGACCACATGGAAGTAAACGAAGCATACAAAGTATGGCATGGTGTTCCTTACCTGGATGATTGCCTTCAGGCGCCAATTAATCATCAGCATTTCGATGGTTACCGTCAGGGACCTACAACCGATACAAAATATAAACCATTGGAACGTATTCCTAACATGGCAGTAGGCGGCTGGTTCGATGCCGGTGATTTTGATATTCAAACCGATTCGCACAATATGGTCATTTCAAGTTTTGTTGATGCATGGGAACAATTCAAAGTTGACAGAGATGAAACTTATATTGACCAAAAGACACGCTATGTCGATATTCATCGTCCTGACGGCAAGCCGGATATTCTGCAGCAAATTGAACATGGTACGCTGAACCTTGTTGCACAATGTGAAAATATCGGTCACCCGGTTAGAGGCATTGTTGTACCTAACCTGCACCAATACCATCATCTTGGTGATGCAGCTGATATAACTGATAATCTGCCTTACAATCCAAATTTGAAACCTTATGAATCTGATGGTAAATCCAGCGGAACAATGGATGATCGTTGGGCATTCACTAATCGTCAGCCTTTTTTAGATTTTCAAACAGCTGCAGCATTGGCTGAAGCAAGCCGTGCCCTTAAAGGTTTCAACGACGATCTTGCAAACAGGAGCTTGGCTAGTGCAAAAAGATTACTAGATGAAGCTACAGAATTAACTAAAAAGCCTGCCAATGGTTATGACCCAATGGCAATGATGTTTGGCAGGGGTTCTGATATAGATGTTGTACTTCAATTGTACATTACTACCAAAGACAAGAAATATGCCGACAGGTTCCTGGAAGAAATCTGGAAAATGCTTGAACAACCACGTAACAGTAGACGCGCTGATTTTGGCCAGGTATTTTTTGCAGGCAGAGGAATCTCAACTGCTTTGAAAGCAGTACCTTATTTTGATGACGCTTATAAAGTTAAATTAAAAGATTATATTATCAATTACAAAAAATCAATAGACGAAATGGACAACAAAAATCCTTATGGAATGCCAATTTCAGGCGGAGGATGGGGAGGAAGCGGTCAAATTGTTAACTGGGCTATTGCTAACTATTATGCTTATAAGGCATTTCCCGATATTATTGGTAAAGAATACGTTTTAAGAGGATTAGATTACGTTTTTGGCTGTCACCCTTATTCTAACGTATCTTTTGTTGAAGCAGTTGGCACTCATACCAAAAAAGTTGCATATGGAAATAACAGAGCAGATTTTTCAATTATTGCCGGCGGTATTGTTCCTGGAGTTATGTTGCTAAAACCTGATTTCCTTGAAAATAAAGATGACTGGCCTTTCTTGTGGGGCGAAAATGAAGTTACTATTGGCGGGTCTGCCGAATATATATTCCTTGCAAATGCTGCTCTTGATATAATAAAAAATGAAAAGTAATTAATTAATAATGAAGACTAGAATTTATATCTGGTAATATGAGAACAAATGAAATGATAAAATTTTTTGGAGTCTAGGTAATGAAAAATTTTAAATTTTTTGTGATAATCCTGAATTTTATGGTGCTTCTTTCCTTTGATAGTACATTTGCTCAAAATCCTATTATAAGAAATCAGTTTTCTGCTGATCCTACTGCAAGAGTATTTGAAGGTAAGGTTTATGTTTATCCATCTCATGATATACCCGCACGTCCTGGAAAAGGACGTGCGGGATGGTTTGTTATGGAAGACTATCATGTTTTCTCTTCCGAAAACCTTACAGATTGGACAGATCATGGTGTTATAGTCAGCCAAAATAAAGTTGATTGGGTCGATTCTACATCTTACAGCATGTGGGCGCCGGATTGTATGTACAGAAATGGAAAATATTATTTCTATTTTCCTGCATCCGCTAAACAAAAAGGTATGCGCGGTGGAATAGGTGTGGCAGTATCGGATAAACCATACGGTCCTTTTAAACCTGAATCAAAACCAATTGCAGGTATTGGAGGAATAGATCCAAATATATTCGTTGATAAAGACGGTCAGGCTTACATCATTACAGCAATGGGCGGATTTTCAATTGCTAAGCTTAAAGATAATATGCTTGAAATTGTTGATAAACCTAAAGCGCTTGAAGGTTTTCCTTCTAAAGGGCTTAGAGAAGGCCCTTTCATGTTCGAAAGAAACGGAATCTATTACATGACCTATCCCCATGTACAGAATAAAACCGAACAACTTGAGTATGCGGTCAGCAACAATCCTATGGGGCCATTTAAGGTAACGGGAGTGATAATGGATGAAAGACAGGAATGCTGGACAAACCATCATTCAATTATTAATTATAAAAATCAATGGTACCTATTCTATCATTACAATGATCTATCGCCATTATTCGATAAAAACAGATCAGTAAGAATTGACAGCTTGTTCTTTAATGAAGATGGGACAATTAAAAAAGTTACTCAATCATTCCGCGGTGTCGGAATTACAGATGCAACAAAAGAAATACAAATTGACAGATATAGTTTGAAGAGTGATAAAGGAACATCCATAGCTTTTCTCAGTGCCGATACAACGAAAAGATTTGACGGATGGAAAACAATTTTCGATGGAGCTAATTCATGGATTCAATACAACAGTGTAAGCTTTAAAGATAAATTGAAATCTGTTAATGTTAGAGCACAATCAAATACCGGAGGCACTCTGCAAGTTCGTTTAGATAAAGTCGATGGTCCTGTGATTTCAAGCCTAAAGATTTTAAAAGGTAAAGATTGGAATGTTGTACATGCGCCTGTATCAAAGTACAAAGCTGGAAATCATAATCTGATAGTGCAGTTAAAAAGCGGCAGCAATGTTGAAGTAGATTGGGTTAGTTTTAAATAATTAATATCCGGGTAGTATTTACGTTTGTTATTGGATGTAAGTTAAAAAGTAATAAATTGTTTTTAATAAAATACTAATCAAACTATTATTTACTAACAAAACGGTATATTAACATGAAAAAGTTATTTATTACTATCTTTCTTTTAACCGCTTGTTCCGTATATGCTCAAACAGCAAAGATCAAAATTGATGTTACCAGAGTTGTAGGGGAAATTGATCCTAAGATTTACGGTGTGTTTATGGAACCTATCGGGAGAAGGGGAAACACCAATACTGTTTATGGGAACTTATATAATCCTTCTTCACCACTTGCAGACGCGGACGGATTCAGGAAAGATTATATTGACGCAATGAAAGAACTTAAGATACCATGCATGCGCTGGCCGGGAGGCAATTTTGTTATGGGTTATAACTGGCAGGATGGTATAGGGCCTAAAGACCAGCGTCCAACCCGTATAAACCTGGCCTGGGGAGCTATTGAAACTAATCATGTTGGCACAGACGAATGGTTTGCTTTAAACAAATCTATTGGGAGTGAAAATGTTGTATGTGTTAATCTTGGATTAAGTACAATAATGGACGCATGCTATTGGGTTGAATACTGTAACTATGATAAAGGAACATACTATTCGGATTTACGCGCTAAAAATGGACATCCGGAACCTTACAATGCTAAAATTTGGGATCTTGGAAATGAAGTTGACGGTTCTCCATGGGAACTCGGTCATAAAAAGATTGAAGAATATGTTAGCATTGGAAGAGAAGCTGCTAAGGCAATGAAATCTGTCGACAAATCAATTAAACTTGTTGCTTCGGGATCATCGCACTTTTCAACTGTTCCTCCGGGAGAATGGGTTACCTGGAACAGGAGAGTGCTTGAAGAAATGGGTGATATGATCGATTATATATCAATACACCGTTACTGGGAAAATTCACGTGACTACTATACTTACATCGGACAAAGCGCGAAAGATTTTGAGGAAAAAATAACAGTTACGGCTGCCGAAATTGAAGCAGTAAGTGCAATGAAAAATTTCAAGAACCCAATCTATATTTCATTTGACGAATGGGGATCTTTTGGAAGAAGTATGCTAAATGTTCTTCCAGTTGCTCAATGTTTGAATGCTTTTATACGCCATGCAGATGTTGTTAAAATGGCTAACTTTACCATGCTTACATCATTGCTTGCTAGCGATAAAGATAAAGGTTCTTTCAAATCACCTTTGTTCCAAACATATAAATTATTTTCGGTTAACTGCCGTGGCAATTCAATTGATACGTATGTTGAATGCGATACTTTTAATACTGCAAAATATAATGGAGTATCTTTTCTCGATGTTACTTCGGTTTATTCTAAAGACACGAAAACAGTATATGTAAATGTAGTAAACAGACATCAGGATAAAGCAATTACTGCCGATATAATTAGCAATGAAGGCGCTTTTACTGGAAAAGCTGAAGCAACGTTTATAAACAGCGATTCTCTTACTGATCCATTTACTTATGATAAAAAAGATCAATATAATCCTGTAGTAAAAGAGGTTGATGTTAAAGGTAATAAACTATCTTATTCCTTTCCGGCTCATTCATTTACTCAAATAAAAGTTAAAGTACTTGAATAAGAAAGTATAAAATTGTAATTCAGTTTTACTTGTTTTATCGATATAAACAAAAGATAAGAATAACTAATTAAAATTATTTAAGAATGATTGTTGTGAATTTACACAAATTATAGATTTATAAGAGTCAATAGGATGTTTATGTATTATTTTATTAAATTGATTTATTGAATAATGAGAAAATTTTATTGCGTTTTAATTAAAGAATCTTAAGTTTTTTAAATTCTTACGAATAATTTAATATACGCGTCATTAAAACTTAATTTATTCCAGTAACTTATGGAGTTGTAATGAACAAATTATTTCTGAAGTTTGTCAAAGTATGTCCCAAATCCGGAAGAGTTAGAAAAATTATTTTTCCTAAAGGGTATTACAGATTACTTTTTCCTTTAATCGGACTTGCTGCACTGATATGGATTTTGATACGTGTTTTACCTAAACCAAGTAGAGCAGATTATCCATGTATAAAAGCGGCAACACCGCTGGCATCAGGATTTTTAATTTACTTTGCGTCCCTAATAGTTTCTACCATCGCATTTGCTAGAACGAAAAAGAGAGTTTTTCTTTCACCTTATTTTCTAATAGCCGGTTTGGCCATATTTGGATTTAGTGATTCAAGCAATCTATCCTTAAATGCTGGCGATCCAGATCATCCTTTGCCAAGTTCTGTTCATCTTGCAAATAGTCCAATGGGAGTGGCTAAAGGTATTTTCCCGGGAAGAGTTGTTTGGATCCATAATTCAGGAGCGGTCAACCAAAATTGCAGTCCAAGCTTACTTAATCATGCCTGGTGGATGGCTGAAAATAATAATCAATCGACAATTGACAGTATGGTCTCAGCAGCTATTATCAATCTTACAGGTCAAGCAAACGAAAGCGATGCATGGCAGGCATTGTTCAAATACAATAATGCATCAAGAGGAAAAGGAAATGTCAATTATGTAACCGGAGAGAAAATATTCATCAAGATAAATGAATGCAGCGCCTGGAGCGGAAATTTCAAAACCTCGGATCTGACAAAAGTAAATGGTGCCCAGTACGGCATGTCCGAAACATCTCCGGCAATTGTGCTCACTGTATTACACCAGCTTGTTGATATAGTGCATGTTGCACAATCCGATATTTATATTGGCGATCCGATTAGAAATATTTATAAGGAATGGTATGATCAATGGTATCCAAAATATCCAAATGTTCATTATTTAGGTCATGATAAAGGTAGCGGCAGTGTTGATTATTCAAAATTAGGCAGGGAACAAGTAGTTGTAAGCAAAACAGCCATTATACATTATTCCGATAGAGGAACCGTTTTACATCCGAATATTATGTATTCTTTACAAAATATTGATAAAACAAAAATTTGGCATGATAACCTTTATACAATTTATGAAGACGCCGAATATATGATTAATATTCCCCAGCTAAAGGGACATATGCGAGCCGGAATGACAATGTTTGCTAAAAATCATTTTGGTTCTCAAACACGCGGTGATGCATCGCATCTTCATTTGGGTTTGCCGTGTCCAATAGAAATGGAAAACGATACTTCCCGTCTTGGTTATGGATTATATAGAGTGCAGGTAGATTTGATGACGCAATCTCTCCTAAGAAAGAAGAATCTTATTTTCTTATTGGATGGATTATGGGGTACCGATTATGAGCAGGATAAACCGCTTAAGTGGCAGTTGGCTCCATTCAATAATACATATACTTCTTCTGTATTTGCATCACTCGATAATGTCGCAATTGAATCCGTAGGTTATGATTTCTTACGGTCAGAATGGACGGCTGCCCGCGGTGCAGGAACATTCGTTCAAATGAGAGGAGCCGATGATTATTTGCATCAGGCAGCTGATTCAACTAACTGGCCAGCCGGAATTAAATATGACCCGGATAGCACTGGCGTCCATATTTTTAGTCTTGGAGTTCATGAACACTGGAATAATGCAACTGATAAAAAATATTCTAGAAATCTTGGAACCGGTTCAGGTATTGAGCTACTAGGTATCGAACAAAGTAAAATTACGGAAATTGCATGTCAGGAAAACAGTATTCCTGTAAATTTTACGCTTCATCAAAACTATCCTAATCCTTTTAACCCTTCTACAATTATTGAATATTCAATACCTAAAAGTCAGAGGGTAAAGATTACTGTATATGATCTTGCCGGAAAAGAAGTTGCTGTGTTGGAAAATGCAGAAAGAACGGCAGGTTCACATAGAATTCAATTTGATGCAAAATTACTTGCAAGCGGAGTGTACTATTATAGAATGATGACTGACAATTATTCGGAAACTAAAAAACTTATTATATTAAAATAAAGTTTACCTAATGCTTATTTTTCCTCAAAGCCCGAAGAAATTCGGGCTTTTCTGTTCTAAACGATTATCAAAAAATTTTACCATCCAAAGCCGTATCAAAAAAGCGTCGGATGGCTTCTACGCAAAATGCAGCCAAGTCCGCAAATTCAATATTTCAAAGAACGTAAAAATTCTTTAATTAACTTCACAACTTTTAGGTGCATAACACCTAAGATCCTTTTTAAATTTTTCGCCTCCCTTTTTGCTTATCGGGAGTATCTTGTTACACTTTCAATTCTATTCCAAAATCATCCATTTCTATCCCGATTTTACTTTTTTTAACCAAAACCAGCTTCAATTTCCCTTAAATTTTCTATTTTTTTCATCCAGTTTCATCCAGTTCCATCCAGTTTCATCCGGTTTGTTCCGGTTTTGTTCGTCTATTTCCACTACCTTTTGTTCAACTTTTTTTACTAACTACCTGTTGCCAAAGTAACTTTTTTCCTGCCAATATTTTTTTGAAAGCTTCAAAATTATTTTGCAAGTCTGTGTGCCAGGGTTTTGTAAGCATGGTATCGCCTGCCCGTCATAGTTTACCTACTGAAGGCTTTAATTCTCCATTCTCAATTCGTTATTGCCTTCCCGCACCTAAAAGAATTGAGAAAAAATTTTTTCAAATTCAAGTCAATTAAAATCTTGCGACTTATCTCTTGAAGCTTGATACTTGCCATTTGTGGCTATCCCACCCGGTTTGCCTGCCTCCGTTTCCGTCAGCTGACGGATAACGGATTGATGGGCGTGGCTTTGACGTTAAATAAAAGGTCTTAAGCATTATGAATTTATACAGATTAGAAACAACATTAAATGGATCTTTTGATTGATCTATTAGGAATCCCGATTTGTTTCTTAAGTAAAACGATTCCCGGTTGGAGTTACGTCCTTGATTTGAAGAAATTTTGCCTGTATTGAATAAAGTGTTTTTTCAGGATGAGTTTTATACATATTAATTAATTGAATTCAATATTTGTGCATTTAGATTAGAATGAGTGACTTTTTGATGGATAGAATTTTGAATAGCTGCACTAAAATGAAAACCATATATTATTTGAAATAATAAATTCACCATCAGTATAATATTATTATTGAAAGACTATTGAAACAAATTGATTTTTAATACCGGAAAAGAAATTCTTTTCTAATTAAATTGGTGATAGAAATCATAAAAAATAATCAAATGTTGCGTTTATAGGATTTATTTTATAACTATCAATAACGGTTTGTTTTTCTCTACCTTCAGAATCTCAGATAAAGTCTATAGATAAATATTCATGGAAGTAATAACGCGGAATTGGAATCATATTTCCCTTAGAGCATTATTGTACGTATTTGTATTAATTATCAATCCTAATTTTCTTTTTAGCCAAACTTCAGATTTCCGCATTACTCATTATACAACGAACGATGGTCTCTCGCAAAACTCAGTTTATTGTATACTTCAGGATAGCAAAGGTTTTATGTGGTTCGGGACACGGGATGGATTGAACAAATTTGATGGTTATACCTTTGTACAATATAAACACAGACCATTTGACGAGAAGAGCATTTCTCATAACATAATCCGGTATCTACTCGAAGACAAAGATGGAATGATCTGGATTGCAACGGGCGGAGGTGGTCTTTGTCGATATGATCGCTTTAAGAATGAGTTTATTTCATTCATGTACGATCCAAACAATCCTAAGAGTCTGAGCGGCAACTATCTTATTTCTCTCTTCCTTGACGATTCGCGAAAGCTGTGGATAGGAACTCTAGGCGGAGGATTGAATGTGCTCGACATTCCAGCAGCGGAACAACGAAAGAGAGCCAATCCACGCCTGTCTTTGGACAGTATATTTACTTTCATCAATTACCGGCATGATCCATACAATCCAAACAGTCTTGGAAGTGATGTTGTTGGTGATATTGTTCAAGACCGGCTCGGAAATTTTCTGATTATAACGGATCTTTTTTTCGATCATTTCAATCCCGTCACAAAAGTGTGGACACATTATTATTCTTCATTAATCGATTCCACTTTCAGAGCGATTCCCGATCCGGAAAAGATTGTGATAAAATTCGATATATCAAATAAATTTTTAAAAGATAAGAAAGGAAATATTTGGGTTTGGACTGGATTTCTTTCGCGAGATGACGCTGCAAGTCGAACTTTTAATAGGTCCAATAAAATTATCAATGGACCAATTCTATGTGAAGATTCGTCTTCTAATATATGGTTTGGAATTCATAAACTATACGTCATTCCAAAGAAAACAATCTCCGATAAAAATGGCAAACAGGATAAACTTCAAAAGCCCATCCTGACTTCGAACGACGTGCACTCTGGATGTGTGGATACATTCGGTTCTGTCTGGATCGGAACTGACGAAGGTATTTATAAATTGGACCGGTCATATTCAGGATTCAATCATATTTCACATTCGAACAATGAGAATGAACACAACGAATTCAATGTTCGCGCAATGTATGAAGATAAAGCAGGAAATATCTGGCTTGGAACGGTCTACAATAGTTTGAGAATACTTGATAGGGAGAGCGGGTTAATTGCATCGCCGGAGAAAGGACCGGTTTCTAAAAATCCAGCACCGGGAGAAAGAATAGTGAATGCCATCTTACAGGATTCATCAGGAAATTATTGGATTGGCACGCGAACCGGAGTGTACTTTTCACAAAGTCAATCGTATTCAATAAAACGGATTCTCTATAGGATAAAGGATGTTGTCAGGTCCACGATTTACGGGAATATTTTTTCGCTTCTCATCGATCATCACGGGCGGATCTGGTTTGGAGGGGACAAGGGAAGTAAATCCGTTCTTCTGAAATACAACAAAGTTTCAAATACGTTTGATAGCACGGCTTTTCCGTTGAATGAAGTCCGGCAAAACAGCGGAACCGGGGTCTGGAAATTTTTAGAAGACAGCAAGCATAGAATATGGATTGGGACAACGAACGGTGTCTTTCTTGTTGCTGAACCTTCAGAAAAAATCACTCATTTCTTTTACAAAGCAGATGACCCGTCGAGTCTGAGTCATGATGAAACGTGGACGATCTTTGAAGACCACTCGGGCAATATCTGGATTGGAACAATGGGAGGAGGTTTGAATTTGTGGAATCAACAAACGGGAAACTTCGCGCATTTTATGCAAGATCAAGGACTTGCGGGCAACATTGTATCAGGCATACTCGAAGATGAACAGAACAATCTATGGATCAGCACTAATAATGGCATTTCGAAATTTAATCCCGGCACAAAGGTCTTCCGGAATTATTTAACTCCTGAAATTCGTAACGTCGGGCAGTTCAACACCAATGCCAGTCTCAAGACAAAAGATGGGTTCATGCTCTTCGGCGGACAGAATGGAATTATCCGGTTCCATCACGATAGCATTCGTGAAGATCACTCTCATGCACCAATAATGATTACTTCCTTCTCCGTCTTAGGGAAAGAAATCAGAAACGAAATTGGTCACGGTGAGGAAATATCAATACCATACAAAGACAATTATTTCTCGATGGAATTTGCCGCACTCGACTATCGCGATTCTCCAAAGCTGCAATATGCGTATGAGTTGGAAGGCGTTAACAACAGTTGGGTCAATGCCGGAACGCAGCGTTTTTGTTCTTACTCAAATTTATCTCCCGGCGATTACCTATTTCGAATCAAAGCAGCAAATAGTTACGGCGTGTGGAACGAAAAAGGTATTTCGATTTTGATTCATATCATACCTCCAATCTACTTGACTTCATGGTTCAAGTGGAGTGTAGGAGTATTGATGTTATTGCTGATCGTCGGCTTGGTGTATTGGCGAATCGATTTTGTTCAACGCAAGGAACTCAACAAACGCCGTATGGTAGAATCCGAGCTTCAAGCGCTTCGTTTACAAATGAATCCTCATTTCATATTTAATTCTTTGAATGCGATTCAAAATTTTGTAATCAACACTGACGCGGAAAAAGCAACGGAATATCTTTCAAAGTTTGCAAAGCTGATGCGAATGATTCTGGAAAATTCAAAACAACAGACAATTCCACTGAAAGATGAAATCGAATTTCTGCGTTTATATCTCGAAATAGAATCGGTACGCTTTGAAGAGCGATTCGATTATGAAATACAAGTCGATCCCGCCTTACCCGGCGATTTCGGCATTCCTTCGATGCTTTTACAACCATACATCGAAAATGCAATACGTCATGGTCTCCTTCACAGAACAAGCCGGGGAAATTTGAACATAAAACTCGCATTACTGGATGATACGATAGTTGCAAGTATTAAAGATGATGGTATAGGAAGAAAAAAAGCGATGGAGATCAAAGAAAGGCAAGGACATTCTTACAAAGCGTTTGGAATGGAAATAACTCATGACCGCTTGAAAATATTAAACTCATTTAGAAAAAAAGAGATGAAACTAAACATTATCGATTTGTATGATGAACTGGGAGAACCAAATGGAACACAAATCGATATTACAATTCCGGTATAACAGAACAATTAATATTTTTCATTTAATATGACACATAACAAACTGTATCAGGCGCTCATTATCGAAGATGAAAAGAAAGCTTGTGAATCGCTTCGCCATTTGTTGAATACAAATCATCCTGAGATCAATGTTGTGAAAGCTTGTGAATCTGTCTCTGATTCGCTTAATTTTCTTAAACAAAATACAATTGATCTCGCGTTCATGGATATCTGCATCAGGGATGGAACGTCATTCGATATTCTTTCACAACTTTCTTCTGTGGAATTCAAAATAATTTTTACAACAGCATTCAATGAATATGCACTTCGTGCAATAAAGTTTTCTGCTTTGGATTATCTTTTAAAACCGGTTGATGCTGATGAACTGAGTACTGCAATACAAAAATTTATTGACGCACGTTTTGATAATGATCAGAATAAACAGCAGTTGCATCTGCTCCACGATCATCTTGCATCTTCAGAAAATGGTAAGGGAATGATCGCTATCCCAACTCTCGATGGATTCACTATCATACAAATTCAGGATATCATCCGTTGTGAGGCACAGAGTAATTATACTGATGTATTTTTGAAAAATAATATAAAGTTCACAACGTGCAGGACGTTAAAAGAATATGAAGAGCTTTTTGTCCCGCACAATTTTTTTCGCATTCACAATTCCCATCTTATCAACCTTAATCATCTCCAAAAATATGTAAAAGGAAAAGGAGGGCATGTGATACTCTCTGATGGAAAAGAACTTGAAGTTTCTGTTAGAAGGAAGGAAGAATTTCTGAAACGGTTAGGAATGTAAAGAATTTCTACCTTTTTACGTTTCTCCTCGACATTTGCTGTTAAGATAGATTGTACATCTACTCAACCAACTCTTACACTTACTCACCAAACAGCCCGATTACTAATTCCCGCTATGTGCGCTGTTCACTAAACCATAGATTGTTCACAGAAATAATTGAATGTAGATGGAAAATTCAATAAAGAAAAGCCGAATCGTTGTTATCGAGGATGAACGGAGAGCAAGGGAAACATTAATAAAACTATTAACAAAATATTGTCCCGGGGTTGAAGTTGCCGGTGAAGCTGATTCAGTTAATGGCGCTATTGAAATCATCAAACAAATTAAACCCGGACTCGTATTCCTGGATATCGAAATAATCGGCGGGACCGGCTTCGACGTGTTAGACCATATGATGCCTTATGACTTCTCGGTTGTGTTTACAACAGCGTATGAGAAGTATGAAGAAAAAGCAAAACAGTATCCAAATAGTGTGTTGATGTTAAAACCGTTGGGGATTGAAGATGTGATTAACCAGGTGAAGCGTATAATTTAAAAATGAAGATAATTCTATTACTAAATCATCGAACAACTATTAACTTTTATATGGAGGATTAAATGAGTAACAAGTATCGTTCTTTTTTCTCTTTCCTATTACTTCTCTTATTTTTAATCTTGCCGCAGTTAAGCAAAGTTCAAGCCCAGCAGCTTACCGTGAAATTAATTCCGCTGCCGGCTAATCAATTAAATCAAAATTGTCTCTGGAAATTACAGGTAACTAATTCCATCCCAAGAGCGATCACTGTATCTCTCAATGTTGATCTGAGGGTAGGAGGTGCTATTCAAGCCGAATGTAAAACAAGACCGTTCGATCTTCTCGGAACAAAAACATTTTCATTTGGCGATTTCACTTCAGCAGGCGTAATTTACCACAATCCTAAACTTCAAGAAGAGTTAGTTACGAATGCGCCCGATGGTGTTTACACTGAGTGTGTACATGTTAATGATCAAAAGGGTATGGAGATAGCGAAAGATTGTGTTGATCAAACTATTACTACCATTCAACAAGAAGCGGTAAGTCCAAAACTAATTTCTCCGGCAGATGGATTAACCTTAGACCCGAAACAACCAATTCTTTTTACATGGATGTTGCCGTCACTCAAAGCGGGAAGAGAAATTACGTATGAATTAAAAGTAGCTGAACTGATGGGCGGTCAATCAGCCTCGGAAGCCATTAAACAAAACCCGGCATTGTTTGAGAAGGATGGAATAAGAGGTACTTCATTAAATTATCCTGCTTCTGCAAATAAACTTATAGTAGGAAAGAAATATGCATGGAGCGTAAAGAGCGGGAACGCAGAAAGTGAAAGTTGGTTATTTTCAATTGCAGGACAGGTTAATTGTGATTTTAATATTACGGAACCGATTACCTGTATAGGAAACAATAAGTATGCAGTACAATTTAAGATCAAAAACAACAATAGCTATTCAATTAAGTTAAATTATACACGTCTTGTAAATACTGATATTGTTGGAGTACCCAGCGGTATGTATAAATATGACTGGGGCACTAATCCAGGATGGAGTGGGAGTCTTAGTCTATCATCTGCCCCAACGATTTCAAGTGGTGCTACCTTAACTTTTTCTGGACAAATAAATCTTACCTCGGCTGTATCAAGTATGACCTTTCAAGTAGAACTTCAAGAGGTTGGTGGAATACAGATAGGTTTACCTGCATCGACAGAAAAGTGCACTCCTTGCAATTGCTGTGAAGATTTTGTGAAAAAAATTGAAAAGATGGAGGTGACTGAACCTCTAATTAGTTCTGGTAATTATTTATTGAGCGGTTTACTAACGGCTGGTCCAAATCAAATTTGTAAGATACAAGCACGGATTGTTAATTTTTCTTATACCTCAGCATCAATTACTCCTTCTAGTAATTGCCCAAATTGTGTTTGGCCAAGCAAAAAATTTGGAAACTTCGGACCAACGCCAACTATCGGAAGTCCCGTAATGCCCACAACCACTTTGACTACGACACTACCACATAATTATAGTAGAGAATTTATTTGGGTAGGCACGACACCTTCAACTATATCAAGCACACCTTTCAGTGTTCCTTTACTTTTGCCTGATGCTAGTTCTTTTGTTGGATGTTGTATGGATACGATTAAAATGTGCATCAGATTTTCGTTCACGGATACGAATTGTTTAACCTGCGATACAGTGATAAGCTTCTGGTTCACGAGAAGTCCGCTTAGCCGAATACATATAGTTTATAATTATAATTCTAATATTCAATACAGTTCTAAATTACAAAAGCCAAATCCAAATCAAGCTGCTGCGAATTGGAATTTTCCGAAAACTTTTGGAGGTGGGACACTCTTTCTAGCAATGGCTTTGGGAATTCTAATAATGAAAAAGAAAAGAATCATAAGTAGATCTAAAAATATTTTACTGCTCATTTTCTTTTTATTTTCTGAAAGTTTATTAAATGCACAATGGTGTCAAAAACCTAACTCTAATTTCTGTCCTGGTAATCGCTTTACAAATGGAGACTTTGAAATTGTTACAGGCGATCCAAATTTAAGTCTCGATCAAGATATCAATCTTGCGACTGGATGGTCGAAAATATGGGCATCTGGGAGCTTAGCAGATTTGTTATGCAGAAATGGTAATGCTGGTAGTGCTACGTTTGTGCATCCCACACCTGATTTGGGTGGTATTTACGCCGGTATGTGGATAACTAATTCACCAGGAACTTACAAGGCAGATTACCGAGAGGGAATGTTTAATAGACTATTAACTACAATACAAAAAAATTCAGGATATTATGCGTTCTCTTTTGACTTAGCCCGACTTAGTATTTCAGCCGCATCTAGCCCTGTGGAAATAGGTATTTATGGAGTTAATAATCCTGCTAATGCATTGGGTTCGACACCAACTAGCTCAACCCTGCCGTCAAATCTAGATTTATTTGGGCCCGGAAATACAGTCTTATTAGGAACGATAACCGTACCTTCTACTGCAAGTAACGTTTGGACTTCTCAGACTATTATATTTAATTCGAGCATACTTCCTCCTTCTGGAATTACTCATATTCTAATAACTAAAAGTGATGCTGTTCTTCCTGGTATGACTAAAATGTATATGGGCTTTGACAATTTTTGCATGCATATAACTCCCCCTCCTCAAGCATGCCAAAACTGCTGTAATGACGTTTCGACTACTGTTCAATCTCAGGTAGTTTATTGGGGCACAAGTGGGGGGGGATGGGGCGTGACGGCAAACTTAACCACTGCACCAAATCCTATCATAGAGATCAAAGCCGATTTGGTGAATTTCTATATAAACAACCAGCCTGGCTGTGAGAGATGCATAAATCAAAGCATCTATTTAGGAAGCATTATACCTAACAGAAACCCTCAAACACAAATAAATTGGAACGGTCAATTGGTTTCTCCGACGACGACATGTTCTCCTGAACCTAAGACTCCTAATAAAAGTCCACGAGAGTTTGTATGGAACAATATTGTTAATGGTCAATACCTACCTAGGCCTCCTTTGAATAATGAAAATATCAATTTCTCATTAGTGTTTCCGCTCCCTCATATATTTCAAAATACTTGTTGTTTTGATACAATTAAGTTCTGTATTAGGTGGTCATTTACCGATGTGAATTGCAAAACCTGCGATACTTTGATCTGTTACCAATTTACGCAGCAACCTCAAACAAACCCGTGCGATTCAACGTTGAACACTATTTTTTATAACCAACAACTCTTCGAAAATAGCCTTTCTACTTCACAGCTCATAGATTTCTCTACTAAAGATGATGGCAGTCCTATCACAGATCCATCTCAAGATCTACCGTTTTCGAGTTGGATAAGAAGTGGAATAACATTCATGAACTTTAGATCATATTGGAATTTGTCTATTTATACATATCCTAACACGTTTATTTCGATAATTCTCCCGCAAGGCGTTTACAAAAAAGTTGGGTTTATAATGAAAACGGGTTACGCTGTGAATGGTCACTACACAATCAAAATATACTCTGGTGATTGTCACTATACGTATGTTGTTAACGGGCTAGCCTCAGTTTCTTACTACTTTGGAATAAATTCGCCAACTCCAATTGACAAAATAGAAGTATCTCATGACCAGACATACATTTATATTGATGACTTCCGATTTGGGAATTAAATTGAGCGACCTATGAATTTTAGGAAATGTGCTAGATTGAAAGTATCATAACCAAGAATCCTTGAGTGATGGGTTGTCTGTCACTCAAGGATATATTTTACGGAGAGCAAAATGGATTTGCGAAAGAAAACAAATTTTTTTCTATTAATATTTTTTGTTTTATTAACAGCCCAAACTTATTCTCAAGTTTCTGTACAACTTCAGCAGCCGCCGCCATATCAATTTAAGGTTGAGCAGTTCTGGAAAGTCATTTTAACAAATAATAGCAGGGTGCCTGTAAATATTTATTTAAAAGGAACTGCAACACAATCGTTGCAAGGAAAAATTATAGAGGCTACTTCGTCCGTAATCACACTTCAACCCGGAGTAAAAGTTGTCTCCGGACAGGATCTCGGTCCATTCACTATAAGCGAATCGAACAGCCACTATAAAGATATAATGATAAATACCGGTAGTGTACCGTCAGGGGATTATAATATTTGCGTTATGGCATTTGATGCATCAAGCGGAAAGGTGCTTGCGACTGATTGTATTTCGGTTACAGTAGAAAATTTTAACCGTATGGAATTGATAAGTCCATTTGATCAGGAAGTTATTGGCAATATCTCTGAAGAAGCAACAGAAAATCTAAAATTAAAAAGCATTAATATATCTCCGGTAGTTATTTTCTCATGGTTGCCCCCGATTCCTCCTAATGCAAGGTTTAGCTACAGATTGAAGATTGTGGAAGTACTTGGGTATCAATCGGTATATGCTGCAATGGCATCAAATCCAATATATTATCAATCGTCAATAATTTCTGCAACAGTGGTACGCTATCCTATAGCAGCACAACAGTTAATGCCTGGGAGAAAATATGCATGGGTGGTTGAAGCATTTGTTGATGATTTCAAAACACAGGAAAGTGAAATAAGATCTTTTGAAATAGCGGGCAATGATGAATTGGCGGATAAGTATGCATCAGATAACAGCGAGACGGTAAATAGATATGGTGATGCAGACTTTAATCAACATTCCGGATTGCCATCCGGATTATCAGTAATGTCAAATAGAAATTATGGGACTCAATCCTCAAGCATTTTTACTACTATGCAGCAGAATAGTTCATTCGGCAGTTCATCTGATTTTAAATTCTCTGGCGATGCAAAGTTTACAGAAGTATCAAGCAGTAAACCGGCGCAATTCTCGCAGCTTCCGACGAATTATTGGACTCTAGCAATTAATCCCCGCATCTCAATATATAATATTCCATTCGGAATGAATATTTATCTCTCTTCATTAAACAAAGCAAGCATGCAAAGCATTAACAGTTTTTCATTTAATCTGGATATTGATCAGTTGAAATCAAAAATAACAGATCGTATTTCCGAAAAGATAAGAGAGGTTCAATCTTCAGCTGGCTTATCTTCAGAAAAACTGAAAAAGATAGAAGCGTTGAAAGATCCCATGGAGATAAAAGACCGTATCTATCAAAAGGTAAAAGAGATTCAATCATCCGCAGATTCATCTTTATCAAATCGAAAAGATATAGATCGTATCTCCGAAAAAATAATGGAGATTCAATCTTCTACCGATTCACCTATAGAAAAACTAAAAAAACTTGAATTATTAAGCGATCCTGCATATTTAGAAAAAATAAAAGAGATAGAAGCGCTAAACGATCCCACTAAACTTGCAGAAAACGCTGAACGGTTGGGAATGCTCTCGCCGGCAGAAAAATTCTTTCTAGATATTAAAGCATTCGGAGTAGGAAGAACGTATCCTGAGTATTCAGAGTTAACTGTCAGTGGAGTTCCGGTTAATGGATTGAATATCGAGTACAATCCGGGAATATTTTACGTCGCAGCTGCTGCATGGAACAATTTAGATGGC
This sequence comes from Melioribacter sp., assembly GCA_003155655.1. Taxonomy (GTDB): domain Bacteria; phylum Bacteroidota; class Ignavibacteria; order Ignavibacteriales; family Melioribacteraceae; genus Fen-1258. The sequence continues at coordinate 23,338 of PMDS01000104.1, forward strand.
ATAAATGATGTTTCATTTAAGAGATCGTTTTTTGCTGGCAGATTAGGAGTGGGGAAAAAAGAAAACGCTCATTTATTTTTTACATTACTAAAAATTAAGGATGATGATCAGTCTATACCGGCTCCAACGAATTCTTTTCTAACCCCGCAGGAGAATCAGGTAATAGGTAGTGAAGGAAAAGTTTTTCTCTTTAATAATTTACTTTCTTTGAAGGGTGAAGGGGATGTTTCAATGTTTACAAGGGACATAAGAGATGCGGATATGCAAAATGGTTCTTTACCAGGTTTTGTTAACAGCATTTACAATCCAAAGATCAGTACTTCATACGATTATGCCTTCTCTGGAAGTGCAGTCTTCGATCAGCCAAAAAATGACACATACGCATCATTTGCTGTTACTAGAATAGGTCCTGGATATACTTCTTTAGCAGCGCCAAATATTAGCTCAGATCAATTGATGTTAGAGGGGAAGATCAATAAAAAATTCCCGGGAAAAATAATCGGGATGAAATTTTTTGTAAAATATTATCAAGACAATATTGTAAACTGGAAGTCTTCAACAACTACCACAGCAGCTTTAGGTTTAAACTTCGATTTCAATTTCCCGAACGTGCCCTATTTTGCAATTGGTTACTCTCCTTATTTTCAGGGTAATGATAATGTACCAGCCAATCAACTAATTAAAAATGATAATCATATAATTAATTTCATGACGGGGTATTCTTATCAATTGGCTGGTATGTTTGCATCAACCCTGTTTTCTTTTAATGGACAGTGGCAAGATAGCAAGGTCGGACTTCTCTCGAGCAAATTTTCAAATACTTCTTATATGCTGAACCAAAGTTTCAACTTTGAATTTCCGCTTACTTTAAGTTCAACATTGAGTCTGACTCAATCCAAATCTCCATCTTTTTCAAGTGATATAATGGAATTTGATTTGAGTGGGAATTATCAGATCAGTAAGATGATTTCTGCAAATCTTGGTACAACATTTTCCAACGAGGAGAATCTAACAAAACGAATAATGATTTCTATGGGTTCAAATATTACTATTTCTGAATGGTTGAGATTAGCACTTCAGGGAAATATATCAAACTACACAGATCTTTCTGGCGGAAGTAATAATTATACTGATAGCATGATGCAAGTGTCATTACTTGTTAAATGGTGATTTGATTTTTGTGTTGTCTGTGATTACAGATGCATCAAAATAGGATTCAAAGAGAGAAGCCCAAGAAGATTCATTCCAAAATGAAATAATGTTAAAGTTTTAAAAATAAGGAGTAAAAATGAAAACAATTATTAGAGTTTCTATTTCTTTTTTATTTTCTCTTCTGTTGATTTTTATATTCTCTGATCAAACACGCGCTTCAGAAAAGGCTTCCAAAATAACTTTTAAAGAAACCANNGGTGATGAGAATTTAGTAATACAAGGAGTACATGCAAGCTGCGGTTGTACTGGTGCTGCAATTGGTGATAAGAAAGAATTTAATAAAGGTGAAGAGGGGGAGATTAAAGTATCCTTTAACACAAGCGGAAGATCAGGAGTGCAAAGTAAAACTGTTTCGGTTCAATCAAATGATCCCGAAAGTCCAACAATTATTCTTTCATTCACGTGTGAAATTATTAATCAATAAACAAAATTTTAAATGCAAAATTAATATTGAAGTTAAAAATATTTCTTTGTGTCTGAAAAAATTCCGAGGTGTTGTTAGAATTCGATTTTTCAATTTCAGGATTGGATAATCGCAATTCAGCAACACTTTTAAGATGGATTTAATACAAAATTTCAACTAATAATTGGAGATAAAATGAAAAAATTATCATGGCTATTATTATTTTTAATTATACTGGCAGGCATAACACGAACTCAAACAAGTTGATATGTTGATATCACTAACGGCAATAATTCAAACAATGGATTGAGCTGTAATCCAAGCGGTTCAAAACAAAAAATTGCCGCATTATTAAGTACGGCGTCGGTTCATAACAGCGGCATAATAAATATTGTCGGAGGCACATCAACATTTCAAAACTCATGCACATCCTTTTTTAAGCTCGCCATGCTGTATATTTCCAATATCATTAACCAATGGACTTGCCTTCCGATCCGTTAGCTAACGGATTACCTGCCTTTGGCACGGCAACCGAGCCGGTAGTTCACACTGCCGTCAAGCCTGCCCGCCGAAGTCAAAGTTTTCCCTCTCCTTTTTTTAAGGAGAGGGACACAGGGTGAGGTCGAAAGACTTTCCCGCCGATCCCTTAGCTAACGGATTGTTGGGCATGGCTTTGACGGGGATGAGGTTGCAGTTTTAGAACCCCTCTCTTTTTTTCAAAGAGAGGGGCAGGGGTGAGTTCGTTTCCCGTCTTGCCCTTTTACTACTTACTTCTTTCTACTTTCTCCTTAGATTAACTAAGCCACAAGTCTTCTTACATAGAAATCCTTCGGAAGAAGTCCCTTCAAAATATATTTTCCTCTGGATACAATAAAAGTAATTTTTATACGTTTACAGTAATAGAAAAAACAAATTGTATGTTAAAATCTTCTGAGCAGATTCTAATAAAAAGATGCAAAGATGGCGATTCAAGTGCATTTGGGCCATTAATAAAAATGTACAGGAAGCAGCTATATGGCTATCTTTTTAATCTGCTGGGTGAAAAAACTCTTGCTGAAGATGTATTTCAAGAAGTATTGATAAAGGCATGGAAAGGAATTGAAAAATATTCAGAAGAACAAAAATTTTCTTCGTGGCTGTTTACAATTGCTCATAACTGCTCGATGGATGAACTAAGAAAAAGAAAATTGGACATGCTGTTTGTTAATGATGAAGAAGATATTGGACATGATAATACACCTGCTCACATACTTGAAAAGGAAGAACTAATTCAAAAAATATTTTCAGCAGTTGATATGTTAACAGCTAAACAAAAAAATGTTTTTCTTCTTAGAATTGAAGGAGAATTATCGTACAAGGAAATATCACAAATTACAAATGAACCGTTAAATACCGTCTTATCTCATATGAATTATTCAATTAAAAAAATAAGAAAATCGTTGGCAAAAAATCATGAATGATATTGAAAATATTTGTAAACGCTTCGAAGAAGATCTTATTCTGTTTATTGAAAGAAAACTTGAAAAAGAAAAGTTCGAAGAGCACAATCTGCATTTACATAAATGTAACACTTGCTCAAAACTTTATTCGGATTCGGTGACAATTTTAAATTTGAGCAGACAGTCAAATGTGGATATTTCCGATGAGAAATTTGAAATGATGATTTCAAAGGCAGTTAAGAGTCGTAAAGCATATCCGGCTGCCGATACTTTGTTTAATAACCGTAAAGATAAAATAACCTTTTATTGGAAGACTGCATTTGCAGCGGCACTTGTCTTTGCGTCATTAACAATCTTTCTGCTGTCGAATAAAAGTAACCCTGTAAAAATAGCTTCTCAGGAAATATTGGATTGGGAAGGCGCAAAAATTGAAAAGGATATAAACGATATCGGAAAAAAAATTGATTTGTTAAGTAATGAAAACTGGAATAAAAAAGTAAATCAGATAGAACAAAGCCTCAAAGAATTGGAAAAACAAACAGATAAATATTCATTTAATTAAGGTGGTAACATGAAAAAGATAATTATTTTATTGTTATTAGTACTTCCTATGCTTAAAACGGCTGCCCAGGCAATTGCATTCACTCCTGGTCCGGACCAAAATGGCCTTCAAATCTGGCAGCAGGGCGGAAGAGAAATCTCCAAAGAGGAAGAGGAAAAAATTTTAAGTATGCTGTCAAAAGAAACAAGAGCAAAGCTAGAAGAAATAAAAAAATACAGCAAGGAAAAGTATCAGCGGCTACTGATAAACAATAGATTTTTCAGTGGAACTAATTTGGAAGTATTTGCTGCAGGTGGAAATAACAGCATAAAATTATACAATGAGAATTTAAGAAAAGAAAAAGATATTGAAATTGATGTGGAATTGCTTGCCCTTAAATGTAAGAGCTCTGATAAAGAAGCAGCGCAGAAATATAAAAATGAGCTTAGTTCTAAACTCTCTGAATTATTTGATATAAGGGAATCAAAAAAACATGATGAGCTGGCACAGCTTGAAAAGAGAATTAAAGACCTGAGAGAATCACTTCAGGAAAGACATGATAACAAGCAGGAAATTATTCAAAGAAGAATTCAGGAATTACTTGGTAACCCAAAGAATCTAAATTGGGAATAAATATTCATAAACAAAGTGGATGTCACATCTAATGATTAGAAAATATGCTTTCTTGTTTTTAATGTTATTTATTGTATTGAATACAAAAGGACAAGTTTTTAATACCGAAAGCGGTAAAATAGAAATATTGGGTTTGAAGAAATGGAATCCCGGGAAATTAATTGATTCTATGAAAGCATTAATTCCCGGCAAACCTATTCATCCATGTGTTGCTGATCTCAGGCGTGATTTTGGGTTTACCGAAGCTTCTGTGTTAATATATGCTAAAGATTATAGTGATAAATCAAGTATTTATTATGTTGTTACTATAGTTGAAAATAATGAAAAAGGTAAAATTAAATATTTGTTAAAACCATCTGATTCATTGGCTGTTCTTGAACAATATAAGTCGGGCATTTCATTAATTAAGAATGATCTTGTTGTTTATTATGCGGCATTGCAAACTTATAGTTTATTCAATGAAGGAAAGATTGATAGTGCAAAGAGTAAGCTAAAAAATAGCGGAGTAAATGTTGAAAATATAAAGCCATTCTGGGAGTTTATTCAAATAAAAAAGAGTGTTAAAGATATGAATTTAGCTTTATGGGTTTTAGAAAATGATTCCAATGATAATAACAGAAAAATTGCTTTGGCCATCTTACTGAATTTTAGCCGTTATGATGAAGTATGGTGGACTGTGATGAATTTGCAGCGTTATGAAGAACAAATGTTCAGTCTTCTTGTGATGAATGTTTTGAGAGAGTTTAATAATAATCCCCGTAGAATTGATTGGACTCCGGCTATTAACTCAATTAAATACATCCTGAATGGGACAAACCTTTTTGCTTTTAAAACTACTTTAGAAGTATTAACCGGCACTAAAATTTCGTCTGACTTATCAAAATACTTATTAGAAAATTCGTCAGAACTTATCATGGCATACTTAAACGCGGAACATGAAGATACGAGAGAAACAGCAGTAAAGTTTATAAAGCAAATATGTGGAGATGATAAAATAAAAACAGCAGATGATTGCAAGGCTTGGTTACAAAAGTTTATTCAATAGCAGATGACCATTCCGCGTCTTAAACCAACCGCGGAATAGCTTTAATGTAATAGATATTGTTCTTGAAATATTTAAGTGATTCTAAAACCAACTATTGTTTCACTCGGCCGTCAGGGACCATTCCCTGACGGAACTAATTCAGAATTTGATTACCTGAAAAAAAGTTTAATTAACCAATGGACTTTTCCGCCGAAGTCAAAGTTTTCCCTCTCCTTCCTGCCTGCCGGTAGGCAGGTTTTTAAGGAGGGGGACACAGAGCTTGCCCCGCTTCGGTGGGGGTGAGGTTGAAGTATTAGAACCCCTCTCTTTTTTTCAAAGAGAGGGGCGGGGGTGAGTTCGTTTCTCATCTTTGCCCTTTACTACTTTCTTCTTACTCCTTTCTCCTTAGATTCACGTAGCCTCACGTCTTCTCCCGAAGAGACCCATTTGAAAAGTCCTTGACAATAGATAAGATGAAAAAACTCTTGAACATTTTTAGTTTTTACACTTTAATTTAAAAGGCATTAAAGTTTTATTAATAGTGAGAAGTCACCATTTTTTATGCATAGACTTTTGACTAGGTACAACCAAAATAATGGCTTGAATAAGTTTTATATTCTAACTACCTTCATATAAAGACAATTGAAATTGGGGGAATTATCAGGGCTCAGTTAGGCGCAATTCATATAAACTATAACAGGACTCGACAGTCTTAAGAAGGAGGATGCCATGAATCACATCATCTATCAGATCAAGGATTGTTATTTTAATAAAAACCTGATGTTTATTTTACTTCTTCTAATTAGTCTTTTAATAATTCAACCACTTTCGGCTCAGCAGGAAATATTCAATTCAGCCAAAGATGCTTCCGGTAAATCACTTGCTCTAGCAAAGTCAGATTATCGCACAAAGCAAATACTCGATCAAATGGACAAATATGACGTTAAAGAATACATTCTTGATCTTAACGTGAGCAATAGTTCTTCAATGATCAGTGGCAATGCAACAATAGTAACGGAAGTAAAAGATGCAACTATTGATTCCTTTATTATTGAGCTCATCAATAATGTGGAAGCCAATAAGACATATATGATTGTTGATTCGGTTTTTGTCAATGGCATTAAAACTGCTTTTACACATGACAATGATTTAATAAATGTCCCTCTGACAACATCTTTTACTGCCGGCGCCAGGCTAAGCGTAAAGATTTATTATTATGGAGACGGACAGGAATCCGCATTGACAAATTATAACGGCATTTTATGCAGCGCTCCTACTTATAATAAATACGGTGAATGGATCTGCTGCTCTTATTCCGAGCCATTCTGGTCTAAAGTATGGTTCCCATGCAAACAGATACTTACAGACAAAGCCGATTCAGTCAAGGTTATAATAACAACAGAAAATTCCAACAGGGCAGGTGCGAACGGAACACTTACTTCTGTTACTAATCTGCCGAATAAGAAGGTGAGATATGAATGGAAATCGAACTATCCAATTGCATATTATCTGATATCTTTTGCAGTTGGACCTTACATTGAAAATAAAACTTATGCTAAACTTAATACTCCGCCCGATTCTGTTCTAATTCAAAGTTATCTAATGAATAATTCACCATACCTGTCTATGCAGCTTGTCGCTGTTTCAAAAACGAAACGGCTAATAGAACTTTTTTCTAAACTGTTTGGGAGATATCCGTTTTATAAGGAAAAATATGGCTTCTGTGTGATGCCTGGTGCATGGGGAGCAATGGAACATCAGACAATGACAACAATAGGTTATATGGCTCTTGATACAACCGCGGGCGCAGTTGGTACCACATATTATTACTGGTATTCGGCACACGAATTAGGGCATTCCTGGTTCGGTGATAACGTTACCTGTGCTACATGGCAGGATATATGGCTGAACGAAGGCTTTGCTTCTTATTGTGAATACATTGCTTCACAGAATCTGGAATCTAATGACCGCGCTGCTTACTGGATGAACAACGCACATCAGGCAGTGCTGGGTTATTCAGGGGGAAGTGTTTTTATACCGGAAGAATTTAAGAATGATGAAAACACAATATTTTATTACCCAATAGCTTACAAAAAAGGACCTTCAGTTCTGCATATGATACGCTTTGAATTGCAGAATGACTCATTATTTTTCAATGTATTGCGGAGTTATCAGCAAAAATATAGGTTTGGTTCGGCAACTGGTATGGATTTTAAAGGAGTTCTTGAGGAAAAGAGCGGCAGAGATTTTACAGATTTTTTCAACCAATGGTATTTTGGCCAGGGGTATCCTAAATTTAAGCTCACCTGGTATCAGAAAAATGACACACTGATTGTTAACTCGAATCAGACTACCTCAACACCAGTGGTTCCATTATTTAAGATGTCTCTGGAATTAAAATTGAATTATTCCTTGTTGTTTCCATTGAAAACTGACCAGTATTCCGGCCAAAATTGACCAACCAAGTTAGTTATTTTTTACAATATTTTTCATTCTAAAACTGTTTCCGTTTATCAAAAAAGGATAAGAATGATGCAGCAATCTGTCAAGGATTGCCGATGCTACAATATCATCATTAAAGATTTCTCCCCACTCTTCAAACGGTTTATTAGTTGTAATAATAATTGAACCTGATTCGTATCGTTTCGATATGAGTTGGAAAAATAATTTAGCAGTTTGTTTTGTAAGCGAGAGATATCCAAGTTCATCGATGATAATTAAATCAAGTCTTGAAAGACTATCGAGAGTTCTGTTAAGATTACCGGATACTTCTGCCGAAGCCAGTTGAAGGGTTAGATTTTCGGCAGTAAAAAACATAACTCTTTTTCTTTCTTGAACTGCTTTAACACCAATACTGATAGCAAGATGAGTTTTGCCCACACCTGGAGCTCCGACAAAAAGAATATTCTTTGCTTCTTCTAAAAAGTTTAGATTGGCAAGTTCACGGATAAGTTTTTCATTAATCTTCGGTTGATAAGAAAAATCAAATTCCTCAAGCTTCTTTATTTGAGGGAAGCCTGCAATCTGCATCTTACGGTTTATTGATCTTTCAATTTTACTTATGATTTCTAT
>PMDS01000127.1 GCA_003155655.1 Melioribacter sp.
CTGGGTTCGCTAACGGATTGCGGAGACGTCTTATGTCACAATGTTGTCAGGTTAACAAAAATAACTCATCCCTTTGTCCCGACGTCTTATGTCGGGGCTTGTCCCGTTCTCCGTTCGCTAACGGATTGTAGGGCTGAATCTTTCATTCTCCATTCTCAATTCTCAATTTTTACTCTGAGCTTGTCTGGGTTCGCTAACGGATTGCGGAGCCTGTCCCGATGACTTATATCGGGAGACGTCTTATGTCACAATGTTGTCAGGTTAACAAAAATAACTCATCCCTTTAATCCCCTTCTCTTTTTAAGAGAAGGGGAAATAGGGGTTGAGTTCAAAAGAATAATATGCAATGCTGCTAACCTGACAACATTGTCTTATGTCAGGGGGCTAACGGATAATCCTTCAGCCACCACAAACACAAACCCTCGTAATTATATAAGTCTCATGAGTTTTTTATTTCTAAATAGTTAATTATTTTCCTGCTTTTAACTAATTCCAAAGATATAGTTCTCTTTTCATCCCTTTGGCGGATTGTATTTTAGTCTAAAATAGTTACACCTTAGATTGGATATAGAGTGGTATTATGAAAAAATTTGAAATTAATGAGAAACGATTTATTAATCTAGTTATTCAAGTTTGCGGATTATTAACATTTTTTATCGGGGTTTCTGCATTACTAGGGTGGATTTTGGATATTCCGCAATTAGCCAGCATTGCTTCCGGTAAAATACCTATGGCGTTAAGTAGTGCTGTTTTATTTGTCGCATTCGGATTTATAATTTTCTTTCACAATCGTATTTTTCCCAACCGCACTATGTTCCGGGTTGGAGTAATAATTAGCTCCGCTGGAATTTTAGTCGCTTTACTGTTTCTTTATCTTTCAATGAACGGTATACGTTTAGATATAGAGCATTTTGGTTTGAAATTAAGCAGCCCGGTTGATGGATTAGTTGTAGGGCATATGTCTCCGGTTACGGCATTTTGTTTCGTGCTGGTTGGTTTTTCATATTTAATAACACTCACGAAATCCGGGCAAAAAAGACTAATAAAAACATCTTTAATGTTTGCAGTTCTTGTATTCCTTATCTCTATAATTTTTCTTGCATCTTATTTCTTAGGTACACCTTTACTTTACGACGGAAGTTTCATTCCACCTGCATTAACAACTTCTCTTGCCCTCTTATTTCTTGGAATAGCATTACTATTAATATCAGGATTCAAAGTATGGTCTTATGAAGATTTATCAAACGCCTTGAGTATACGTTATACATACATTCTTATTTCAGTTTTTATTTTGCTCATTCTAATCATAATTACAGTCGGATATTCATATTATAAGAGTTATGAAAGACAATTCAGGTCCGGAATCGAAGAACAACTTTCTGCTATAGCAGAATTGAAGGTTCATCAAATTGAGCAATGGCGGAAAGAACGATTTGACGATGCAAATATTTTTTACAAGAATAAAGCCTTTTCTAATTTAGTAGCGCAATATTTCCAAAACAAAAACGACCTGGATGTGAAAACACATATCAAGTCATGGATTACAAAATTACAACAGAGTCTTGAAGCTGACCAGGTTACACTTATAGATCCGCATTTTAATAAACAAATAATATTTCCTGAGGATGAGGAACTCAATAAATCCTTCATAAATAAGGATACTGAACTTAAATTGAGATCGGGTGAAATTGTATTTGAAGATTTTTACTTTAATGAGAAACATAAAAAGATTTACCTTAAAGTATTTGTTCCTATTCTTGATGAAAAACAAGGCATAAAACTCATTGGAATTCTTTCGTTACGTATTGATCCTCAACAGTATCTTTATCCGTTATTAAAAGAATGGCCAGCACCAACTAAAACGGCAGAAACACTTTTAATCCGGCGCGAAGGGAATGATGTCGTATTTTTAAATGAACAAAGATTTCAAAAAGATTCTGCGCTCAATCTTAGAAAAAGACAGTTAACAGATAAAAGTTTACCCGCCGCACGAGCCGTTCTAGGTAAAAAAGAATTTATAGAAGGAGTGGACTATCGTGGCGTTCCGGTTATAGCTTATGTGTGTCCTGTACCAAATTCGCCATGGTTTATGATTACACGAGTGGCTATATCAGAAGTTTACGCTCCACTTAGAGAATGGTTTTGGGCTGTAATTATTCTCGTAGTTGGGCTTCTAATAGGTTCAGGTACAAGTATAGGATTAGTTTGGCGGCAGCAACGTTCCAAATTTTATACAGAAAGATATCGGTCAACAGAAAATATTAGAAGACTAAACCGGATCTATTTAATCCTTCACAACATAAATGAAGCAATTGTGCGCATTAGAAAACCTCAAGAGCTATTTGAGAAAGTTTGTGATATAGCGGTTGAAACAGGCGAATTCCAAATGTCATGGATCGGAAAGACTAATTTACAAACAATGAAAGTTGATGTTGTTGCTTTTAAAGGAGCAGCGGAGGAATATCTTAACAAGATAGACTTTAACTGTGAAGGTGATGAAAGTCTATTAGGAATTGCCGGGCGGGTAGTTAAAACCGGAATTCATGTAATTTCCAACGACATTCAAAATGATGAAAGTATTCTTTCTCTGCATAAAGAATCAGTAACGTACGGTTCAAAATCATTTGCGGCATTTCCGCTTATAGTTTCCGGGCAAGTCTGGGGCGTATTCAAATTATACTCACAAGAAATCGGATTTTTTGACGTAGACGAAATAAAACTACTAGATGAACTTGCGATGGATATTTCTTTTGCACTAGAGTTTAAAGAAAAAGAAGATGAACGCAAAAGTGCAGCGAAAGCAATGATCAATTCGGAAACTAGGTACCGGAGACTCTTTGAATCGGCAAAAGATGGAATTCTTATTCTTGATGCGGAAACCGGAAAGATTATTGATGTAAATCCATTTTTGATTGAGTTGTTGGGTTACTCGAAAGAACAATTAATTGAAAAAGCAATATGGGAGATTGGATTTTTCAAAGATATAGCAGCTAATGAAGATAAATTTTTCGAATTACAGCAGAAAGAATATGTCCGTTATGAAGACTTACCTCTTGAAACATCCGATGGTAGAAAGATAAATGTTGAGTTTGTAAGCAATATATATTTAGTAGATCACCGTAGAGTAGTCCAATGCAATATTCAAGACATTACCGAGCGCAAGAAAAGCGAGCTGAAAGTTCAACAAAGTGAAGAACGCTACCGTCAAGTTATACAAAACGCCTCGGATATTATTTTTACTACAGATATAAACGGAAATATTTTATTCGGTAATAATGCTTCGTTAAGTGTTACAGGATACACCCATGAAGAATTTATAAAGATGAATTATATGAAACTGACATTACCAGAAATTAGGAGAAAAATACAGATCTTTTATATGAGGCAATTTAAAAACAAGATCCCGACAACATATTTGGAATATCCTATAAAGAACAAATCGGGGAAAACCATTTGGCTTGGACAGAATGCTAATCTAATTCTTGAGGATGATCATGTAAAAGGATTTCATCTCTTAGCAAGAGATATCACAGATCGCAAACAGACAGAAGAAAAATTGTTAAAGAGTGAAGAAAAATACCGGAGTATTTTTGAAAACATACAAGACGTGTACTATGAGATCTCGATTGACGGAACGATCCTTGAAATCAGTCCTTCCATCGAGATCTCATCGAAAGGAGGATATCATCGCGATGATCTTATCGGGAAGTCGATGTACGATTCCTATTCTTTTACTGGTGGCCGGCAAGCTATCCTCGCATTATTACAAAAACAAGGCAGTGTAACAGATTTTGAGATCATTCTTAAGAACCGCGATGGTTCAAAAGTACCTTGTTCAATTTCTGCAAAGCTACAATTCGATGCCAACCGTAAACCATTGAAGATTATCGGCAGCGTACGTGATATTACCGATCGTAAACATGCTGAAGAGTCCTTACAGAAACAAAAAGAGGAGTTTGAAACCATTTTTAATCTTGTTCCTGCTCAGATATGGTATAAAGATACACATAACTTCCATATCCGTGTAAACCGTAAAGTCTGTAACGATCTTGGAATGACAAAGGAACAAATTGAAGGTCATTCGGCAGAAGAATTATTTCCTTCTTTTGCTGAACAATATTTTAAGGATGATCTCGAAGTGATTAATACCGGCAAGCCTAAATTGGGAATCACTGAAAAAATGAACATGGCCGGTGGTGAAATACGATGGATAATTACTGACAAGGTCCCGGTATTCGGAAATGATGGCATAGTAAATGGACTCATTGCAGTTGTTCAAGACATCACCGATCGCAAACATGCAGAAGAGGCATTGGTTTATGCGCGGAATCTGTTGAAAGCGCTGATGGATAAAACTCCTGATCTTATCTACTTTAAAGATCTCGAAAGCCGTTTTATTAGAATAAGTATTACTCTGGCCAATAGATTTGGTCTCAGCAATCCTGCAGAAGCAGTAGGAAAGACTGACTTTGACTTCTATACGGAGGAACATGCCCGTCCGGCATATGACAATGAAATGGAAATTATAAAAACCGGAATACCGGTATTGGATTTGGAAGAAAAGGAAACCTGGCCAGATGGCAAAATGACATGGGTTTCAACGACCAAGGTCCCTTTCAGAGACGATAAGGGTGAGATAATAGGTACTTTTGGAATCTCAAGAGACATTACTGAACGTAAACATTCTGAGCAAGAATTAATTAAAGCAAAAGAGAAAGCTGAAGAATCCGGTAAATTAAAAACCGAATTTCTAGCGCAGATGTCGCATGAAATTAGATCGCCAATGAATGCAATTTTAAGTTTTTCAAATATCATAAAAGAAGAAATTCAAGAAAAACTTACTCCGGAATATTTGAATTATTTCAATGGAATTGAAACAGCCGGTCAAAGATTAATTAGAACAGTTGATCTAATATTGAATACTTCGGAAATGCAAGTTGGTACGTATGAACCTACCTTTAAGGAATTCGATTTAATAGGAGAAGTTATAAAAAGTGTTAAAGATGATTATATAAAACAAATTGAAGACAAAGGGTTAAAAATAGATCTCGTTTCTAATGTTCCCGAAGTAATAATTATTGGAGATAAGTACAGCGTTCGGCAAATTTTTGTGAACTTAATGGACAATGCTGTTAAGTACACAAAAAATGGTTCAATCATAATCCAGGTTGAAAAGTACAAGGAAGAAATGAAAGTAAGCATCGAAGACACCGGAATTGGTATGTCCGAAGAATTTATGAACCGAATGTATATGCTTTTTAATCAAGAAGATCGAGGCTATACAAGAAAATTTGAGGGAAATGGATTAGGACTTTCACTTGTAAAAAAATACTGTGATTTGAACGGAATAAGAATTGAAGTAGAATCGAAGAAAGGAATAGGGACAAAGTTCACATTAACCTTTAAAATTGTAAAATAATTTAAGAAATTATGGTTGTGTATGGAGGAGAAAAAAAAGATACTTGTAGTAGAAGACGATAAGCTAAATCAATTAGCATATAAAGGAGTTCTCTCAAAGGAGTATAATGTAACAATTTGTGGCGATAACACTGAATTTTATATCTCTCTCAATCGATTTACTTATGACTTATTTATAATAGATTTAGCTTTGAATTGTGAAAAAAACGGGATTGATTTAATAAAGGAATTACGGCAAATGAAAGAATATGAGAGAACTCCAATTATTGTAGTAACAGCATGGACGCTTAAAAAAGACGAAAAAATTTCTCTAGAAGCCGGGGCAGATAAGTTTATAACTAAACCGTTTGTAAACAAAACCCTGCTTGAAGAGATTGGGAAATGTTTTTAGATTTTATCATAATTATGAAAAACAGTTATAATTCTTAGTCGATCAACAAAGACATATATGGCAGGATAGATATTTTTTAATTACTTAAGCAGCTTTTCGGAAATAATATTTTTGCAACCCTTTTGCACCCAGCACTTTATCAATGTCTCCATTCACTTGAACATCCCATGATTCTGGTGAATTTTTATTCAATCCCTGATGTCTTCGTTATTTGGGTTCTGATTTTTATGAAATTGGGAAGAAAACAGAGAAAATGTTTAAACATAAATAGTTATAACATGTTAATTTTAATGTTGGAAAAACAGTAATTTTAATTCTTAATCATTATTTCTAATAAAGATTAGATTTTGACTAGGCACAAGGAGAGCAACAAATGAATTCAGAGTTTGAAAATAGTAAGCATGCTGTATCGCTTCTTAATGCTGTTCTTGAATCGACAGCCGATGGAATTTTAATTATATCAAATGATGGTCGGGTAATAAAAGCTAATAGGAAATTTAAAGAACTTTGGAAAATTCCTGATGCTGTATTAGAGACTTATGACGATAAAAAATTATTAGCTTATATTTTAGATCAACTAGACCAGCCAGAATTATTTTTGAAGAAGGTTAAAGAATTGTATAGTAGACATGAGGAAGAAAGTTATGATATCCTTAGGTTTAAAGATAAGAGAATCTTTGAGCGTTATTCAGCTCCTTACCAGGTGGAGAGCAATGTAGAGGGACGGGTATGGAGCTTTAGAGACGTAACAAAACAGAAACAAATAGAAGAAAGCTTATTTCAAGATAGGATTCTATATCGCACTATAATTGACAATCTTCCCGATGGAATTTATGCTAAAGATATTGAGTGCCGAAAGACCCTGGCTAATCCAACTGATTTAAGAAATATGGGCTGCACGATGGAATCGGAAGTGTTAGGAAAGACGGATTTCGATTTTTTCCCCAAAGAGGATGCCTCTGCATTTTATTCCGATGACCAAATAGTCATCAAAACTGGAAACGCGGTAATTAACCGGGAAGAAAGTTTTATTGATAAGAATGGGAATAAAAATTGGTTATTAACCACTAAGGTTCCAATAAAAGATACAGATGGGGAAATAATTGGGATAATAGGAGTAGGCCGTGATATAACATTAAGGAAAAAAAGTGAATTGATACGAGAAGCACTCTATGAAATCTCAGAATCTGTTTTAGTAACAAGTGATATGGAAACACTTTATAAAAAAATCCATCACGCTGTTTCAAACCTAATGCCAGCAAAGAATTTCTTTATTGCACTATATAATGATAAAAAAAACATACTTTCGTTCCCGTATATGGTTGATGAACACGAACCACCATTTGCATCAAAACCGCTTGGCAAAGGTTTGATTGAATATATATTAAGAATAGGTGAACCTGCATTAATAGATGCTGAAAAGAACTTAGAGCTGCGGAAAACTGGGGAGATTGAATTGACTGGAGCTCCTGCTGCAATTTGGCTTGGTGTTCCATTAAAACATGAAAATAAAGTCTTTGGTGTAATTGTAGTGCAAGATTATGAAAATGATAAGGCATACGGTAACGATGAAATCCAATTGTTAGAATTTATTTCAGAGCAGATTGCACAAGCAATTACCAGAAGGCAAAATGCCGAAGCAATACAGAACTACACAACTGAATTAAAGGAACTAAACCAAACAAAAGATAAATTCTTTTCGATCATCGCCCATGATCTTAGAAGCCCGTTTCAGGGTCTGCTGGGAGTGGCAAATATTCTTGTTGAAGATGAAGAAATTACAGACGATGAAAGAAAAATATTTATTCAAAAACTTTATGAGGGTCTAAAGACACAATTTAACTTTATTGAAGACCTGCTGGTTTGGAGTAGAATCCAGAAAGGTGCTATAGAATTTAATCCCGAACCAAATAATCTTTCTTCTTTAATTGAGGAAACAATCTCTTTTTTAAAGAATAATATTGAAAAGAAAAACCTGAACGTTCATTCGGAAGTTCCTGAAAATCTTGTATTAAACTATGATAGGAACATGATTGCTACTGTTATGCGTAATCTGCTTACAAACGCAATAAAATTTACAAACAAAAACGGATTGATTGCAGTTGGAGTTTGTTCAAATAACGGTTTTATAGAATTACAGATAAAGGATTCCGGTGTGGGTATGAATCAAAAAACAATTGATAAGCTTTTCAGATTGGATGCAACACAAACAACATCGGGCACTGACAATGAAACTGGAACCGGTTTAGGTTTAATTCTTTGCAAAGAGTTTGTAGAAAAACATGGTGGAAAAATTTGGGTGGAAAGCAAAGAGGATGAAGGAAGTACATTTTATTTTACTTTGCCAAACGCATAATAAAAAAATATTTTTAGAGGATAGAGAGCAACTTCAGCTCAGATAGAATTTTGAATAAGCATAACTTCTTTTAATACTGTGCAAAATAAAGAGCCCCTATCGGGGGCTCTTGTATAAACGACATATTTTTTATTTCAATAAAATCATTTTTCGAGTCTGATAAAAAGTGCCTGATTTTAATGTATAGAAATAAATCCCGCTTGCTAATGCTTTCTGATCAGCATTAAATGACACACTATAACTGCCCGGATTTTGATAGCTATCCACTAAAACTGCAGCTTCTCTTCCAAGTATATCATAAACTTTTAATGATACATTTCCTGATCGAAGAATTGAATAATTAATTTTAGTGCTGGGATTAAAAGGATTTGGGTAGTTCTGATTAAGAACAAATTCTGTAGGAATTGAAGCATCCTTTAATTCTTGTATGCTTGTAACAACATCGGTAGTGTTTGTTACCTGCCCGCGTATTTCACCTCCGGGATTGGTAAGAGTATGGGCATTTATATATAAATTACCTTTTATCAATTCACCAACTAGCAAATCAGTAAGTGGCTGTGTTACATCAAGGCTAGCCCATACTCCTGAGCTGGTATTGTTTGTAAGAGTTATACTTTTAACCACTGAACCGGCAACTCCGGTTACTCCATCATGGAAATGAGAGGCTGTAACAGTCAGTCCTGCTTCGGTTACATCATAAGAAATTGTGCCATCAACATTCAGCCTTACTGAGGCAGTACCGGTTGCACTCGTTGTAACCGGTGGTGTTTCCTGACTACCATTAATATTTGCAGTAAATCCAACTCCGGAGGTCAGTAGGACCTGTCCACGTATTTCACCACCAGGATTTGCTGTCGTGTGTGCATTAACGTACAACCTGCCTTTTAATAATTCATCAAGCAAGAGATCTGTTAAAGGCTGGCTTGCGTCAGTTGTTGTCCAGGTTCCGGAAGCTGTATTACCATTAAACGTTATGCTTTTTACAACTCCTCCGGCAATTCCAACATCGGCGTTGTGGAAATGAGATCCGGTGATAGGCCCGCTTAATCCATTCACTGTAATATTATAAGTCAATTTTGTTCCATTGTTGCTTAGTACAAATGTTCCGGTTCCGGTGGCGGTAGTTGCTACTGAAGGTGTTTCCTGTGTTCCATCAATTTTGGCAGTAAAACTTACACCATTATTGATTAACACCTGCCCGCGTATTTCTCCACCAGGATTAGCAGTTGTGTGAGCATTAATATATAAATTGCCTTTAATCAATTCACTAAGCAGTAAATCTGTTAGAGGCTGAGATGCATCACCGCTAGCCCATGTTCCGGCGCTAGTGTTGTTTGTTAGAGATATACTTTTAACAACTCCACCCGCCACTCCGCCTGCTGCATCATGGAAGTGGGACGCAGTAACAGTAAGTCCGGCAACGGTAACATCATAAGATACGGTTCCATCTACATTCAACCTAACAGAACCTGTTCCCGTGGCATTTGTAGTTACCGGGGGAGTTTCCTGGCTGCCATTAATATTTGCAGTAAATCCAACTCCCGAGGTCAGTAATACCTGTCCACGTATTTCACCACCAGGATTTGCTGTCGTGTGTGCATTAACGTACAACCTGCCCTTCAATAATTCATTAAGTAAGAGATCAGTTAAAGGCTGGCTGGCATCGGTGCTTGTCCAGATTCCGGAAGCTGTATTACCATTAAACGTAATGCTTTTTACAACTGCCCCGGCAGTTCCAACAACGGCATTATGGAAATGAGACCCGGTGATCGGCCCGCTTAAACCGTTCACTGTAATATTGTACGTCAATTTTGTGCCGTTGTTGCTAAGAACAAACGTACCTGTTCCGGTGGCGGTTGTTGCTACTGAAGGTGTTTCCTGACTGCCATCAATTTTGGCAGTAAACATTATTGAGGATTGTGAAAAGAAAGTGTTATTAAAGAGCAGAAGGACAATAAAGGTAAGTATATATTTTTTCATACTAGATCCTTTCGCGATCTTATAATTGTTATTGTGAACTAATTAAAACAAATTGAAAAAACTTATAGTTCAATAGAATGATCAAACGGAATAAGCTCAGCCTTTACTTGAGCAGAATAAGTTTTTTAGTCTCAACAAATGAACCTGCCCGCATACTGTAAAAATAAACACCGCTTGTTAATTGAGAATGAAGAACGGAAAATTGAGAAGTATAGGTGCCTGGTTCTTTAAATTCGTCTACAAGGGTTGCTACTTCTTTTCCGAGTACATTATAAACTTTTAACGTTACATATTGAGATTTGGGAATTGAATATGTTATAACAGTAGACGGATTGAAAGGATTAGGATAATTTTGAGCTAAATAAAAGGATTGGGGAAGAGTTCTGCCATCAAACAAATCAATGGAGGTTGGGTTTTCAGGAGCCCCATTTTTTATCCATTGAATTATTAGTTTCAGATCATTTGCAGCCATTACTGGTCCACCTTGAGGCATTTGATCGCCAAAACCGGCTGTTCCTTTAATCTTCTTTATCAAAACACTGTTGGTATCGCCTTTTACAACTACTGGTTTGTGGTCACCAGTAGTAAAAAGACTGGTATATGGAGTTACAAAGAAGTTTCCACTTCCTCCATGACACGAAGTGCAACCGTAAGTATTGAATATTGGCTTGATATTGTTAGTGTATGAGATTCCCTGTCCTTCAGTAAATTGTAACGTGATAAACAATAGTGTTAAAACAGATAATAGTCTCCTCATTTGCGCATCCTCTTAAATTTTAAAAAATTATATTTATAATACCAGTCCTAATGCTGTAACAGGTAACACTCATAAATAATTCATTAATCTGAAATTATTTATTGAAATGAGCCTGGAACTAACAATGCTCAAAGGTGTAATTCACTTAGCACTATTTAAAATCCATCAATATCACAACTGAAAATTGCCGCAGAATCATTTATTTAATAACTCACGTTACGCAAAAACGGTATTTACACCAATTGATTTTCAAACTTCATAACCCCACCGTCTAGAGAGTGTGTGAAAATAGGGAATCTAGAGAATTTTAGTTTCGTTTATAAAATAACTCCGCCGTTCACGGCGGAGGAAAAGAGCAACAACAAAAAAAGGGCTTTAGCCCAAAAAAATAGATGAAGATTTATGTTAATAACGAAATTATATTTCTGTTAAACAAAGAGTTGAGCTTGGCATAGCCATCCCTTCGGGA
>PMDS01000134.1 GCA_003155655.1 Melioribacter sp.
TTTTTATCTTGGACAGCAGTGTATTTAGTAATTATTCCGCCGCTGCGGAATTGTGGCTTTGTGTCTGCCGCGGTGGATTGTGGCTGTTCCCGTAATCTTTTAAAAAACTCAATGGGATGCCACGAAGGCACTAAGTTGTTTTCATTTGGCGTTATTGACTTCCCAAAGATCATTAGAACTTACATTCTTACCCATCAATTTAATGTAATAATAGAGCTGTCCTTTATGGTGCACAAGGTGAACTATCATTTGAAGCAAATGATGAAATAGCGGCAAAACTTCTCCACCCCAAGGCGCTTTTAAATGCTCACTCAATAGTCTTGCTTCATCAACTTCTTTAAGACAGTTTATTGTTAGTTTTTTGTCCTCTTTTAAAAGCTCAATCGCTGCTTCAACACTTTTGACACGGGGTAATTCTTCAACTGATGGGGTGTGATCACTTTCAATCAGTTCTTCTATCGTTTTACCATCATGCAAGCCCCAATCTCCTTTTACAAATCCTTGAATTGCTTTGCCGCAGCCAAATGCAGAACAATGCATTAATAGCTGTCCAACTGTCATCCAGTTTTTTCCTTCTGCCGGGGTCCAATTGAGCTCGTCATTAGAAATAAAAGTAAAAAGTCTTTCCGCTATTGAATAAGTTTTTTCAGATTCATTAAGAAGTATATTTCTTAGCATATTATAAATCCTTAATTAACTAAAATTATTATTTTAAAATTAACAAATTTTTGAACTGACTTCTAACAGCATTCATCCAATAAAGCTGCTTTAATTACGAATAAGTTTGGTAGATATATGGCGTCATTCATAAGCCTTCATATGAGAAGCCCTTGATTCCTATTCCATCACACAAGATGTACTGCGAAAATTATTTTAATTAGGTGTAATGAATTATTTAGGAGTCTGATATTTGTTATACTATAAATTTAAATCAACTCATCCCTCTGGCAAGCTATAAGGCTCAATGTTTAGAGTTAAAATCTTGCAGCCTACGGCTTGAAACTTAAAGCAAAAGAATTGCTATCTATATATATCCATCCCCTTAAAAATATTTTTTTATTTTTTCTCTTGACAAGTGCTCATGCGTTCACTATATTGTGGTGAACAAAGGAGCACTATTATGAGTACTTCATTAACAGAACGGCAGAAAGAGATTCTTGAATTCATCCAGGAATATGTTTCAATTAATGGATATCCTCCAACCTACCGGGAAATAGGCAAAAAATTCGATATTTCAAGCACTTTTGGCGTTAAACGCCATCTAGATGCGCTTGTAAAAAAAGGATTTTTAACTAATGAAAGCAAAACGAGTAGAACTTTAACAATAATTAACGAATTGCTAAACAATACTGGACCGGTTCTCGATAATACTTTAGGTATTCCGATTGTAGGTCGTGTAGCAGCCGGACAACCGATTTTAGCTGAGGAAAACATTGAAGGAAATTTTTTAGTGGATGCGGCTTTAGTAAATAATAAATCTGATTGCTTTGGTCTTAAAGTCCGCGGTGACAGTATGATCAATGCAGGCATTTTTGAAGGTGATCTTGTAATTGTTTCTCCCCAGCAGGAACCAGCCAACGGCGATATCGTTGTTGCTCTTATTAACGATGAGGCAACAATGAAGCGCTTCGTGATCAACGAAAAGAAAATTTACCTGATGCCGGAAAATGAAAAATACAAGCCAATAGAAGTACATGGACGCGAAGATTTTTCTATTGTTGGTAAAGTAGTCGGCGTATTTAGAACTTACAATTGATTAGTAAAGGAAGGTTATATGAAATCATTATTATTTACATCGGCAATTCTTAATAGAAATAGAGTAAAATTTTTGTATGGTTTTGAAGAAGTTATAATGGAGCCATATTACATCGGCAAAAACAAAAATGGTAAAAAAGTTCTTTTTGGAAAAACGATGGGTTCTAACGAAATTAAAATTTTTGAATATGATAAAATGCTGAACATAAAAATATACCAGTTCGAAAAATTTTCACCGGTAATACCAATAATTCCACTTTTTAATTAGAGCAGCAAATGAAAGTTAAAACAAGAAGAGATAGAGTAGATTCACTAATTGACCACTTATGGCAGCATGGTTATTTGACATTAAGCCGTCAATTTGGGAAATATTTGCCCGCTCCACCGTTGATGGGCGAATACGAAATTGATGCCGTGGCCAGGTACAAGAAAAAAATTGCTCTTGGGGTTACGGCTTCAGAGGAAGATATTAACGATCCGTCTTTCTTAACAAAGCTCGATTTTCTTGCTAATTATCATGCCCGCTTTCCTCAGCACCGGGTAACACTGTTTATCGGGGTTCCTTATAATTCGATTGTTAAAGCATCATTATTAATCTCCTCTCTAGATGAACAGACCCAAAAACATATTAAGATAGTTACCTTGTCCGATTCAACTGCCCCGTAGTCATTTATTATTCACTAAGCCCAAATATTCTTGACATTTAGCCCCTTGCGAACTATTTTTTCGAGCTGAAATCTAAGGGCGAATGAGTAAGTTGGCGAAAAATTTAAGCTCAACTGATAAAAGATTAATTGAAGAAGTTAAAGCAAAAGGGAATATCCCTCAGCATATTGCAATAATAATGGACGGTAATGGAAGATGGGCTAAAAAAAGAAGTCTTCCGCGTATTGCTGGGCATCAAAGAGGAACTAATTCTGTTCGAGAAACTGTTGAAACTTGCGTTGGACTCGGAGTAAAAATTCTTACCCTTTATACTTTCTCTACTGAAAATTGGAAAAGACCAAAAGAAGAAGTTTCAACATTAATGCGTTTGATCGTTAAGAGCCTTCAGAATGAAACAGATGTGTTGAATAAAAATGATATTAGATTAACAACTATTGGTGATACTAATTCACTACCCGATGTTGTTCAAAAGGAGCTTAAGACCGCTTTACGAAAAACGGCACAAAATTCAAAAATGATATTGAATCTTGCTTTGAGTTATAGCGGCAGGTGGGAACTTGTTGAGGCACTGAAACATATAACCAGTCAGGTAATTAATAAGAAAATCAAAGTTGATGAGATCTCTGAAGATCTGATTTCCAGGAATCTTACAACTTTTGACATGCCTGACCCTGATTTGCTGATAAGGAGCGGTGGCGAGTTTAGAATAAGCAATTTTTTACTCTGGCAAATAGCTTATTCAGAAATTTTTATATCTGATGTACTCTGGCCGGAATTTAAATGCAAAAACCTGCTGGAAGCTGTTAAAAACTATCAGAAAAGAGAAAGAAGATTCGGATTAGTTAGTGAACAAATATCGACCAACATAAAAAATATAAAGAATGCTAAAACACACACCAAGTAAATTACTAAAGTTTAGCTTAATCATCTTTTTGATTTCGTTAGCTGGACTTAGTGCGCAGCCGCAAAAAACGGTTTATAAGGTTTTAGGTATATCTGTTATTGGGGGTAAAACTGCGGATGCTTCTACTATTATTGCAAACACTGGTCTGAAAGTCGGGGACGAAATATCTATACCGGGAGACCAGACAAACAGCGCAATCAAACATTTATGGAATCTTGGAATTTTTCAGGATGTCCAGATTGTGATTGAGAAAAAAACCGACGACGGTATTTTTCTGCAGATACAAATTAAAGAATATCCGCGCCTTGAAAAAATTGTGCTTCAAGGGAATAAAGAACTAAATGATGATAAGATAAATAAAAAAATTACAATTGTGCGCGGGCAAACTCTCAAACCACAGGAAATCTCTCATTTTATTAGTAAAATTAAATCACTTTATGAAGATGACGGTTACCTCAATGCTGCCATTGTACCACATTACTATAATTTCTTCCAGGCTGATACCGCGAATAAAGAAGTGACAGTTACATGGAGAGATCAGAAAGATTTATCTAAAGAATATAAAACTACATATGAACTTGACAAAACCTCATCTGTCAACTCTGTATCAAGAATTAAAGGCAGAACAGTTCTAATTTTTGATATAAACGAAGGGGACGAGGTTAATGTAGAACTTATTAAATTTAACGGCAACATAGCTTTTGATGATGACCAGCTGAAAGGTGAATTTGATGATACAAAAGAACCTAGATGGTGGAAATTCTGGTCATCACCGAAATTCAAAAGAGAAAGTTTCGATAAAGATAAAGATCTTTTAGTAAAATTTTATAGAAAGAAAGGCTACAGGGATTTTGCCATACTTAAGGATAGTCTTGTATTTTCTCCCGATAAAAAACATGTTAATGTAATTGTTGACGTTTATGAGGGAAACCAATTCAAAATTAGAAATCTACTTTGGGAAGGTAACTCCGTTTATCCAAATGATGCATTGAGCGAACGCCTCGATTTTAAACACGGTGATATTTTCGATTACGAAAAACTCAACCAAAATTTGCACTACAACGAGAAACAGTCTGATGTATCTTCAATGTACCAGGATAACGGTTATCTCGGATTTCAAATTGATGCTAAAGAAGAAAAAGTAGCACCGGATTCAATTGACTTACATCTTAAGATATCCGAGGGAAATCGTTACAAAATTGGCAAGGTTGATATATTTGGAAATGATAAAACACGGGATAATGTAATACGCAGGGAACTATATACAGTACCGGGAAGTTATTTCAGCCGCTCCTATATTTTAAGAAGCATACAACAGCTTTCAAATCTTCAATATTTTAATGCAGAGGCTCTTTATAAAGGAATTGATTACAAACCTGCTAACGATAGTACGGTAAATATAAGTTATAAGGTGGAAGAAAAATCAAGTGATTACCTAAATGCTTCTGTTGGCTATAGCGGTTCGTTTGGATTTAGCGGCGCAGTGGGCTTCACACTCACAAACTTCTCTCTCGCTAATCCATTCCAGATGGGTGCCGGACAAATATTAAATTTCAACTGGCAGTTTGGTGTTGGCAATTATTATAGAACATTTACTCTTGGTTTTACAGAACCATGGCTCATGAATACACCAACTTCTTTAGGCTTTGAATTATTCGATACAAGGCAAAATTATGTTTACGAATTACAGCAATCCGGTTTTTCTGTAAGTACCGGTAGAAGATTAACATGGCCGGATGATTTCTTCTATATACAAGGTCTATTTCGTTTTCAATATAATGATGTTGTCAACGGAGGGGGTTACTATCCTGAAGGACTTTCACGGCAGTTTACAATTGGGGCTACTATTACTAGAACAGATATTGATAATCCTATCTTCCCTTCCCGCGGTTCAAAAATTTCTTTGGGCGGAGAATTATCAGGAGGACCATTTTTACCCGGTAACGTTGATTATTATAAAATTAATCTCAAAACAGAATGGTACAAAACTCTTTTTAGAAATAGTAGATTTGTACTTTACTCTTCGGCTGAAGCGGGTTATATTGGGAAGTTAAAAGATGATACTCCTATACAGCCGTTTGAATATTTTTACATGGGCGGCAATGGATTGATTATTGCAACTACCCCTCTTCGTGGGTATGAGGATAGAAGTTTAGGCGATAAAGATCCCTCTACAGGCAGTGTTATCGGAAGCACTGTAATGGCAAAGTTTACAACAGAGTTTAGAGTTGCATTAGCATTAGAACCAATTCCAATTTATTTACTTGCTTTTGCTGAAGCAGGTAATGTTTTTTTAGATATTAAACATACGAATATGTTCGATTTGAAGAGGTCTGCAGGTGTTGGCGCAAGAATTTTAATAAATCCAATTGGTCTTGTTGGATTTGATTATGGTTATGGATTTGACCGTATGAGTGTAGACGGACAGAACCCACAATGGGTATTCCATTTCCAATTTGGAAAAGGATTTTAACTAACATAAATTAATAGAGGTTAAAGTGAAAAAAATCGTTTTACTAGCATTAATAATTTTTGCAGGAGCAATATTTGCTCAGACTCAAACTTCTCAACCTGCACAGGCACAATTAAAATTGGGTTACGTTGATTCTGAAGTTATTTTAGCGCAATATCCTGAAGCTGTAAAAGCAAAAAGTGATCTTGACGGAATGGTTGCAAAATGGAGAAAAGATAT
Source organism: Melioribacter sp. (assembly GCA_003155655.1). GTDB lineage: Bacteria > Bacteroidota > Ignavibacteria > Ignavibacteriales > Melioribacteraceae > Fen-1258. The sequence continues at coordinate 6,018 of PMDS01000134.1, forward strand.
TGATAGCATGGCGCAAGATTATCAAAAATCAGTAGCTGATTACCAGAGCAAAGCTCAAACATTAAAAAAGGAAGATCTTGATAAGCTTGCAAAAAGCATTGGCGAAAAAGAACAAAAAGCCCAGACATACAACCAATCAAAATTCAGCCAGCCAAACGGAGAGTATTATCAGAAACAGGATCAGCTTATGAAACCTGTAAAGGAAAAAATCTTCAAAGCTATTGATGCAGTTTCTAAAGATGAGAATATGCAGTTTGTTTTTGACAAAGCCGGTGATGTAGTTCTGTTAAAAGCTGACCCACAATTTGATATAACTTATAAAGTTTTAGATCTTCTTAAAAGAGGCAAAAAATAATTACCGGGATTAGAGCATGAAAAAAATCGGTTTAGTTTTATCGTTCATTTGCATTTTTTTATCATCTAATAACCTTTACAGCCAGCTGAAAATTGGCTATGTTGATAGTGATGCAATTATGAAACAACTTCCCGACGCCCAAGATACTCAGAAAAAGATTGACGCTATAATCAAAGAATGGCAGGAAGAGCTTTCCAAAATGGAAAAAGATTGGAAAACTAAGTATGACGACTATGATAAGCGTAAGTTAATTTTGAGTGAACAGAAACGTGTTGAAATTGAAAAAGAACTGGTTACAGTGGAAAATCAAATCTCTAAATACCGCCAGGATAAATTTGGCGTTAAAGGAGAACTTTTCCAAAAGCAGGAAGAACTGATGAAACCGGTTCAAAATAGAATTTTTAATGCAATCCAGCAGGTTGCAAAAGATAATAATTACGATTTTATTTTTGACAGAAGCGGTGATATAATCTTTCTTTATGCTAAGGAAGATTATGATGTAACTAAGCTTGTGCTTGAAAAACTTAAATGAGAGTATATGAAAATAAAATTGAAAGAAGCCGCCGACCTAGTCGGCGGTGTCGTTATTGGTAATCCGGAATTAGAAATAAACGGATTAGCTAAAATTGAGGAAGCCAAAATTGGCGAACTCACTTTTCTTTATTTACCGGCTTATGAAAAATTTCTTAAATCAACTAATGCGTCTGCAGTATTAATTGGGCCGGAATTTAAAAGAACAAGGGATGATCTAAGCTACATTGAAGTTAAAAATCCACATCTTGCTTTGCAGAAAATTATAATCAGTTTTCTAAAACCTGAAATTAATTGGGAAGGCATTGACCATAGTGCCAGTTTGGACCCTAGTGTTAAGATTGGTAAAAATGTTAAAATTGGGAAAAATGTAGTCGTTGAAGAAGGTTGTTCAATTAACGACGATACAACAATATTGCACAATACTGTAATTCTTGCAAATGTTAAAATTGGAACCAACTGTTTAATTTATACAAATGTTTCAATTAGAGAGAACTGCAAAATTGGCAATAACGTTATTATCCATTCCAATACTGTTGTCGGTTCAGATGGTTTTGGCTACATACCCGATGCTTCTGGCGCTTATCAAAAAATCCCCCAGATTGGTAATGTTGTTCTTGAAGATGATGTTGAGCTTGGCTCAAATGTTTCAATTGACCGCGCTGCACTTGGTTCTACAATTATTAAAAAGGGTGTAAAAATTGATAACCTTGTGCAAATTGCTCACAATGTAGTTATTGGTGATCATACAGCAATCGCTGCACAGGCAGGAATTGCAGGCAGCACTACTGTTGGAAAACATTGCATGCTTGCCGGGCAGGTTGGCGTTGTCGGTCATATTGAAATTACTGACCAGGTAATTGTTGGAGCACAATCCGGAATTTCTAAACCGGTAACAAAACCCGGCAAGTACCGCGGCTCTCCTGCTCAGGATATGGGACAGGCGCTTAAAATAGAAGCCCATTTAAGAAATGTTCCTGTATATGCAGAAAAAATTAAAAAGTTAGAAGAAAAAATTGCATTTTTAGAGGCAAAAATTTCAGAAATAATCTCCAAAGGAAGCTAATGCTAGAACTTCAAAGAACTATTGCCAAACCCGTCTCACTTTCGGGTATTGGATTACATACAGGCACATCTTGTACAATGACATTTCAACCTGCACCCGATAACAGCGGAATAAAATTTGTTAGAACCGATCTTGGCGGTCATCCCGAAATACCAGCTAATGCAGATTATGTTGTTGATATTTCAAGAGGCACAACACTAGGACTTGGCGATGCAAAAGTATATACAGTTGAACATGTTCTTGCCGCAATTGTTGGTTTACAGATTGATAATATTACTATTGAGTTAAACGGAATCGAGCCTCCTATAGGCGATGGTAGCGCTATGCCTTATGTTGAGAAATTATTGGAAGCCGGATTTGTAACGCAGGAATCGCCAAAAGATTATTTGTTAATAGATCAGACTGTGATGTATCATAATGAAGAAGAACAAGTTGATATTGTAGCTCTTCCCTTAAATAATTATAGAATTACAGTTATGGTGGACTACCAAAATCCTGTCCTTGGCAGCCAGCATACAGGGTTGTTTGATTTAGAAAAAGAATTTGTTGATGAGTTCGCTTCAGCGCGTACGTTTAGTTTTTTAAGCGAAGTTGAAATGCTTGCAGACAAGGGTTTGATCAAGGGCGGTAATATAGATAATGCAGTTGTAATTGTTGATCATGAGATTGACGAAGCTGGTCTTAAACGTTTGAAAGAGAAACTTGGTCTGGATCAGGATATTTCGATGAACCATGAAGGTTTTTTGAATAATAACAAACCACGTTTTAAAAATGAACCGGCACGTCATAAACTATTAGATTTGATGGGAGACTTAGCATTAATAGGTGTTCCAATCAAAGCACAAATACTTGCCGCAAGACCGGGTCATAAAGCAAACGTTGAGTTCGCAAAAAAAATCAGGACTCTTTACCAACAAAAGAAATTTATTAAAAAATATCAATTGGTTAAAAAAGAAGGCGTTGTATTTGACGCTGATGCAATTCAAAGAATTTTACCGCATCGTTATCCAATGCTTTTAGTCGATAAGATAATCGACCTGGATCTTGATAAGAAAGTTGTTGGCGTTAAATCAGTTACAATCAACGAACCGTTTTTCCAGGGACACTTCCCGGGGCATCCAATTATGCCGGGAGTTTTAATTGTAGAGGCTCTTGCGCAGGTAAGTGGAATTTTAGTTCTTAATTCACTTGATGATCCTTCAAAATATCTTGTTTATTTTATGAGCATTAACAATGCAAAATTTAGAAAACCGGTTGTACCCGGGGATCAATTAATACTCGAAGCTGAAATTATTAGCAAAAAAAGTAAGTATTTTTCAATTAAAGGTACTGCTTACGTTAACAATGATCTTGTTGCCGAAGCTGAATTTATGGGCGCATTAATAAATAGAGATAACAAAACTGAAAATTAATATAAAAATTCTATGAACATAATTCATTCTACCGCAATTGTAAGTCCAAAAGCTAAACTTGGTACTAACATAAAAATTGGTCCTTTTGCTATTATTCATGATGATGTTGAGATCGATGATGATTGTGAGATTGGTCCGCATGCAGTAATTTATGACTATGCAAGAATTGGAAAAAGAGTCAAAATTTTTCAAAGCGCTTCGGTTTCCAATCTTCCCCAGGATCTAAAATTCGACCAGGGAAAAACTCTTCTTAAAATTGGAGATGATACTACCGTGCGCGAGTTTGCTGCTTTACACCGAGGTACTCACGCCACTGGTGAAACAAGTATTGGAAAAAACTGTTTGCTTATGGCTTACTCTCATGTTGCGCACGACTGCCACATTGGCGATAATTGTATATTGGCAAATGGAGTTCAGCTTGCCGGTCATATTGAGATTGAAGACACAGTAATAATTGGAGGACTTGCTGCTGTTCACCAATTTTGTAAAATAGGAAAACATTGTATGATTGGAGGAGGTTCAATGATAGGCATGGACGTTCCTCCATTTATTACGACGTCAGGATATCCAGCACGCTTCATGGGATTAAACATTATTGGTTTGCAGCGGCGTGGTTTTACAAAAGAAGAGATTGCATCAATTAAAGAGTCCTACAGATTATATTACTCCGCAGGGTTAACTCCCGCAGTAGCAAAAGAAAAAATTAATGAAAAGTTTGGATCACAGCCATATTGTAAAGACATTTTGGATTTCATGGGGAAATCTGAACGCGGAATTATTAGGAAATGATCTGGCATTTCATTAATTCAGGCTCTAATACAGGCGCATTTAATATGCAACTTGATCTTGAACTTGCCCATCAATGCAAACCTAACGAAGCATACTTCAGAATTTACAGATGGAACCCTTTCTGTATTTCGCTTGGCGCCAACCAGCGCTTTGAAGATATTAACTTGAACAAAACCAAAGATGATGGAATTGATGTTGTTAAACGCCCAACAGGCGGACGGGCAATTCTTCACGCTGAAGAACTTACTTATTCTGTTGTATTACCATTTAACTATGAATTCTCTCCCAGGGAAATATATTTTAAGATTTCAAAATCATTGATGCGAGGATTAGAGATTTATAATCCTTTGCTGGTCAAAACCGAATTAGAGAATCAACAGCCTGATTTTCAAAAATTGCTTGAAGAACCGTCCGGAGTTTTATGCTTTGCCAGTACGGCTAAAAACGAAGTAAAATATAATGGTAAAAAACTGATTGGCAGCGCTCAGAGAAAACTTAATAATATTGTATTGCAGCATGGTTCAATTTTATGCGGGAGCTTTCATAACAAGCTGGTTGATTATTTGAACTGTACTACGGAGGCGAAACAAGCTCTTTCAATTGAATTGCAGGAAAAAACAACTGAAATTCAAACAATCTTGGGTGAAATGATTGATTACGAAAAGTTAATTGAATGTCTTAAACAAGGGTTTGAAAATGAGTGGAATATAAGCTTTAGCCTGGCTTCTTTAGAAGTGCAATATTAGCATACGTGTTAAAATTTACCTAAAAAATCTTTCCTAAAAATTTCCATCCCTAATTTCTTAATGTTAAATTTCCTTATAGAAATCAATTGTATTCATAATTTGATAAAAGGTTGATGAAAAAAATACTTTTCCTCTTTTATTTGTTTTTTGCACTGGATTTTTATTCACAGACTCTACCGGATCTTGAATTCTATTTGAAAGATACTCAGGTAACGGGTATTGCAAATGACGGAACAAATCTTTGGTTTGCCACAAATGGAAACGGTATTTATAAATATTCATTAAAAAATAACAGCTGGTTACAATATTCAACTTCGCGTGGTAATTTACAGCACGATTTTTTTTATTCAATTGCTGCTAATAGGGATTATGTTTGGGCAGGCTCAACAGACGGACTTTTCATATTAGAACAAAAAAATGATGTCTGGACGAAAAGAAAATTCGGTCTAGGCGGGCAGCTTGCAAATTGGATTCGCGCCTTAACTTTCGATAAATATGAAAACGTATTATGGATAGGGCGTTTTAAGTATTTAACAAAATTTAGTGTTAGGGAAAGAAAATACACAGATTATGACTTAACTGTTAAAGGCAATGAAAAAACAAATAATATTAAATCCATTAAATTAGATGGTGATTCATTATTGTGGATAGGAACTGAAGCAGGGCTGCATAAGTATGATAAAACAAAAGACCTTAACGATAAAAGCGCAATAACTTTTTATGATACAAAATATAATTACTTTGGCGGTGAGGGAGAGCAGGTTTCAATAACTTCAATTTTATTTGAAAGAAAATTTGTTTGGATTGGTCTCGATGAATTTATAACACCAGACCGGCCCGAGTTTAATCTTGGGGGCTTATTCCGGTTTGATAGAAGAAATGAATGGCTGCGTATTGATGATAAGAACGGACTGCCTGCTAATGGAATTTATGATTTAGAAAGAACCGGCAATTATATTTGGGTATCTTTATACCAGTTTGGTAAAAGTACAAAGGAACAATTTGGTAGAGGTATTGTTTTAATTAACAGAATTACACACGAGATTATACCTATTATAGATAATAGAATTCCAAAAACCGTTTTTACAATATTCTTTGACGGCACAAACCTATGGTTAGGAACAGAATCAGGATTGATTAAAGTAAATTTCTTCAATAAGCTTGCACAATGGATTGGCAATAACAGTGATGCCAAAAGTGGAGTTAGAAAATGATAAATGTTTCTCAAAAGAAGTTAAACAGTCTCAGGAATAATTTTACCGGTAAAAAAATTGCTGTAATTGGCGATCTAATGCTTGATTGTTACTTCCGGGGAGCGGTTAAAAGAATTTCTCCTGAAGCACCTGTACCTGTTGTAGAAGTTGATAACGAATTTTACCGGTTTGGCGGGGCCATGAATGTTGCATATAACATTTCAACTCTTGGTGGTATTCCAATTACATATGGTATTATTGGCAATGATAATGACGGCATTATATTTAAAAAACTTTTAGCGGAAAAAAATATTACCGACAAAGGAATTATTATTGATTCTAAAAGACCCACTACAACAAAGACACGTGTTATTGCAAACAACCAGCACGTAGTTAGAATTGACAAGGAAGATACGTCTGAAATATCAAGACAGACAGAAAAGAAAATTATAAATCTGTTAAGAAAAGAAATTAATAAACTTGACGCCGTAATTCTTGAAGACTATAACAAAGGTGTTATGACAGAAAGTTTGATTCAAGAAGTGATTGAACTTGCAAAGAGATTTAAAAAGGTTATAACTGTAGATCCTAAATTCCACAATTTCTTTTCTTATCAAAACGTAACCGTATTTAAACCTAATAGAAAAGAAACTGAGGACGCACTGGGAATAAGAATTAACAAAGCTCAAGATATTTCCAAAGCAGGGCAGCAATTGTTGGAAAAAATTAATTGCAAATATGCGCTATTAACCCTGGGTGAACAAGGTATTGCTCTTTTCGAAAAAGGAAAACCAGAAAGAAGGGTACCAACAATTGCAAGACAAGTTGCCGATGTATCGGGTGCGGGAGACACAGTAATTTCAACATTAACAATTGCATTGAGCGCCGGAGCAGAAATTTTTGATGCAACCTATCTAGCAAATTATGCAGGAGGTCTGGTTTGCCAGGAAGTTGGGATAGTACCAATTGAATTAAACAATTTATTTAGTGCAGTTACAAAAGAGTTAAAATGAGCTATATAAAAAATATAAGTGAACTTATTGCAATAAGAACTGAACTGAAAAAGCAGAATAAAAAAGTTGTGTTTACTAATGGCTGCTTCGATATCTTACATGCAGGACATGTAGATTATCTTTCCAAAGCAAAGGAGAAAGGTGACGTATTAATTGTTGCAGTAAATTCAGATGCATCAACTAAAAGCATTAAAGGTGATAAGCGCCCAATTGTACCACAAGATGAACGTGCAATTATTATTTCATCTTTAAAGCCAGTTGATTATGTTATTCTCTTTGATGAAGACACACCTTACGAGGTTATTAAAAAATTAGTACCCGATGTTTTGGTAAAAGGTGCAGATTGGGCAATAGATAAGATTGTAGGAAAAGATATTGTAGAATCCAACGGCGGCAAGGTTATTGCAATTGATTTTGTGAATAACACATCAACCACAAATATTATCAAGACTGTTCTTGAAAGATTTAAATAACAATGACAGAACAAGAAAAAGATAATTCCACGGCAAACATTCCGGCAGCCCCAAAGCCGGTTGAACAAAATAAGCCTCTTTTAAAGAGAAGCCTTTTCCACAAAATTGTTAATGTTTTCATTGGAATTGCTCTTGGATTAATAATAACGATCCTTCTATTTCTAGGTTTCACCCAGACAAGTACATTTAGAGAGATATTAAGAGAAAAAGTTATAGCGCTGTTAAACAACGAAACAAAAGGCAAGGTGAATATTGGAAAAATTGAGGGCACAATTTTCACTTCTCTTTTTTTAAGGAACACCTCAATAGTGGTTGATAAAGATACTTTACTTTTTGCGCGCAATATTGAGATTAAAGCCAGTCCTCTTCAACTTCTGTTAAAAAAGATATATGCAAGAAAAATTCTGCTTGAAAACGTTAAAATTGCGATGCTTCAGGATTCTGCCGGAGTTTGGAATTTTTCTAAATTTTTGAAACCGAAACCTGAAGATAATTCTAAATCATCTTTTCCATTTATGATACAGGTGAATGATCTTCAACTGCATAATGTAAGCCTTACACGGCAATCATATTCCAATTTAAAATCAGTCAATGTTTATAGTGAAATGAATTTTGATGATTTAAGAATCCAGGACATTTATTTTGGCGCCCAGGCTTTTATCGATATAGATAATTCGAATTATTTATTAATACTCAAAGAATTCTCTTTTAAGCCAAATCTGAACCGTTTTAAGCTTAAAAATATTTCTGGTGAGATTGCCGTCACAAAAAATTTTTCCAGCATAACAAATTTCAATTTCATTACTGATAGCAGTCGGATTAAAATAAATGCACGTTTGGACAGTCTTGATTTATTTGGAAAAGTAAGTCTTGAAGATTTTAAAAACTATCCTGTATCAATTGACATTAAAGCGCACCCCTTCAATTTTGACGATCTTTCATCTTTTATTGGCTCAACAGAAATTTTAAAAGGTGGCCCTTCGCTTGAATTAAAAGCGCACGGTAAATTTGGAGGTTTTAAAATTGACAAATGTATTCTTGATTACCGCAACACTCATTTTGATTTAGACGGAAAACTTCTTAATCTGAACAAGCCTCAAAACCTTTTTATACAAGCAAAGATTAATAATTCCGATATTGATTATAAAGATGTTAATGTGCTTCTTCCTACATTAAAGCTGCCTGAATATGCCCTGCTTCAATTACGAAAATCTAATTTGGAATTCGAAGGCGAACCGACAAATTTTAAATCCACGTTTATCGGAAATATTGATGAAGGCAAAGTTAAATTTGAAGCTGCATTAAATCTTAGCAGCAGCCCGATGAATTATAATATTAAATTTGAGACCGAGAATCTGAACTTGGCGCCAGTACTTGAATTTAATACAAAGTTAAATTCAAACGGAACACTTGTCGGCAGGGGTGTATCTCCAAGCGAATTAAATATGGAGTTAAATTTTTCAGCATTTAACTCTTCAATTAATGGTTATTCAATAGATAAAATTAATTTGAAATCCCACGCCGCTAATAGAACTATTGATTTGAATCTTAATGCAGCCAGTGATACAGCCAGTGCAAATTTCAAAGGCAGCCTTGTATTTGACAAAGACACTATTCCCTCATACAATTTAAATGGAGTATTGAAAAATTTTAATCTAGCCACTTTTATTAAAAATCCCAAATATGACAGCAACCTCAATCTTAATTTTAATTTGAATGGAAAAAGCTTTAATCCTGATGAACTAATTGGGGCAATAAAATTTGGTGTTGATTCATCCCGCTTCGGCAACAAATATATTGATCATTCAGAAATTCAATGTTCATTTAAAAAAGATTCTGCCCACAGAGAAATATTACTGGTTTCTGATTTTGTCGACTTCAAAATCGATGGAAATTATTCTCTTAACAAAGCGATTGAATTAATAAGTTATGAATCAAGCACCATTTCAAAAATAATAACCAGGAAAATCAACCAGTTAAATCCGCTAAATGTTGTTCAAAGGAGGCCAAGAGACTCCACAACAGTTTCAGCGCTGCCCATAATTGTAGATGAAAATCTTAAATTTAATTATGATGTCAAGTTTAAAGATTTTGAACTTATTGCAAAATTTTTAGGTAACGATAGAATGGATATTTCCGGCTCATGTGGTGGTTACGTCCAGAACCAGTCGGGTAATTTTTCTATTACAGCCCAGCTTAAGTTAGATTACATAATTATGGTGCAAAAGGCATCAACATTTTATATTTCCGATCTCTCGGCAGATATAAATTTTACGCGCGATAATCACTCATTAGCTTTCAGCAAATTATTTGGCACAGCATCAATCACCGGAAAAAGATTTTATTCGGGCAGCAACATTAAATCAATAGATGCTGATATTGTTTTCAACCAGAACAAATTAATCTTCAATACTTCTGCCAATATTGATGATATAATAAATGCAAATGCTGAAGGAATTATTTATATGACTCCCGGCGAGCAGAAATTAGCAATAAACAAACTTTCATTATTATATGAAGGAATTGACTGGACAAATAGAGATACTGTTAAAATTCTTTTAAATCCGGATTATTTTAAAATTATTAGCTGCCAGCTTCAAAAAGATACTTCCTTAATTAGTTTAAATGGAATTATTGAAAGCTCAGGCAAGCAGGATTTAACAATAAATGCAAATCGAATTTCCGGCGATATATTAGAGAAATATCTTTTAGGAATGAAAGATAACCAGATAAAAACCAGCGGACAGGCTGTTATTAAGATTAGCGGTGAATTTGAGAAACCATTGATGGACATTTCAATTGATCTGAAAAATCTTGAGATAGGTACTTCAAAGCCAAGCAACATAAAAGGAAATGCAACTTATACCGATAAAAAACTTACCGCCAATTTTACTTTTCTTGATTTAACTTCAAACGAAAACAAACCATTAATATCATTTAAGGGTAATCTGCCTGTAGACCTGAGTTTTGCACCGGTTGAACAACGCTTTCTTAAGGATGATAAATTAAATATTCAATTGTCATCATCTAATTTTGATTTGAGTTCTCTCGGAAGTTTAATACCTCAAATATCAGATCAAAAAGGAATACTAACAGCAAACATTAGCATGGATGGAACGTTTAAAACCCCTATTTATTCCGGCAGCCTCTCTTTAACCGAAGGCAGTTTCAGGTCAGTTTATAATAACTTAATTTACACAGCCGGGTTAAAACTGCATTTCACCGATCAGACAATGAACCTGGATAGTTTGGTTATCTCTAATACCGGTGATACACAATACGCTGGAACAATTGTTGGAAGCGGTGGAATAACATTCGACGGATTCAATGCAAAAGATATTGAGTTAAAATTCAATGGCGACCTTGCAGTGCTTGGACCACCAACAAAAAATATAAGTCCATTTTTTTATGGTGATCTTTTAATTGGAACAGACGGTGACTGGCTCCTAACGAAACGCGGTGATAGAGTTTTCTTCAAAGGTAATGCTTTGATGAAATTTACCAACCTTGTTTATACTACTGGCATAGAAACCGGGGGTCTATCTAATAAAGATTTTGATATTCAAATACTTGAAGACACAACCAAAGTTGATAAAGAATTTTTAAGATTCAAGCAGGTGCTAACAAAAGAAAAAGCATTTCAGGAGCAGATTGCGCAAAATTCAGAAAAGGATCTAAACTTTGATTATGAAATAGGAATACGCGCGGAGAACAGCGCTACGTTGACTTTTATTCTTGGACAGGTTGCGAATCAGAAACTGGTAGTTGAGATACGTGGTGATATGAAATATTCTAATGTTGAAGGTCAATCACAAGCTCAAGGCGTTTTTGAATTGTTGCAGGGCTCAAAACTTGAATTCTTTAAAACTTTTGAAGCAGCCGGAACTTTACGTTTTGAGAGTGATATCACAAATCCATATCTTGATATTGTTGCTACTTATAAAAGTGATTATGTTAATCCACATGATGTAACCGGTACAACCCAAGAGATTGCTGTAAAGATTAAAATTAAAAGCCCTCTCTCAGAATTGGGTAAAAATCTTGCAAGCAATACTGAAAGCATTGGTGTTTATACTGTTTCAAAAAATGGTCAGAGTGATGTTAGAGATACAAGGTACGACTACGCTGACGCTTTTTCATTTATTATTTTTGGAAAATTTAAGGATGAGTTAACTGCCCAGGACAAAACCTCGTTTGCGGGGCAGTCAAATGCATTTGGCAGTACAGCAACTTCCCTGCTTGGTTCTTTGCTTTCAAATTTTGTTAACACTCAAGTTGGCGATCTGATAAACAACATACAAATATCCCAGTATGGCTATTACACAAAATTTTCTGTTTCAGGCAGGATTCAAAATTTTAGTTACTCGATTGGCGGCACAACAGAAACATTTCAGAGTTTATCTAAGGCTATTTTCGGGTTAAGGTATAATTTTACACCAAGATTTTCTATGAGCTTTGACAGGAAAGACCCTATAGGAACCCAATATAGTTTGGATGATAAAATCTTAGAATTTTTAATTAAATATAAATTTGAGTTCTAATGAAAAAAGAAATTAAGGCATTTTTTAAAAATCATCCTTCTCTTAAGCTCAAATCAAAAGAGCTTGCAAAAAAATTAAATATTCTTGATGAATATGCTTATGCAGAATTGAAACATTTTCTTCACGCACTTACAGAGGAAGGTTTCCTTACAAAACAAGCAAAGAGATATCAATTCAACAAATTTGATGCGAACAAACTTATAGGCCCTCTGCAAATTATTAACGGCGGCGAGTATGGATTTGTAATTTTGAAAGATCCACAAATTAAAGATATTTTTATTGCGGGTAAGAACCTTAATACTTCTTTTGATGGAGACATAGTTGAAGCAGTTTTAATAGCCTCACGCCGCGGTAAAAGTTTGGAAGGTGAAATTGTGAGGGTTGTGGAAAGGAAAAGAAAAGAGATAGTGGGGACACTTCAAAAAAGTCAATCTTTCTTCTTTGTACAGCCGGCTGATAATAAAATCCACAGGGACATTTATATTTCTGAAACCAAGTTAATAGGTGCAAAAATTGGCGATAAAGTTGTAGCTGGTGAAATTGAATGGAAAGCACCATTATTAAACCCTGAAGGACGCATTATAGAAATACTTGGAAAATCAGGAAGTAATGACGCCGAAATTGCATCTATTGCAAGAGAGTATGGCTTGACTTATAAATTTTCAAAGGCTGTATTAAACGAGAGTGAATCTTTTTCAGAACTAATTCCCCCAGTAGAAATTAAAAACAGGCTGGACTTGCGCAATAAAACAATTTTTACAATTGACCCCGAAGATGCAAAAGATTTTGATGATGCTGTTTCAATTGAAACCCTGCCTAATGGAAATTACCAGATTGGAATTCACATTGCAGATGTGAGTCATTATGTTAAAGAAGGAACTGAATTATACGAAGAAGCATTAAACCGGGGAACAAGTGTATACATTGTGGGCAAAGTTATACCAATGCTTCCGGAAAAATTATCTAATAATATTTGTTCTTTAGTCCCCAACAAAGACAGGCTTACATTTTCAGTATTAGCGGAATTTACACCGCGTATAAAATTAGTTTCTTATGAAATTCATAAAACAATTATAAAAAGTAAAAGACGCTTTACTTATGATGAGGTACAGGAAATATTAGAAAAAGGAGAAGGAGACTTTTTTGAGCAGATATCCCTGCTGAACTATGTATCTAAAACACTGCGGGCAAAAAGAATGAAGAAAGGAAGTATAAACTTTTTCTCTCCTGAAGTTGTCTTTAAACTGGATAATAATGGAATTCCTGTAGAAATTAAAATTAAAGAAATACGCGAAAGTCACAACTTGATTGAAGAATTAATGCTTTTAGCCAATCAAATAATTGCTGAACATATTCGTCCTAAAACGAACAAAAAGTCAATTCCATTTGTTTACAGGGTACATGATTTACCGGATAAAGAAAAAATTACAGAGTTTGCCCGGTTTGTAAAAACACTGGGATATCATTTTGACCCAAACTCAGCAAATAACTCAAAACAGTTTCAACTTTTACTTGATGAAGTTCAGGGTAAGGAAGAAGAGGCAGTTGTGAATGAGATTGCAATCCGTTCGATGGCTAAAGCAGTTTATTCAACAAAAAATATTGGTCATTACGGTTTAGGATTCAGGCATTACACCCATTTTACTTCTCCAATCAGGCGTTTTCCGGATTTAATTGTTCACAACTTGATTTATAAATATATCCAGGATAATTTGGAGAAAAATTTATCGCTGGAAGAATTAGAAGAAATTTGTAATCATGCATCTGCGCGTGAGCGTAATGCAGTTAATGCAGAACGGCTTTCAGTTAAATTGAAACAAATTGAGTTCTTAAAAAGTAAAGTTGGTGAAAATTTTCACGGTGTTGTTTCAGGCATTACACATTTTGGAATTTTTATTGAATTAAATCAAACCCTGGCAGAAGGATTAATAAGACTGCGCGATATGGATGACGACTATTATCTTTTTGACGAAAAAAATTATTCAATTTTTGGTAAAAGAAACGGCAAAAGAATTCGTCTTGGAGATAAAGTTAATGTAAAGCTTATACGCGTAGATGAAGAGAAACGCGAAATTGATTTTATACTTCTTGACGAATAATAGTTACTCAAAGGATATAACAATGAAAAAGATTTTTTACCCGGTGATTCTTTCATTTTTATTACTTACTACGGTTCGTGCCCAGTTTGGCCAGAACAAAGTAAACTACAAAGAATTTGATTGGTTTTATATACAGACCAAACACTTTGATATTTACTTTTCAAAAGGCGGAGAGAAAATAGCAGAATTTACCGCTTCAGCTTCTGAGGATGCGGTTGCACAATATCAAAAAGACCTTAACTACCAGATAAATAATAGAATTTCTATCATTGTCTATAACTGCCATAATGATTTCCAGGAATCCAATGTTACTGACGAATATTTAAGTAAAGGGACCGGAGGATTTACAGAACCTTTCAAAAACAGGGTTGTATTCCCGTTCGAAGGATCGTATAAAAAATTTCAACATGTAATAGCCCATGAACTTGTTCATGCAGTTATGCGTGATATGTATTATGGCGGAACTATTCAAAATATAATTTCAAAAGGAATTACACTTCAGCTGCCTACCTGGTTCTGGGAAGGGAGCGCAGAATACCTTTCGCAGGGATGGGAAACAAATACAGATATGTTTATTCGCAATGCGATTATTAGTGAAACCCTGCCGGATATTAACCAACTTGACGGTTATCTTGCATACCGCGGAGGGCAGGCTCTATTTAAATATATTGCCGATACTTACGGCAGACAAAAAATTGGCGAATTGATGGCTAAGATTCAAAACCTTGGCGGACTTGAACCGGCTTTAAAAGCTGCTATAGGAATTAATATTGAGGAATTAAATGAACGCTGGAAAAAAAGTTTAAAGAAACAATTTTGGCCTGATATTGCAGTAAAACAGGACCCTGATGAACTTTCCAAACGATTAACAGATAATAAAAAGGAAAAAGGATTTTACAATACAAGTCCCGCAATCTCACCACAAGGGGATAAAATTGCTTTCATCTCCGACCGCGATATATATTTTGACGTTTACATTATGAATGCTCATGATGGAAAAGTATTAAAGAAAATTGTTGAAAGTGGAAAAACTGCTGACTTTGAGGAACTTACTGTATTACATCCGTCTTTGGCATGGTCGCCGGATAATAAACATATTGCCCTATCTTCAAAGTCCGGCGGTTATGACGTAATTACAATTATTAATTCGGAAACAGAGGAAAGCTACGAGCTCCCCTTTCAACTGCTTACAATTGAATCAGTCAGCTGGTCGCGTGATGGAAGTAAACTGGCATTTGGAGCGCAGAATTCTTCACAGTCCGATATATACATTTATGACATGAACACCAAGCAGCAATCAAATCTTACGAGTGATATTTATAGCGATTCTGACCCGGCATGGACACCAGACGGTAAAAAAATTATTTTCTCTTCAGACCGCGGCGATGAATTGACTCAGACAGCTCCGACAGTAGATTACATGATGTATAAACACAATTACAAACAGCTCGATCTTTATTCAATTGAAGTTGACACAAAAAAGGTTGAAAGGCTTACTGATTGGCAATATAGTGATGAAAAATATCCAATTGTGTCAAATGACGGCAAAGAACTGATTTTTGTTTCAGACCACAACGGCATAAATAATATTTATATAAAAAGCCTTATTCCATCTGATAGGAATCCGGGTAAAACCGTTCTTGAAAATAAGGCAATACCAATTACAAATTCTTACAGCGACTTAGGACAAATATCTCTTTCCTATGATTCTAAAAAATTAGTTTTCACAGCGCTATATAATCTTGGCTATAATATTTTTCTGCTCAATAATCCTTTTGACATGAAAATTGACTTAGATAGTTTGAAATACACTAATTATATGAATGAAATAGTTAATGCAAAGACAAGCAAAGATAAAGCCGGGACTGTTGAACAGGTTTCAATTTTGAAGGATACAACCAAGAATAAAAATATTGTTTTAAACGATTCAACAGCTCAAAAAACAAAAATATTTGTTGGCCAATATGTAGAGAAAAAAGTCGGCAAAGATTCAGTTACAACTGATTACAGCAGGTATGTTTTTACAAAAAATGCAGCAGAAAGCGACAGCGCCTTAATTGAGAAAAGAAATCAGATGTTTAAAGAAACATTAGATAAAAATGGAAATTTTCTTGTAAATAAATACAAAATAAATTTTACACCCGATATCATTTATGCTAATGCCGGTTACTCAACGCTATACGGATTATTAGGAACAACGGTTCTCTCATTCAGCGATGTGCTTGGAAATCATAGGCTCATAGGACAAACCAGCTTGCAGATTGATATTAAGAACAGCGATTATGGATTGGCTTATTACTATATGAAAGAGAGAGTAAGTTATGGACTACAGGCATTTCATACGGCGCGTTTTCTTTACAGAGATTCCGATTATGGTTCAGAACTTTACCGCTTTTCCAATTTTGGAGTTGTGGCACAAGCAAGTTACCCGCTTGACCGTTTTCACCGTCTGGACTTTGGGTTTAGTGTCTTGGGTGTAAGCTCAGAAAATCTTGACGATACTACTGTTCCTATAGATCAGAACACTTTTACACTTCCCTCGATAAGTTTTACTCAAGATAATGTATTATGGGGTTATACATCCCCTATTGAAGGCACACGTTATTCATTTACTCTTTTTGGAGATCCGGGTTTTGTTAAGCAGTCACAAAGTTTTTACTCATTTGTTTTTGACTATAGAAATTATTTTAGATTCTGGTGGGATAATGGATTTGTATTCAGGCTTTCCGGTGGTATCTCAGGAGGCGGGAATCCTCAAAGATTTTTTATTGGAGGAACCGAGAGCTGGATCAATAGAGAATTTGCAACCGGAAACGTGCCTGTTAATAGCGCAAGTGATTATGCTTTCCTGACACCGGCGCTTCCCCTGCGTGGCTATGATTACGCAGAACGACTTGGAACAAAGTATGGGTTGTTAAATCTTGAATTGCACATACCTATAATAAGATATTTACTAACAGGCGGTCTGCCTTTATTCTTTCAAAATGTACTGGGAGTGTTCTTCCTTGACGCAGGAACAGCATGGGATGATACAAAGCAGCTTCAGCTTATTGGCAAAGACGATAATGGCGAAACTGTAACAAAAGACCTGCTTATTGGAACCGGTGCCGGATTAAGAGTTTATTTTCTTTTCTTGTGGAAGTTTGATGTTGCGTGGAAATATAACTTAAATCATTTTTCAGAGCCGCGCTATTTAGTTTCTCTTGGTTTGGATATTTAAGTAAATCCAACTAACAGTTAAATTATTTTTTTTCGCTGGTTGAATCATTTTTCTTTGTGGATGAGCCGGTATCTGGTTTTTTAGATTTATTTTTATAATCTGTTTGATAAAATCCGCTTCCCTTAAAGATTGTTCCCGCGCCGGCGCCAATTAATCTTTTTACAGTTCCATTACATTTAGGACAATTTGTTAAGGGTTCTTCAGTTATTCTCTGAAATTTTTCAAATAAATGTCCGCAGTCTAAACATTTATAATCGTATGTTGGCATTTGTAACCTTCCATATTAACAATATATTGGATGCAAAAAATAAGTAGAGAGATTCATAAATCAAACTTCTATTTTGTTAACCGGAAATTTTGCATATTTGTTCAAAAAAAAATCCAATGAAGAAAACATTTCCAGTTTTATTGTCTCTTGCCTTGATAATCTTCATCAACGGCTGCTTAAATTACACACAAGTTACAACAATTAAAAAAGACGGTTCCGGCAACATGTTCATCCATTATTGGATGAAGTGGACTTCAAAGAAGGATTCGTCAATTGTAGGACAGCTTGGTATTTTTAGTAAAGATTCGGTTCAGAAGGAATTTTCTTCAAAATATAATTCTATTACCAATGTTGAAGTCTATGAGAGCATTGCAGATAGCAGCATCCATGCAAAAGTTGAATTTAACTTCAACAGCCTGGATTCCTTGAATGCAACACCTGCTTTTAGAAAATCAGAATTATCGATCAAAGACGGCGCAAAAAACATCAAAATATTTTCACAATTCATTCCGCCGATTGCCACCGGCTTTGGATACCAAAGTAAGAATTTTTCACTTACTTACGTTTATTATCTGCCCGGAGAAATACTAAGCCATAATGCGCCGGAATCCGACCGGAATAAGCTGACATGGAAATATACACTGGATGAAATTGGCACAGGCAAGTATATAACCGCAACTTACCGCCCGTTCAAGCTGAAGGAAACACCAACCTGGATTTACGTTTGCGCTCTTATAGTTTTTGTTATTGTTGTTGTTTTTCTGTTCAGCAAGAGGATGAAATAAATCTCTGGTATAAGTTTAAAGTGTAATCAAAATATAGCAATTCTCTTCTTACTGCTGGTCTACAACTTTTCATCCCATTTTCATCCTTTTTCATCCCGGTTTTATCCCGGTTTTACCTTGGTTTTACCTTGGTTTTATCCTGGTTTTGCCGCGTTTTTTTCAATGCTTTAAAGCATTTATGAAAAGTCAATATGTCAAAGAACTTTTAGGGTTAAATATTTTTACATTTTCCCCCTCTCCTTTTTTTAAGGAGAGGGTCGGGGTGAGGTCCTTTGCAAATTTGCAAAACTTCTTTAAAATATAATTTTGAATAGTTCAAAAAAGTTGAGTATTGAGTACTTAGTATTTAGTCCATAGACAAGAAAGGCTGCCCTTTTGAGACAGCCTCTTTTTATCCAAAGTTATCCGGTTTTTACCAAATTAATTTTTAGCAGAATATTACTATTCTCTTTTTGATGCTAATCTTCTCATTTCGCTTCCATTTTTATACCGTTTAATCCCATGTAATCCCGTTCAGAAAAACAAGTATAAAATTTACCCTGAGTCCGTCTCCGTTTCCGTCAGCTGACGAATAACGGATGACGGATCGAAGGGCTTGCCCTGAACGTAGTTGAAGGGTTTACCGCCGCGGCGGATTGTGGCAGTAAAACTTTTAGGATGTCACTAAGACACAACAATTTTGTTTGACATAATTATTAGTATAGACTATATTTGGTCTAAAAAAGGACTACGGCATGAGATTAAGCGAATCGGTAAAATCAATTAGTTATCTTAAAGCTAATGCCGCTGATTTGATTGACGAAATTAACAAAGAACAAAAAACTTTTGTTATTACTCAGAATGGCGAAGCAAAAGTAATTGTTCAGGATATAAAAGTTTATGAAAAGACCCAGGAAACTATGGCAATGCTTAAATTACTTGCAACTACCCGCGGTAAGAGCAAAGAAGCCAAGGGAATTAAAGAGACTTTTACTGAACTTCGCAATGAATTGAAATTCAATCAATGACTAAGAAATATAAAGTTATTATTGATCCGCAGGCAAAATTAGATCTTAAAGAGATATTCATTTACGCTGCTATGGATGACAGCGTACAATCCACAAATAGACTTTTGGATGCTCTTGAAGAAACTTGTTATAAACTTGAGAAATTTCCTGAACGGGGTCATGTACCGCCTGAATTGAAACCTACCGGAATTAAACACTATTTGGAAATTCACTATAAACCATACCGCATAATCTACGAGATTGAAAACAATTTAATTTATATTCATTCCGTAATTGACGGCAGAGGAAATATTCAAGAAATTCTAAGTAATAGACTGTTACGATAATAAAGTATTAAGTATTCAGTACTTAGTATTTAGACGCTTGAAGCGGTAAGGGAGATTCAAGTATCAAGCTGTGAGCTGCAAGACTTAAAACGAAGCGTGAAACGAAAGCTTGCCCGATGTGGAGGGATGAAAAACGGGAAAACGAACGAGTCTAGTGGTTAGTACGCCAAGCTGAAACAATTCTATTCCAAAGGACTCCCGGAGAATCCCTGTGGGAGAATACCTGGCGTTGCAAATATGTTTACCAACTATCCTTCAAAAAGACGGATATATTTTTCAAAAGCAAAAATTCTATTCCTCTGGAAGCCAGTCATTTCTTTAAGAATATTCAATCGAACAAAATCTTCAATCAACCTAAAAGCAGTGGATGGATTTATTGATAAAGATGAAGCTACATTCTGGCTGTCAACAATAGGATTACTATAAAGATGCTGCACAAATTGCCGGGCAAGTTTTGTCTTTTTACCAAGAGTCAAAATATCCCTGGATTCAATTTCCTGCCGGAGTTTAATAATTTCCTTAAAAGTCTGAATAGAATTTTCCGAAGTCTGCTTTATCCCTTCGAGGAAAAATTTTAACCACTGTGTTATATCGTTATTAGTACGGGCTCTTGTAAGATTATCATAATAAAGCGATTTATGTTTTTCAAAAAACGCGGAAAGATATAAAGTGGGTTTTAGTAACAATTCTTTGCTTACAAGATAAAGCGTAATCAACAATCTTCCTATTCTCCCGTTGCCATCTAAAAACGGATGTATTGTTTCAAACTGGTAATGCGCCATACCAATTCTTATTAAATGAGGCAAAGGATATGTTTCTGAATTAATAAATTTTTCGAGATCCGACATTAATTCCGGCAACTCCTCAAAGTGAGACGGGATAAAATAAGCATCATTTATTGAAGAACCGCCTATCCGGTTTTGGCTTGTGCGAAACTCACCGGGCATTTTATTTTCGCCTCTTACACTTTGAAGCAAGGTGTAATGAGTCTTTTTTAAAAGTCTGTTCGAGAGCGGCAATGTTTGAAGATTTGCAATTGCGTCATTCATAGCTTTGATATAATTCTGAACTTCCATCCAATCGTTCTTTTTTTCCGGAGCTATATACTCTTCCTTTTGAAGCGCTTCCTCTATGTTGGTTTGTGTTCCTTCAATCCGGCTGCTTGTGGTTGCTTCTTTGCTTACGTGCATCATTATGAAGAAATTAATATCCGGTACTAGCTGGGAAAACGCGTTTAATTCCCCAAGTTTAATGTTTGCTTCGCTCAATAAATTAACCAGGCTGCTGTTGCTGATCTGCCAATCTTTGTTAATTATTGAAGGAGAAAAGCTTTTGTACTTAAACTGTTGCTTATAGGCTCCGGCTTTGAAATTCTTCAAATCCATTCATTTTACTCACTTTTAATGCAAATATAATATTTATTATTTGCAATAAAAGGGTTTTCTGCAAATAAGGGAATTCTTATTTGCAGATACTTATTAAATCAACCGTTTTTTAAAAATGAACGATGCTATAAGTTAGGTCGCTATGCGGAAATAATTCTATTCCAAAGGACTGCTACTGAGAATCGCTATGGGAGAAGTCCTGCCGTTACGGAAAATTCAGAATATTGAACCAATTTTAATCACCTTAGACATTTTTATTCTAGAATATGGTTGATTTCTTGAATAAAAGAGACCGAAAAAAATATTTGTTTTATATCTATTCATTATATCTTTTCTTATCAAATTTGTATGATAATTTCCACCACCAGAAATCATCATGGAGGGAGCTATATGTTTTGGTTTTTTATCCGAATGATTTTTTTGTACAATTTCATTTTTCAATTCTTGGAGTAGACCAATAAAGTTAAACAACAATTCAGGGAATGGATTAAAATTTTTCACTTCACAGAATGTTTGTAAATTTTTATTAGGGATATAATAATATGATCGTGAACCAGAAAAGAAATATCGCGGGTCTTTCAATTCTTTAATTGAACCTTTACTTATTATCGATATATCTGGCGTGACATACAAGTTGTTGTTGATAGCAGATTGAACTGCAACATTATGGTGTATTTCAAAATCGAATTTCTGCTGACACTTTTTATAAATGTACTTTTTTGAGATTTCAAAATAGGAAAAATTATTTGGGTAACCTGCAGGTGATAATTTATATCTGAATTCATTATTAATTAAATTTTGGGGAGAAACGGTGTAACCGTTGTTTTCATAAAATTTAACAATACTATTGTAATTCGACATTTCAAAATAGTCACTAATTCGTGCACTATGACTGCTTATTGTTGTTTTATGCTTTTTCAAAAAAACAGCAATTTCGATTTTGAACTTATTTAAATCTTTAAATGGATTATTAGGTTTCCGCACTTAGGATGCCAATGTTTTTATTGTATTCTCTAAATTTAAATAAGAATTGAGTAATGTTTTCAAAATCAAACAAATAATTACTAATATTATATCTACCGCATAGAAACCTAAAATCATTAACAATTGCATTTAATTTTCGACTTTCAGCTTTACTAAGTAAATAATTGCCAATTTTAATTCCGTTAATATTTTCAGAAAATAAGAATCTTTCGGAAAAATCAACAGCTGAGTCGAGTTGTACAATTATTCTACGGTAAAATATTGCTAAAGAAAGAAAAATTTGAAAATATTCAAAGTCAATATCGTTAGTCCATGCGTATCTGCTACGGTAAGTGTTAAGTAAAAACTTTAACTCTTTTTCATAATTATTATATTCGTTATATAATAAATTGGAAAGATTACGAGGTAAATTTTTACAAAACAATTTTATCATGCGAATATTTTAATGTATGATTATTTTCACATTATAGATTAATTATTAGAATTTTCAATTTTCAATTTTTTCTTCCATACTTCGCAATCGTTTTCTGGCACCGCAATTATTAATATTTTACTAGGTCTAGTTACAGCCACATAAATATTTCTTAATTCTTCGGCTTGTTCATTAGATAACGATTTATTCTTTATTGGGTCAAGAATATTACAATAATTAGTTGTTTTTGCTTTGTGCCCTACAATTAGTAATACAGCTTCAAATGTTTTACCTTTTGCAGAATGTATTGTACCGATAAAATAGTCTTTATCTTTTGTAATTGGAGCTAATCCAAATAGCTCGTCAAATTGTTTTTTAGATTTACTAAAATCAATTTTCAATTCATTCTTAAGACCTTTTGAAAGAATAATTTTATTAGTTGCATTAATCCATTCATACAAACTTGTGCCTATTGTTATTGGCAATAAATCAATAAAATCGAATATCTTATTCCGATATTCTTTGTACCCTATTTTTTCTATTTCACTTTCAATATGCATTTTTGAGACACGGCTATTAATTTCATTCATGTATTTGTGGTAACCACGTTCAAGATTTTTATAACCTTCATCAAACATTCCATTATCGATAAGATGTTTTCCATAAGTAATATCTCTTACGTGATAATGTTCATTTATCCAAGGTTCTTCATTCTTACCAGGTATAGGTATTCCCAAAAGTTCACCCACAGCATGACTTCTATATAATATTGCAACTGAGTCTTGGTTAAGTGGTATATTATTCTTTGAACATGTATCTAGATACTCACGAACAATTACTTTAAGTTTTTCTTTATCTCTCTCTTCGTTATGACCAATTACCTGTGGTTTAAAAGGAAAGTCTTTAACATTATTATTAATAACCTCATATTCATCAATTTGTAACAGTTGACGAGTGCAATTACATATTAATTTAGAGCTGCGGCGGTTTTCATTAAGGTCATATTCTTTACTTTTCTCCCATGTGATATATTTATTTTCAAACAGTTCTGGTTTTGCATCATTCCATTCAAAAATTGCTTGATTGGGATCCCCTACTAAAACAATCTCGTTCGCACTACATATTTCTAATAAATCAATAATTCCCATTTGCACATCCGTTGTATCCTGAGCTTCATCAATTATAAAATGAGAAAATTTATTTTTTATAGCTTGAGTTATAGAAACATATTTAGAAAGCACCTTGTATGAAATATAATTAGCATCTGATTGTGTAGCTTTGCCAAGTTGAAAAGTATTCCACTTTGAATCAATTATATCCTGGACATCTATACGATATTTTCCATTTGTATTGTGTATCTTACCCCAAGTAAAAGGAAAAAATTCTTTACTGTAAATAGGTATCAATTCATTTTCTTTATTAAAAGTCGTTTTATCAAAATATTCTAATGGATCACGACTACTTATTTGCCATTTATTAGTTTTTTTATTTTTGTAACATTTTCTTTTTGAAATATCATATTCATACCAATTTGAAAAGGGTTTACCAACTAATTCTGGTCGATCTTTACAGCCCATTATTAAATGGCCTTGGGGAAGAAAGATATAATTATTAATAAAGCTATCAATTGTACCAACGAAATGCGGATATTGTAACGGTATGGAAATACCGAATTTCTCTCTTAATGCTTTCTGGATTTCATCACAGGCAACATTTGTAAAAGATAATGCGGCAACAGCTAAATAATCCTCTGCTTTTCTATTTCTAATTAAATGCGCAATTCGTGCTGCGACAGAAAACGTTTTTCCACTGCCTGGACAGGCTTTAACAACAAATTTACCTGTACCTTCAATTATTTTTTGTTGTTTGGCAGAAAATTCAATTTTTGGATCCATTAACTACCCATTTAATAGCAATCTCAATATAGGATGGAACCTTGAATTCATTTATCAAGCACTTAATTGGATAAATTTTTTCCAATAATATTGCCATATTATGAGCAAATTCAGCTTTATCTTTTTTCTTATCCAATTCGTTTAAAAATTCAACAGCCTTTTCTTCCAAAGTACCAGATCGTTTTAGTTTCGTCTTAGTATGCATCTTTTCATAAATAAATCTTATGAGTCTTGCGTTAAATTCAGATGCTACAAATAATTCATATTCAAATGTATTTTGTGCTAAGCGACATAGTACTTTGTCAACATTTTCGCATATTTCTTCTACATTTCTAGCTCTATCAGATTTATTACCCGAATATCTATGTTGGTCATTATCTGTTAACACAGCACAGTATGAGTTTAAGCTTTTTTTCCTTTCTTGATCCTTAGCGATAAATAAGTTTATAAAATGATTAAAAGAAGTTCCATTAACATTTACAATTTCTATTCCATGCCTCATTAAATCATATCCAATAAATTTTGAAAAAATTGGTAGTAATAATGCTTCAGAAATTCCTTCAACAAGGATTATACCTTTAGCAAAGAATAGTTGAGATTTTGTAACATCTAGGAACTTCCCAAGATATTTTCTATTTTCTAGTGTAAGACTGGATTCCTTTAATGCTAATGAACTAATTTCATTTTTATCTTTATGCAGAACTGTAACAAACTCGAGATCCGTTTTGGCAGTAATAGTAGGTGAATGCGAAGTGATAAATATTTGAATTTCTTTCCCTTTTAAGTCATTAAGATACTTAAAAAACGTGTTTTGTTTTTGCGGATGTAAATGAGCTTCCGGTTCTTCAATCAATAATGCATGATAATGACCTTTAGCCTTTTTATTTAAGAGATCACCTAGGATAGTTGCAGCATAAATTAAATTGTTTTGACCAAGTCCATTTTGGTTGAGATTAAAATATTTTAATTCATTTTCATTCGATTCTTTATTACTAAAAATTGGAATACGTAATTGTAGATTGCTAACAATATCTTTATAGTCATAACCAGAAAAAGCTATGTCAATTGGTGTTTGCTCACCTTCTATATCCGAGTCATGAAGATGCTTGTTAACGTTAGTTTGTCCTTCAAGTATTAAATATTTCCATTCATTGTCTTTATCCTTTAACCACGTCTCCAGTTTATCTGCAAATTCCTTTTTCTTGTCTTTATCAAGAATAATATTCTTACCATCTTTATCTTTAAAAGTGATAAGATTTTCAAACAGTTGCGCTAATTTATTTTGTTGGCTATAGGGCCGTAATTTTTGTGTTGCATCACGTAAAGCATCAAGAAAAGTATAATCAATAAATCTTAAGGAATCATAATTAACGGGTTGTCCTTCATTTGTACCGCCCCATAACTTCCAACGAACAATTTCCTTCTCATCTTTCTTTTCAATGTAATATCTAAAATGAAGTTGAATTTCCTGTGAAGAAATATCATCTTTATCCTGATGAAGCATTTCATAAAAATATCTGGTTTCCAGAGGATCATTTATTTTAAAATGTAAGTGAAATTCTATATTTGGTCGATCTTCAAGTGGTTTATTTCTATCAATATAAAAATCGGTTATTTTAACACCAATTTCTCTAATTTGTTTTCCGTAACCAAGACAAATTCGAAGAGCATCAATTATGGAGGACTTTCCTGAATTGTTTTCTCCAATTAATACATTTACATCCTTGTTAAAATCCAGTGTTAAGGATTTAATTGCACGAAAATTTATTATAACAAATTTTTTGAGATACATTAGATACTTTTATATGGCTTCAACTATTATTATTTCTTCTTTTCTTAGTCCGTAAAGCATATTCTTCTGATATTAGGACTTAAAGTCTTGGTACACCTTACTATATTTCTATATTACCTGAAAAATAATTTCAATCAAAACTTAGCCCACGTGTTCTATAGAGCAGAGTATTTGGAGATGGAGTATTCGCGAGGGTTATTTTAAAAACAAAATAGTGAAAAAACCTGTGATATGATAGAGACGAGAAGCTAGAAGTGAAATGAATAAAAAATAAAATCAGATGGATTTTCCATTAAACTTATTTACATTCAATCTTAATTTTATTAAAAATTTAGAAAAATTAAAAAAATGAATAAGATAGAGATAACATATTTTTTTAAGGAAGACGTTACTTATATATCTCTTTGTGATGAAAAATCGTCAATTGGTGATGAAGAATTCCAGGATGGAGTTGTATTATATAGAGGTGATAACAATAAAGTAAGTGGTGTTGAGATTCTTAATTTTTCTGGATTCAAAGAAAGTAAAATTACTTTATCAGTTGAACAATCTTTAGATTTTACAACTACTTTTCGGGAATTGCACATGCTTATTAGTTTACGTGATATAATGTTTGTTGACCCCGAACAATTTGAGTCGACTTGTAAAGAATGGGGAATTCGTGTGCAAAAAATCAGCAGTAAGTTAGATGAGTCACCTTCGATTAATATTCCACTTTCTAGTAAAGATGTTCATAATTTATCGCTTACAAATTGTTAGTAAATTTTGTCTCAGTAACTCACGTTACGCAAAAATGGTATTTACGCCAATTGATTTTAAAACTTCATAACTCCACCGTTTACGGTGGAGNNTTGGGCTAAAGCCCGGATTTTTTTACTTGGTTAAACTCCATGTCCTGAAGGACATGGTTATAAATTAAATTATGCGTAACGTGAGTCAGTAACTTAAAATCCCGTCTTAACCAACACATTATCAGTATATCAAGAACAAACATTAATTAATTAATTAGAGTTAATTATCCTTTCTAGGTCTAATTCATATATATAATGGCCATTTTAAATCCCCCTCCTTTTTAATCACTAGCTTTAGTTCCCCTTCCCCGCCTACCATTTGGCGAAAGCCCACAGGGCATGCTTTTCATCTTTCCTTCTTTCCNNTCTTTCCTTCTTTCCATCTTTCCTTCTTTCCGTTTCCCGTTTTTTCAACATTTATTTCTCAGCAAATCTTTTGTCTTGAAGCTTGCACCTTGTGGCTTGATACTTTCTTTACCTCTCGCTTCTAGCCTCTCACCTCTCACGTCTTTCCCGTCTTCCGTTTCCCGTCTCCCGTTTTTCGTTTCACGTTTCTCGTTCAAATTCCCCATTCTCCATTCTCAATTCTCAATTTTTATTGCGGGGCTCAATCCTACCTACCGGTAAGCAGTACGTGTGAATTAGAATTTAAGCGGGTGGTTTAGGTTGACACACCAAAACGATTTCTTTATATTTGGCGACCAATTTTTGAACTAAAATTGAATTTACTAGCTTTGGAGCAGCAACCTCTCATATTTTCTGGTAGTTCCAGTAAGGAATTGACCTCAAAAATTTGCAGCTACTTGAATTTGTCTCCGGGTACAATCGACATCAGAACATTCAGTGATGGAGAAATCTGGGTTAAGTTCATGGATAACATTAGAGGCAGGGATGTATTTATTATTCAATCTACTCAGCCTCCTGCAGAAAATTTGATGGAACTGCTTTTAATGATTGATGCCGGTAAAAGGGCTTCTGCCAGAAGAGTAACTGCGGTTATTCCCTATTTTGGTTATGCAAGGCAGGATAGAAAAGATCAGCCAAGGGTTTCCATTTCCGCAAAGCTTGTTGCAAATTTAATAACTGTTGCCGGTGCAGATAGAGTAATTACAATGGATTTGCACGCTGCACAGATACAAGGTTTCTTTGACATACCGTTTGATCATCTTTATGCTTCTCCTATTTTTTCGGGATTGTTCAAAGATCATAAAGAAAATTTTGTTGTTGTTTCTCCTGATGTTGGAGGAATTAAACTTGCACGTTCCTATGCAAAAAGATTGGAAGCAGGCTTGGTTGTTATTGATAAAAGAAGGCAAAAGCATAATCAGGTTGAAGAAATGAACATTATCGGCGACGTTAATGGTAAAGATGTTTTGATAGTTGATGATTTAATTGATACCGGCGGAACATTTGTTAATGCAATTGAAGCAATTAAAGCAAGAGGCGCCAAGAACATTTACGGAGCGGTTACTCATGCTGTTCTTTCGGATCATGCAATTGAAAAAATTAATAATTCAGCAATGACAAAATTATATGTTACTGATAGTATTCCTTTGACAAATAATGTAGGCGAAAAAATTGTTGTTAGAACTGCATCCGGGCTGATTGCCGAAGCAATTATCCGGTCATGCAGGAACGAATCAATCAGTTCATTATTCGAAATTGATAAAAGTTAAAAAAAGAAATTATTCAGGGAGATAAATTAGAGATGTCAGAATTAACAGTACAAGCAAGCAAAAGAGCTCTTACAACAAAGGGAGCTGTAAACCAGCTAAGAAGAGACGGGAATATACCCGGTATTTATTATACAAAAAGCGTTGAGCCAATACCTATTTATATTGCTGAACGCGTTCTTAAACCACTTGTCTATACGGCAGAGACTCACATTATTAATCTTAAAATAGATGATAATGAAGAAAGAAAATCCATTGTAAAAAATATACAATTCGACCCGGTTACCGATAGAGTTGTTCATTTCGATTTACTTGGAATTTCTGCTGATGAAGAGATTGAACTTGAAGCCCAGGTTCTTCTCACTGGTCAGGCAAAAGGCGTTAGAGAAGGCGGTATCATCCAGCATACACTTCATAAGGTAATGGTTTCCTGTCTGCCTGGTGATATTCCGGAACATATCACAATTGATATCTCGGATCTGGCAGTTGGTAATTCTGTTCATATTAGAGACCTGAAAATTGATAAGGTTAAATTTGTTCAAAACCCTGATCAGATAATTGTATCAGTTGTAATGCCGCGTGCAGTCGTTGAGCCAACACCGGCAGCTGAAGTTCCTGGTGAAGAAAAGACTGAGCCGGAAGTAATTGCTAAGGGTAAGGTTACTGATGAGGAAGAAGAATAAGGAGTAGTTTGCGAGCAATTGTTGGACTGGGAAACCCGGGTAAAAGATACGATCTAACAAGGCATAATGTTGGTTTTCAGATTCTGGATAGATTTGTGCTAAAACATAAATTAGATTTTTCAGCATCAAAGAAGAATTATTATTTATCGGAAGGTTCAGCAGAATCTTCCGATTTTTTTTTGATTAAGCCTGTTACTTTTATGAACCTTAGCGGAGAGGCGGTTTTAAATTTTTTAGAACAGTACCCGGTAAAAGTAGATGATGTTCTGGTTGTAGCTGATGATGTTAATCTATTTGTAGGACAAATCAGATTGCGCAAATCAGGCAGTGATGGAGGACATAATGGAATTAAATCAATTATCTATCATTTGCAAAGCGATTCATTCCCCCGCTTAAGATTTGGAATTGGAAATGATTTCCAAAAAGGTGAAATGGCAAATTATGTCCTGGATATGTTTAAAAAAGAAGAGCTGGATTTGGTTTCAGTAAGCATGAATTTCTGTGTAGAATTAGTTGAAGAGTTTGTCTACGGTGGTTATAAACCGATGCTGGATTATTACAGTAGAAATTCAGGCAAAATACTGCCCAAAAGCGATAATAAAGAAGATGGAATTGTCGATTAAGCTATTTTAATTAAAAGTATTTACTTATTGCATAGCTGATTAAATAATCATATTTTTTGGTTCTAATTTCTTAACCCTGCTTCCCGTTCAGTCGGGAGGCCATAAGCCCATAGGGAGGTGAATTACACCATGTCAAAAAGGACCTACGAAAGCGTTGTAATTATTAACGCAACCCTCGAAGATGACCAAATTGAAGCTACACTTGCACGTATGCAGGAAACTATTACCACTCACGGCGGAGAAATAATTGAGTTGGATAAATGGGGCAGAAAACGCCTTGCATATCCAATCAAAAAAGCTAAGAGTGGATATTATTCTGTTTTTAGATTTAATGCCACAACAGATTTAATTGCCGTTCTCGAACGAAATTACAGATTGGACGAAAATGTAATAAGATACCTGACAATCCAACTCGATAAATTTGCGCTCGAAGCCATAGCTAAGCAAAAAGAAGCTCTCAAAAATGCAGAATTAGCTGCTGCTGAGGCTCTTGCAAAACCAGAAGAAAGCCAAGTTTAACTAATTAGATTGGAACGGAGGTAACGATGGCTGAACTTAAGATGCCAGAACTAAATAGTGTTATTGTTGCAGGTAATTTAACTAAGGATCCAGTTTTCAGACAAACTTCTAACAATACTCCTGTTGTAAATTTTCATATTGCAGCAAACAGAAGATACAAAGACAGCAGCAATCAATGGCAGGAAGACGTTTGTTATGTTGGTGTTGTTGCCTGGAATAAATTAGCCGATAGCTGCAAAGACCGTCTTAAAAAAGGTAGCGCTGTTTTAATTGACGGCGAGCTTCAAAGCAGAACTTTCAAAACTGAAGACGGGAAAAACAGAACTATTGTTGAAATAAAAGCTAAAAGAATACAATTTTTAAATAAATTCAGTAAACAAGGAAATGGCGAAGATGTTATTGCTGAATCTGATGAAGCAGATTACGAAGATAACTCATTCGATAAGTTTCTAACTGATGAGGAGTCTGACTTAATGAAGAGTAACAAATCATGAGAAATGAAAAAATGAAAAATCAGAAAAAGGTCAAAAGAACTATTGATAGTTATATTGACTATAAAGATTCTAAACAACTTCAAAAGTTTCTTACTGACCAGGGTAAAATTATTCCTCGAAGAATTACCGGGCTTACTGCCAAGCAGCACAGGGAGTTAGTACAGGCTATTAAAAGAGCAAGACAGTTGGCAATTTTACCATTCGTTTCAGAAGCAGTTAAGTAGGAGTGATTAAATGAAAGTAATATTAAGAAAAAATTTCGATCAGCTTGGAAAAGTTGGTGATATAGTAAACGTCAAAGACGGTTATGGCAGAAATTATTTAATTCCGCGCCAGATTGCATACCAGGCTACAAAAGGGAATATTTTAGCTCTTGAAGAAGAAAAGAAACAAATTGTTAAAAAAGAAGTTAAAGAATTGGAAGCCGCTCAAAAGTTATCTGCTGAAATTGAAAAAGTTTCCATTACTATTCCTGTGAAAGTTGGTGAAGAGGATAAAATATTTGGCACTGTTACAAGCCAGATGATTGCTGATTCTCTTAAAGAAAAAGGCTTTGACGTTGAAAAAAGAAAAATAGAAATTACTGAACCAATTAAAGCCCTGGGTATTTACAGTGTTTCTGTTAAACTTCATCCTAGTGTTGTTGCTATTGTAAAAACCTGGGTTGTAAGAGAATAGAGATTTACTTTCTAATTATGCTCCTGCTTTTTTGCAGGAGTTAATTAGATATGTTATAACTTGACTAATTTTATCAACTAAAATTTGAAAAAAGAATGAAAGAGCTAAGATTTAGAATTATTTTAATTATTGGCGTTGTTGCTCTTTGTGTTTACCTTCTTTACCCAACTTACAAGGATTACCAGAACAATAAAGAAGTTACTGCAAAAGTTGAGAGTATGCAGGGATCAATTAAGAAGAGCAAACCTACAATCACAAATGCGGAATTAAGCGATACGTTAAATACTATAAGAGACAGCATCTTAATCAACAATCCTGCTTATAAATCTGCAAGAGAAAAAAGAATTAAGCTCGGTCTTGATCTTCAGGGCGGAATGTATCTGCTTATGGAAGTTAATACAGCAAAACTTATGGGAAAATTAGCAAAAGACCCCGATGCTCAATTCAACGAAATACTCAAACAATCTGAAGAAGAATCAAAAAAATCTGAAGAAAATGTAGTTGCAATTCTTTCAAGAAAACTGAAGGAAAAGAACATACGCTTAAGCAGGTATTTTGGGTCCATCCGCGAAGACGACAATAAAATTATTGACAGATTATCGCAGCAGGAATCTGATGCAGTTACTAGAGCAATTGAAATTATAAGCAATAGAGTAAATCAATACGGAGTTTCCGAACCTGAAATTCAAAAACAAGGTTCACGAAGGATTGTAGTTCAATTACCGGGTATTGCCAGAGAAGAAGAAGCTAAAAAATTATTGCAAGGTCAGGCGCTGCTCGAATTCAAAATGGTTAAAGATGTTGACTTTGCTTTACCTGTTATGAAAAAAATCGATGAAACTCTTGCAAAACTTGGCGGTTTTGATTCTACAACTGTAAAAAAAGATTCTACTAAGAAAGATCAAAAAGCCATTGATGAACAGAATGCAAAAGAACATCCTTTCTTTTCTATTGCTTATATTCCAAATAACCGGAGCCAGTATATTGAAGCATACGTAAGAGAAAATGATAAAAGTAAAATAAATGCATTCCTTGAAAATCCGGAAGTTAAAAAAGTAATGCCCGATAACGTTCAATTCCTTTATGATGCAAAACCGGAAAAGGGACAGGATGGTACCAACGTTTTTCGTATGTACATGGTTAATAAAGAAGCAGAATTAACAGGTGGAGTAATTGTTGATGCACAGGCTAATATAGACCAGACAACCTCTGCACCTGAAGTTTCCATGCAGATGAACAGTGAAGGTGCGCGTGAATGGGCTAGAATTACCGGCGCTAATATTAATAAACGGTGCGCTGTTGTTCTTGACGGACTTGTTTATTCTGCTCCAAGAATTGAAAATAAAATTCCAAGCGGCAGCTCACGTATTACCGGTTCTGCAAACATGGATGAAGCAAAGCTTCTTGAAATTGTTCTAAAAGCTGGTGCATTACCAGCGCCTATAGACATAATTGAACAAAGAACAGTAGGCCCATCTCTTGGTCAGGATTCCGTAAGCCAGGGTTTAAATTCGACCGTTTTAGGATTTATTTTTATAGCGTTGTTTATGGCGTTCTACTACAGAACCGGCGGGTCTTTTTCAGCTCTTGCACTTTTTGTTACAATTTTGAACCTGATGGGTATACTTGCTGGATTTGGCGCTACATTAACACTGCCGGGTATTGGAGGTATTGTTCTAACAATGGGTATGGCAGTAGATGCAAACGTAATTATATATGAAAGAATCCGTGAAGAAATGGCTTCTGGAAAAACTGTAAAAGCTGCCGTTGACAGCGGCTTTAGAATTTCTTTTGCTCCGATTTTTGACTCACACATTACATCATTTATTACAGGACTTATTCTTTATCAATTTGGAAGCGGTCCTGTTCAAGGTTTCGCTTTAACACTTATGATAGGATTGGTTGTCAGTTTGTTCAGCCAGTTAGTAATTGTTAGAGTGATTTTTGATTACATGGTAAACAAAGGTTATAAAATAAACGTAGGTTAATTTTTAGGAGAATAATTATAGATGCGACTTTTTGATAATCTACATATCGATTTCATGGGTAAACGCACAACGTTTTACATTGTGTCATCCACTATACTTCTTATAGGTTTACTCGGCATCATTTTTAAAGGCGTTCAATTCGGAATCGATTTCAAAGGCGGGTCTGAAGTAGCTCTTCAATTTGATAAACCGGTGGAAATTTCTACAATTAGAGCCGAAGTAGATAAGCTTGGTTTAGGGAATATGGAAGTTAAAACTTATGGTGGATCGACCAGAATTTTGTTACGAACAGAATTGCAGGAAATTCCCAAGAATGTTCTTCCACAGGTTAAAGCAAGAATTGAAACTTTGATTGGAAATATTTACCCCGGAGTGCAAAAAACAATTACTGATACAACATCCAATTCAGTTACCTACTCATTCACGGATCCTCAAACTGCAAATGTTATAAGTAATAAACTATTTGAAGCAGGATATCAAACTTCAAAAGCTACTGCAGAAGTAAATAATGCCTCCGTAATAGTGCGTCTTGGAATTGCTGATATTATTAAGGAAAATCTTTCTCAAAAATTTGCTGATAATCCTTTCAAAGTTTTGAAAGAAGATAGAGTTGGTCCGAAGGTTGGAAAAGAATTGAAAAGAAATTCAGTTATAGCGGTACTGCTTTCACTTGTTGCAATTTTAATTTACCTTGGTTTCAGGTTCAAATTTGAATTTGCTGTTGGCGCCGTAATTGCTCTTTTCCATGACGTACTTTTAACACTTGGAATTTTTGCATTGCTATATGGACTGATACCCGGATTTAACCTGGAATTTTCAATTACAGTTGTGGCGGCATTCCTAACATTGATCGGTTATTCTACAAATGACACGGTTATTGTTTTTGACAGAGTGCGCGAACAAATGAAAATTCATAAGACTCTTTCAATTGAAGAGAATATGAATCACGCTATCAATAAAACAATGAGCAGAACAATTATTACGGTATTCACTGTTATAATTTCAATAATAGTGCTGTTAATTTTTGGCGGCGAAGTTTTAAGAAGTTTTGCGTTTGCACTTTTGATTGGTATGATAACCGGAACTTATTCTTCGGTATTTGTTGCAAGTGCATTTGTTCTTGAATATGCCCATAGAACAGGCAAACGGATACAATTCTAATTTCATCAGTAAAACTATAAGCTTAATAAAAAATCCCGGTTTTCCGGGATTTTTTTTGAATTATAATTCACCACATAATTTCTTTTAGACATAATACAGTAGAGACGCGTAGCACGCTTGTCCCGACGCTCTATGTCGGGGCGTCTCCATTAATTTTAATTTCTTAATATTATCAAATATCCCTCATAGGTCATTTTCAAATTTATCTAATTGTCTTAAATATCCAGATTTTCCGGTAATTTTTTTTCCAATTCCTATCGTGTAGAGACGCGTAGCACGCGCAATGTTGTCAGGTTAGAAGCTTTGCATATTATTCTTGTGAACTCAACCCCTATTTCCCCTTCTCTTATTAAGAGAAGGGGATTAAGGGGATGAGTTATTTTTGTTAACCTGACAGCATTGAGTCAAAGTTTCCCCTCTCCTTTTTTCAAGGAGAGGGGCAGGGGTGAGGTCTTTACCTCCCCATCTATAATTATTATCCCATAAAAATGATTTGGCATTACAATAAAATAATCCCATTCTTTTAATCTTATTGATTCTACGCGGTATTTATTTTGATATGATGATAGGCAGCAGTCAAAACCTGGCAAGTGCTGCGTTTCAAGATATGCTAACCGGCATTCTTAAAGGTTATTATAAATTTACTCCCGGCTCCTTTCTGCGATTCAACATTAATTGTTGCATTATTTAGTTCGCAATATTTCTTTGTAAGTGCTAATCCAAGACCATTTCCTTCATACCTTCTGGAGTATCCGCTTTCTTCCTGCAAAAACGGTTTGAAAATATTCTTCATAAACTCATCTGAAATTCCAATACCGGTATCTTCTACGCTAACAATAATGCATCCATCGTTATTTCTATCAATGGTTACTTCAACTCTCCCATTATCTGTATATTTTATTGCATTATCAATCAAATTATCGAAGATTTGATTTATACTGAACCCGAATTTGTCATTAGAGGATT
>PMDS01000071.1 GCA_003155655.1 Melioribacter sp.
GTAGTTAATTATAACACAGCCTCTAAAAGAAGGAGTAAACTTAACAGCGAACTTCTCATTAGTTGATATTGAATAACCAGAACTTGAAACCCATTGATCATAAGCCAGAATTGAATAACTTTTATCCCAGCCGCTGTTAACCAGGTTAACCATCGATTTAAAGGCATTTAATTTGCCATATCCCCAGGTATAATTTGGCGCTGCGCCTACATAGCTATCGGCATCAGCATTGCTTGTTATGTATGATTTCACCTGGCTGTAAGTTAAATTTGAATTTTGCTGTAGCAGCAAAGCTGCTACACCTGTAGTAATTGGTGAAGCCATGCTAGTGCCCTGCTCAACAAGATGAAAGCCCCCGGGAACGATCCAACTTGAAGCAGGGGATGATGCTGAAGATTTGACAGAAATTATTGCCTGTCCCGGAGCAGCAATATCCGGCTTTTGAGCGCCGTCTCTTCTAGGGCCTATACTGCTGAATGAAGAAATATTATCAGAACCATCTGTTCCCGTGTAACTATATGTACCACCGCTTGAGCTGTACCATCTCCAGCGTGTAACAAATGATCCGGCAGTAATTGCACTTGATGATGTACCGGGTGAGCCGACTGTATACTGGCTGTTGCCGCTGTTTAGTGTTGTGCTCATAGAATTAGCAAAAACCCATCCATGATAAGTAACTGAGCTGCCGGAATTATTTGTTATTGCTAAAGTCCACGTACCTTGAGCAGGCGGGTAAGAAGCGTTCGCATCATTTATATACAAATATACTTCTCGGTTATTATTATTTGAGTCCACATAATTATAAAGATAAATTGTGCCGTCGTTTGTTTGAGTTGTACCTTGAGAATTAGCATTCTGTGTGGCTGTTAAGCTGTTCGGAGAAGTCACCGTAGCAGATAGGCTGCCGTTTGTACTTGACCAAAAATCAAATCCAAAATAATCATTAGAGGTTCCGGAATTTGAAGTGTATGACGGAACAGAAAAAGTAATGTTAGCTGTAGCACTGTTGGCAATCGTACCTGTTATATGAATATTGTTTCCACCGTCGTTACCGGCAGATATAACAGCAACTCTGCCGTTTCCGCTTGCTGTAAATTGATCAACAGCTAATTCAAAATCACTTGTACCATCGTGAGCACCTGCTTGCCCGCCTAAACTCATATTAACAACTACCGGTTTACTAAATTGGGCTGATATTTTTTTAGCATAGGTTAATGCATCAATACAATTTGTGGTAGGAAATGAACCATTGCCTGCTTTAACAAAAACAATATCTGCATTGGGGGCAATGCCGGCATATTTCTTTGTAGCTAAAGATGAACCATTCCCGGCGGCGCTACCTGCAACGTGAGAACCATGTCCGTTTGAATCTGATTCTCTAACAAATCCGGGAGGGGAAACACCAAGTTCGCTGTTTATGTCAGATTGGGAATATTCTACGCCATAGTTAAGTCCGCTATAATTAACCCCGTCTCTTCCCTGAGGAGTTTTTTCGGAACCGGTAACAGTTAATGTTTGATCCCATATATATAAAATTCTGCTCTTAGTAGGGTCGCTTGTTTTACGAAAATCATAGTGCGACCAGTCAATTCCTGTATCAATAATAAGTACAATCACATTTGTACCGTTATATTGGGTTCCATTAACAACGCCTGCATTAAGTAGTTTTGAACCAATAACACCGCCTGCAACATCATTTTGCGGGTACATCTCTTCGCCTAAAAGAATAGATTTAATGCTTGAAAGGTTGGAGAGTTTAACTATATCCTCCAAAGTTATCCTTGCAGTTACAAAACCATTATACATGGAATTATAATATATTCCATTATTGATGATTTCTGCCGGGTTGTCGGTTTTAATTATAACACCTATAAGATTCTGATCAGTTGTCTCGGACATTATTCTTGGCAGCGTAACGGATTTAGGATTCACTTGTCTTGAATTCAGATACAAATTTAATCTAGGGTCAAGTTTGTTAAAATTTGCCTTACTTAACTCCTGCGGCAGGAGAATAATGTTTAGAGCAAATAAACTGAAAAAAAACAGAAATAGAGTTTTCATATTCGTTACTTTTATTTAAAATAGTTTTTATGCAGCGTGGAATTGTTATTGTTAGCACTAAATGTACAACTTTTGAGTTAAAAATAAAAGGCTGTCTGGGTTTGACAGCCTAAATGTAATATGCCCGAGTATGGTGCTTAATACTCTTCAGGCGTGATGAAGCAATTTGTTACGGCTTTTTAATTTTGAAAAATTATATTTAAAATGTAATTCCTGCTAAGTATATTTCTAATGAACAAATTATCGCTAAGCAAGTATTCAGCTTATAAATTATTTATACTATCTTAGCAAACAAATTTGCATTCTGATATTCTTCCAGAAATTATTTACAGAGTTTGAAATCAAATTCTTTAATACATGGAGGACCCACTAATGAAATCTTTCCTGCTTTCTGTGGCATTAATCTTTATTATTTGTACAAATGTAGAATATTCGCAATGGAACCAGCTCAATGGTCCATATGGCGGAACTATTAAATGTATCTCAGCTAGCGGTACAAATATTTATGCGGGAACTTCTGGAGGGGGAGTTTTTCTATCTACAAACAATGGTACAAGTTGGACGTTGATCAATGGAGGATTAAATCTCGCAAATAATATTAACGCACTTCTAATAACCGGCTCAAACTTATACGTCGGGATCGAGACCGGAATATATTTTACAACAAATAATGGAAGTTCCTGGACTACTCTTAACAGTGGATTAAGTACTACTGATGTCCGGGCATTTGCTGTAATTGGCCAGAACATTTTTGCTGGAATTTATGGAGGAGGAGTTTTTCTTTTACAGGGATCAAATANNTCCCGTTAATAATGGATTAACAGCGTTAGGGGTTATTTCTTTTGCTGTCAGCGGCTCATCTTTATTTGCCGGTACATGGAACGGATTAGTTTACGTTACTAACAACAACGGAGTGACTTGGACACAGCAAAGTAGCGGACTTCCTTCAAATAAAAATATCAACACATTTGCCGTGAGCAGTAACTATATTTATGCAGGAATACATGGAGATGGTATTTATCGGTCTGCAATTAACAGTACTACCTGGACTAGAGTGAATTTTAACTTAGGTTCAGGTGTTAGTCCTTATGTATATGCTCTTGCTGTATATGATAAATATTTATTTGCTGGTTTGATTGGGGCTGGTGTTTTTATGTCCGAAGATAACGGAAATAACTGGACACCCTTCTATTCTGGAATGCCGACTGCTCCTGGTTCAAATGGGATGGCACCTGGCCCGTGGATAACTGTAAATTCTTTAGTGGTTGGGACTACAAATATTTTCGCAGGAACCAATTATGGAATTTATTCTTTACCTGTATTAGGAACCACCTGGACAGCATCGAATAATGGTCTTAGTCCTGGAAATGTGATCACTCTAACAATGAACGGAACGAATCTTTATGCCGGTTCAAGTAGTGCCGGAGCATTCGTATCATCAGACAACGGAGGAAATTGGAGCAATATTAATCTTGATTTTACGAAAAATTTTAAATATGTGAGTTGTTTGGCTTTCAACGGTGCAAATATTTATACCGGTGGCAGAGATGGAGTATTTCTTTCTACAAATAATGGCTTAAATTGGAGTAACATCGCATCGGGATCTAATTTTAACGATGTTTCTTGTATTCTTATAATAAATACAAGCCTCTATGCTGCCACGGGTACTGGTGTTTATGTTTCAGGCTTAGACGGTGGTAACTGGAACTCGATAAGTAGCGGATTACCCGGCGGTAGTATTAAGGCTCTTCTTGCAAGCGGAAATAATCTTTTTGCTGGAACAAAAAATAGCGGAGTATATCTTTCATCAAATAACGGTGGTAGCTGGTCTGCCGTTAATACAGGTTTAACAAAAACATCTATTTTGTGCTTAACCTTAAGTGGAACAAATATTTATGCTGGAATAGACGGTGGAGCTGTTGCTGTTACTACCAATAATGGAGCGAATTGGACTATGCTAGAAAATGGATTACCCCCAACCGCTATTAATTCTATCGCTGTTAGTGGTACATACTTATTCGCCGGAACTACTGACGGAGTTTATGTTTCAGTGAATAACGGTGCTAATTGGAAAGTAGTTAATACAAGCCTTACCGGAAAATTTGTTTATTCATTATTAATTAACGGGACTAATCTCCTGGCGGGGACCAATAATTTAGTTTGGCGACGTACAATTTCTGAAATGACCCCTGTTGAACAAAATACTGGTGAATTACAGAAGCAATTTATTCTCCGGCAAAATTATCCTAATCCATTCAACCCTTCAACAAAGATAAAATATGAAATTCCCAAAACCTCTAATGTCAAATTGACTGTTTTTGATATTCTGGGTAGAGAGGTAGTAACTTTAATTAATGAAGAAAAACTTCCGGGTAGTTATGAAGTTTTATTTTATAGCAGAAAACTAACAAGCGGTGTTTATTTTTATCAAATGCAAACCGGTAGTTTTATTGAAACAAAAAAATTAATTTTAACAAAGTAATAACTAAAAAATTTTTAATGCCAACTTCTCTGTCAGTCGTTAGGCTAGACAATAAATATTTTCTAAAGAGGTTTTTATGAAATGGTACCATTATGTTGCTTGCATCTTCGCTGGTTTATTCTTAACCAATGCTGTGCCGCATTTTGTGCATGGGATATCCGGTGATAGTATTCCGTCTCCATTTGCAAATCCACCAGGCAAAGGTTTGTCCTCTCCACTCGTAAATGTTTTGTGGGGTTTAGCCAATTTAATTATTGGATATATTCTCTTGAGAGTAGGTAAGGTATCCCAATCAAATAAATGGAGTCTTCTCGTTTTTTTTATTGGAGTCGTATTCATGAGTATAATGTTAAGTATCGCATTCGTTGATAAGGTACATTAAGAACCAGAGCTGGTACCTAATTTTTTTAATCCGACAGATTGCCTGCCTCTGGCGACCCGGCACACGGTTCGTATAGAGCAATTTCTCAAAATGAAAAACCCATCCTGATTACTTGGGATGGGTCTATTGTACCGGAGGCCGGACTCGAACCGGCACCTGGTGTGAGCCAGACTGGATTNNCCAATTCCGCCACTTCGGCATTAACAAAAAATTCAATTAAAGAACTATAAATTTGGAATGGAAATTTATAAAAATGATAAGTGGAATCAAAAAATTGGAATAAAAATTTTCCATAATTTGTAGTTGTGTACTTTATTAAAATTGGTAAAACTATGAAAGGATTATCAGTCAAAAAGATTGTAATAGCGTTAATATGTATACTTGTTGCGTATGGAGAAATAGCTGGCATTTACCACTCATTCAATAAACATCCTAAAGGTGATCATTTATATTCAATTTTTATTCCTCCATGGGCTTGGTACAGGTTCGCTGAAACCTGGTGGCATAATGATGAAGAGTGCAATGATTGGAACGAAAAATTGAAAGCCGACACTAAAAACTGCTTGATATTATTCACTCAATACGGAAAGGGTGATACTGTTGAAGTTAATAAAGCTATTAAGGCATTAAAGCTGCAGTTTAATAAATACCCCAATGACAAATATGACTACGTAAAAAACTTTTGCAGGGAATACATATCCTACTACCGGTTTTCGCAGAAAGAATTTAATCAATGGTTAATTAAATTTTTTAATGATGGCAATGTACACTATCAAAAAAGCAATGAATTAAGTACATTGGAAAGTAATATATCTAAATACGGAGTTGACGAACTAAACCGATCAATGAAACACAACGAC
Organism: Melioribacter sp.; assembly: GCA_003155655.1. GTDB lineage: Bacteria > Bacteroidota > Ignavibacteria > Ignavibacteriales > Melioribacteraceae > Fen-1258. Next base: position 5,786 of record PMDS01000071.1, read on the forward strand.
AGCTTATTCGTTTTATTATATTATGAATATAACAGGATGAAACAGCAGTACCGTAAAGCAGCACCCGAAGGACAGAAACAATTTCTTGAAGTAATCTTTAGAAAGGATAATATTAATCTGCAGAATATTAAAATGGCTTATAAGAATATTTTTAACGAAGAAATAAAATAATTTGAATAAATAAATTATTCTGCTATTTTAGAACATAGATAAGGGGAATATCTTAAATGTTTTTAGAAAGGAGAGAAATAGAAAATAAAACAAAGCTTCTAGATCAGGTTCGGATAACTCTTAGGGCGAATCATTACTCTCAAAAGACAGAAGAATGCTACATTTCGTGGATAAGACAATTCATAATTTTCAACAACAAAACCCACCCGGAAAAATTAAACAAGGAAGAAATACAAAAATTTATAAATTATCTTGCTGTAAATAGACACGAGTTGGTTAAGACCACTTTGATTTATACACATGTTTTAAAAACGGTGTTTGATGTAAAAAGTCCTATGGATAGTATTTTATAGGAATGGGCGATAGCACGCTTGAAATAATGAACTTGAAGTAAAAATAAAGAAAATAACAGAATTTTAAAAAAGCCAAAAGTAAATGATATTTGGCGGCTTGCCTGCCTATAACAGGGTTAACTAATAGTTGGCTGCCAGTAAAAACAATTTTAGGAGTTACTCAAATGACACAACAAAAGATAACTAATGTTTTATTGATTACGTTCTTATTGATGATTGTTTCGTATTATCCTGCATCATCTCAAGATAAAAATCAAAAAAACACTTCAAAAAAATCTACCACTTCAGAAAAAAATGAGAATACTGGTATATCAGAAAGCGAATTATCCTATTTAGATGGACTGTTGATCATAACCTGTGGTATTCAAAGAGAAGAACTTAGTGGTAAACTAGTTTCACTTAAAAATAAAAAAGGTGCATATGTTTTTATGTATCCAAATGTATTTTCTGGTGTTATTGTGAAAGTTGATAAATTAAAGACGGACAGCACTTTCACTCAAGCAGTCAATGGAGATATAGTTAAAATTGATGCAAGACAATATAGTTCATCTAGAATTTATACTATTACTTTACCAAGAACTTCTGAGTCAGATACTTTTATAAGTGGACAAAATAAATAAGATAAATATGCAATAATACTCAACTATGAAGGAGCATAACATAAATGAAAAATTCTATTATATCTTTAGAGATAGGAATGATTATTACGCCCATATTACTTTTTATTATCTCTCTTTTCATAAACAATCCTACAATTGACTTTATAGTTTTTACAATTATATACGCAATTGGTGGTAATAAAATAGGCAAATCTTTATTAAAGGATGATGTAAGAAAATGTAGCTTATTGTTTGGCGCCGGACCTTTTCTATTTTGGATTTTAGTATTTCTTATTAGGTCTATTTTTTTTGGATGGACAGAAGGGATGCACTCCTTAAAATATGGAATGTATTTTATTGTTATGATTCTTGTTTCATTTATAGCTGCCGGAACTGCTATTGAATCAAAAGAGAAATCTGGTGGAATTAATCCATAGATTTTTGTTAATAAACTAAATGCAGCTGACAAGCGCCTCAACAACGACAGCTTCTTCGATGCGGTCATATTGAGTCGTAATCGGCTTTTGCTTTTCGGAATTAGTTTATAGTTCATTGTTGATTAGTAAAAACAAAATTGATTTATAAATAAAGTTGCGTTGACAAAACTTAGCCGTTTATTTTGGGTGGCGGGCTAAACGCAACGTCATTAGACAAAAAGTTAAACAAAATGAATAATATGCCTAAAAAATAATGAGGTAATAAAATGAGTAGAAAAAATATTTCTATGATTTATTTCCTTTCTATAATCACTGTATTCAGCTTACCTTCCTACTCACAAAAAATAACGGAAAAGCTTATTGCAACAATTGATCCTTCATCATGGATGGAGCAATCATTGAAAGTCAGTTCAGATAGCAGACACGTGGCTTATGTTGCTAACATTGGAGATAAATGGTTTGTAGTAGTAGATGGAAAAGAGGGGAAAAAGTATGATGGTATAGCTAAAGATTATCTAATTTTCAACCACAATGGAAAACGGATAGCTTATCTGGCTAAATTAGGAAATAAATTTTTAGTAGTTGAAGATGAAAAAGAGGGAAAACAGTATGATGCTATTAATTGTTTAAGTTTCAGTTCTGATGTGGACGGACTAACTTATGTGGCTCAATCAGGAAATAAATGGTTTGTGGTAGTAGATGGAAAAGAGGGAAAACGGTATGATGGCATTTTAAAACCCAATCTCATTTTCAGTCCGGATGGAAAGAGAGTAGTATATGGGGCTTATCTTGGAGATAAAAGTTTTGTAGTAACAGATGGAAAAGAGGAAAAACAGTATGATGCTATTGCTGGTCTGATTATCAGTCCTGATGGGAAGAGAGTAGCTTATGGAGCTAAATTAGGAAATAAATATTTTGTGGTAGTTGATGGAAAAGAGGATAAACAATATGATGCTATTGCAGAAGGTTATCCAATTTTCAGCTCTGATGGGAAGAGAGTAACTTACGGAGCTCAAATAGGTAATAAATGGTTTGTGGTAACAGATGGAAAAGAGGGAAAACAGTACGAAACTATTGATGGTATAATTTTCAGTCCTGATGGAAAGAATTTAGGTTATTGGGCTAAATCAGGTGATAAATGGTTTGTAATAGTAAATGAGAAAGAGCAAAAACAGTATGATGGTATTGGAAAAGCAAGTCTGATTTTCAGTAATGATGGAAAAAGAGTTGCTTATGTGGCTCAACTGCGGAATAAATGTTTTGTGGTAGTAGATGGAAAAGAGGAAAGACAGTATGATGGCATTGGGAAAGGTTATCCGGCATTTAGCCATGATGGGAAAAGAGTAATTTATAAAGTTGGATTGGGAAATAAAAGGTTTGTGGTAATAGATGGAAAAGAGGATAAACAGTATGATGGTATCGGTGATCCAATTTTCAGTCCTGATGGGAAGAGAGTAATTTATGGGGCTCAATCAGGGAATAAATGTTTTGTAGTAGTAGATGGAAAAGAGGATAAACAATATGATGGTATTGGGGATGGTTATCCAGTTTTCAGTCCTGATGGCGAGAGAGTCATTTATAAGGTTCAATTAGGAAATAAATGTTTTGTTGTAGTAGATGGAGAAGAGGATCTACAATATGATGGAATTGGCATAGATTATCCAATTTTCAGTCCTGATGGAAAAAGAGTGGCTTATATAGCCAAAATTGGAAATAAATGGTGTGTGGTAGTAGATAGAAAAGTAAATAAACAATATAATACTATAGGCGGATGGAAAATTATTTTTGATTCTTCTGAAAGCCTTCACTACATCGCGGCAATTGAGAACAGTATATATTTAGTCGGTGCTGAAAAAGTAG
>PMDS01000092.1 GCA_003155655.1 Melioribacter sp.
TTTAATAACCATTCAAGATTTTCTTTGTTCATTTTACTATTTTGCATCTCAGAGACTCCTTTTAGTTTTTTTGTTATCTGCAATAACAATTTATGAATTATTTGGAGTCTCTGCTTTTTTTTACAAGTACTAAATTTCAACTAGGTTTGAATATATACCATCCAATTGGTAGATTAACTCCTAAAAAGTACTAAAAAACTATTAATAGAGTATTTATTATTTGACTTGACAACTTGTGTTATCTTGTATAAATTTTGAGCAGAAAATAGGAGAAAATTATAGAGAGTTTGTTTACCGCTTTGAATTTCTAGTTATAAAAGAAAAATTCTAAAATTATTAAAAAGATTCATTGGCGATGAAAATCAGATTCTTTATATTATTTCTCTTTTTTATTTTAAATCTTGCGTCTTACGCTCAAGATATAAAAGTTCTTTCCTCAGATAAGAATTCAATAATCATACAATACAACCCGCTTTTCAAAGATACAACTACTGTTGCATTACAGGGTAATTCATATATTAAAATTAATTTATCCGGCGGGTATATAGAAAATTATACGCAAAAAGGGATGCCTCAACTTCCTGTACGTGGATTTAATATTGGCGTACCTTCAGAATTGGGAAATACAATCCAAATTATTAGTGCGGATTATTCTACTATTACCGGAAAATATATCCCCTCACCAACAATAAAGAGANNTTGTAACTTTTGGAGAATTTGGTCTGATAAGAAATTTACCGGTTCAGACAATAAATGTTCATCCTGTTCAATTCAGTCCATTGACAAATAAAATTAAACTATACAATAAAATTGTTATAAAAATTACATTTAATTCCTCAACTGCAAATCATCAAGCAATTTTAGATAATACTCTGCAAGCTGCAGTATTAAATTGGAATATTGCAAAAAATTGGGGAATTTTGGAAAAGGCCTCGCTTCAGAAAACTGCCGGTTCTCTGCTTGCAGCTGGAGATTGGTACCGTTTTGAAACCCCAAGTGAGGGAATATATAAGATTGACGCTCCATTTTTGCAATCGTTGGGAATAGATATTACTACTATTGACCCCCGCACAATTAAAATTTATGGATATGGCGGCTATGCTTTGCCTGAAGATTTGAGTGCATCAAATAACCAGGGGATGATTGAGAACGCAATTTATGTTACTAATGAACAAAGCGGAAAATTTGGTTCAAGTGATTATGTTTTATTCTACGGCAGACCGCCTGAATTTTGGGAGTACAATGACTCATTGCATTCAGTTCTACAACAGAATTCCCGTACTTATGATTATTATGCCCGGTTAGTTCATGGCAGAAATGCATTTACTTCTGTTACCCCAATAAACCGTCCCGACACTTCATTTTTGAGAATGAAGCAGCAATTTACTAAGAAAAATTACTACTGGTTGACTTATGGTGGAGCTAATGGTAAAAGAATGAGCCAAAAAACTTCTTTGAGCGTCCAAAATGTTTATCAGCAGCAATCAACTCTTGCTTTTAGAAGTAATGATAAAGACACCGTCAATATCGGAAAAACCGGTCGAGATTATTTTGGGGATTTGCTTTTTAGTAATTCTTCAAATTCATTTACTTATCTTACTACTTTAAATGGGATTGTACCTTCTAGCACAATTTACTATAAATTTAGGGTTGTTAATGCCTCTACTCCAATTATTGATTACAGAATTGATGAAAGCGGTACCCTGATTTACCAGGCAGAGGTTGCCGGATTATCTGATCAAGTTATTGGAGTTCAGGATGTTAACATTGCCACATTTAATAAAACCTTAACAAACGAAAAAAGTAATTTAAAGTTTACTCTCACCAATAATGCAACAAATACAGATTTCTACTTAGATTATTTTGAAATTACTTTCTATGAACAATTAAAAGCAGTCAATGATTACTTACTTCTCTTTTCGAAAGATACAACCGCAAACATTGAGTATACATTAAGTAATTTCTCAAACAGCAGCATACAGGCATTTGATGTTACAAATTTTTCTAACGTAAAAATTATTAGCGGTGCGTCAATTAGTGCGGGGCAATTTAAATTCCAGGCAGCGGAAACAAGTAGAAAATTGAGTAAATATATTGCAGTTACTTCGGCAGCATATAAAACTCCTGCTAATGCAGCAAAAATTACAAATTCCAATATTCGCGGAAATCTGAGCGGCAGCCAGATGATAATAATTACATCAAAGGATTTTCAGACTCAGGCACAAAGATATGCCACATACCGCTCAAGTCAGTCGCCATATAAATTATCCACATCAATTTATTACGTTGATGATATATACAATGAATTCTCAGGCGGTTTGCTTGACCCGACAGCTATCAGAGATTTCCTGAAATTTGCTTATGAAAAATGGCAAATCAAACCATTTTATGTTTTACTTTTTGGAAATGGAACGTATGACTATTTAAATGTTGAAAATTCTAATAATAATTTCGTTCCTACCTATCAAACTGATGAATCACTGGATGAAGTCTACTCATATACAACTGATGACTTTTACTCGCGTGTTTCAGGTAATGATCTGAAACCTGATCTTGCTGTTGGCAGATTAAATCTAAGAACAGAAGCTGATGCTCAGAATACTGTTGATAAAATTATTAAATATGAAAATACAATTGAGAAAGGATTATGGAGAAATACAGTTACATTAGTAGCCGATGATGGTCCTCATGGCAGTTTGCCTGACGATGGTAGTTTTCATACAGCTCAGTCGGAAGATTTAGCAAATTATTTTGTACCTGCTTTTTTTGACATTAACAAAATTTATCTTGTTGCTTACCCGACAGTTTATACAGGTTTGGGTAGAAGAAAACCTGGGGTGAATCAAGCCATTATTGATGCTATGAATAATGGTACATTAATTGTAAATTGGGTAGGTCACGGGGCGCCTTATGTTTGGGCAGATGAAGATGTATTTGATAATACAACTTCTATTCCTCAGCTTCACAATCCTGATTACTTTTTTCTCACAGCTGCTACTTGCAATTTTGGAGAATACGACCGTCCAAATGACCTTTGCGGAACTGAAATACTGGTAAACATGAAAGATGCTGGAGCAATAGCAGCTTTTTCTTCAGCCCGTGTTGTTTATGGAAGTTTTAATGCTGCTATCAATGATTCTCTGTATACAAATTTATTCCGTCCTTCCGTAACAGATAATTTACCACGGACTTTGGGATTTGCATATTTTCTTACCAAACAAAATGTTGTTTCGCAGGAAAATGATGAAAAGTTTCATTTAATTGGAGATCCTGCAATACGTCTTGATCAAGCACATCTACCATCTGTTATTGATTCATTAAATGGAAAAACATTAAAATCAAATGTTCAGGTTAGCGCGTTAAGTCCTGTAACAATTAAAGGTACTGTCAGAAACCCGGACGGCAGTAAAAGTTCTTTTAGCGGTCAGGCTATAATTAGTGTTTTTGATTCTAAAAGATCACAATATTTTGCTGAAATGAATTACACAGTTACTCTTCCAGGTGGATTGATATATAGAGGAAGTGTTACCGTTAATAATGGCGAATTTCAAACTGGGTTTGTCGTTCCAAAAGACATATCTTATGAAAATGAAAATGGCAAAATTGTTGCTTACTTTTTCAATAATGATAATGACGGTGTTGGATATTCAACAAATATTATTGTAGGCGGTACCCAGAATACCCCTAATGATGGAAAAGGACCGGATATTTCAATTTATTTTAATGATGTTAATTCAGCAGGTTCGTACCTAGTTAACCCAAATTTTACTTTGATTGCCAAACTTTCTGATCAAACAGGGCTTAATACAACGGGAACCGGGATAGGACACAAGCTTGAAGGAATTATTAATGATGATCAGACAAGCTCAATTGATTTTACAAATTATTTTGTTGGAGATGTAAATTCCGGAGGTAAATCCGGTGTAATAAAGTATAATTTTACTAATCAGACCCCTGGAGAATATAAGATAAAAGTTAAAGCATGGGATGTTTTCAATAACCTGTCCACACAGGAAGCTCGATACACAGTTGTTGATAATGATAACGGAATTGTTCTTAAAGATGTTGTTAATTACCCTAATCCGTTTTCATCAAATACAACTTTTACGTTTAGACATAATGTCTCTAATCCAATTAACTTGAAAATTAAAATTTATACAGTAGCTGGCAGGATGATAAAACAAATTGAACAATATGGAGTATTGGATAAATTTGTAAAAATTGAATGGGACGGTCATGATGCTGATGGTAATAGAATTGCTAACGGAACCTATATATATAAGCTAATTGTTGAATCTGATGATGGTCAGTTTAAGGATAATGCAATTGGTAAATTATCCATAATTAAATAAAAATTTTATGAAATTTGAAAAATATATTACTTGGAGGTTATACAAATGAAAAAAACATTGATGCTTTTAGTTTTGTGTGCATTGATGATGCCGTTCGGCGCTAAAATTTATGCGCAGGGTGAGGCTGCTGTTCCGTTTCTTGAACTGGCTCCCGATTCTCGATCAGGCGGACTTGGTGAGTCAGGTGTTGGCTTAGCAGATAATTCAGCAGCTATTTTCTGGAATCCTGCCGGAATGGCTTTTTTAACTGGTTCTGAAATCAGCTTTACTCATAGTAACTGGCTGCCGGCATTTAATCTTGATTTATTTTATGACTATGCTACATACAGACAATATATTGATGATCTGAATGGAAGTGTTTCTGCTAGTATTACTTATATGAATTTTGGCGAGTTTGCTAGAACTGGTTCCAATGGCCCGGATGTACTTTCTACATTCCGTTCATTCGATGCTGCTCTTACACTTGGGTATGCAACTAAGGTAAGTAACGACTGGGGACTTGGATTCAATTTCAGGCTAATACATAGTCGTTTATCAGATGCCGGAACAGAAGCTGAACAAGGACAGGGAATTGCTACAACCGTAAGTTTTGATATTTCTGCAATGTGGCGTCCGGAGCACTTTAAAATACCACTTCTGGGAGATCTTGGTAATCAGTTTAGTTTTGGGGTGAATTTAAGTAATCTTGGACCCAAAATTTACTATATTGATCAAGCTCAGGCTGATCCAATCCCTACAGACTTGCGTATCGGATTGGCTGCAAGAATATTTGAAGACGAATATAATTCTCTTACTTACACATTGGATTTTAATAGATTATTAATTGGAGTTGCTGACTCAACTGGATACCGTGCGCCATTTTATAAAGCTATGTTTTCGTCATGGACTGACCGCCCAATTGGTGAAGTGTTGAAGACTATCAATACTTCTATGGGAATAGAATATTGGTACGGTAAGCCGGAAGATTTTATGTTCTCACTAAGAACCGGATTCTTCTATGAAGACCCTGATCATGGAAATAGAAAATTTGTTACGCTTGGTGCAGGCATTCGTTACGATCTTTATGGATTTGATTTCAGCTATATAACAACAGATATATTCAAAGGAACAGAAAACCATCCGCTTTCAAATACTTTGCGCTTTACCTTGTTGATTGGATGGGGTTCAAAAACAAAACCAACAATGGGATTTCCACGCGGGATTTAACTTAATATGAAAAAATTATTTGTCATTGCATTCTTGATGATTATTTTGGGCAGTTTATCTGCCCAAAATTTTGCCGGAAAGAATAAATATTTTCCAGTTGATATAAATCGTCAATTTCAATCATCGGATACTGTAAAAATCCTTGCAGTGATGGTTGAATTTCAAACAGATCACGATCCCAACACTTTTGGGAATGGAAAATTTGGGTCAATATATTCTCAAATTTACGGTGATACAATTTTAGACCCGCTACCATTCGATGCAACATATTTTTCAAATCATCTCGAGTTTGCCAAAAATTATTTCAAGAAAGTCTCAAATGGAAAATTAAACATTGTCTACCAGGTGCTGCCTCAGATAATTACCGTGTCGGACTCAATGCGTAATTATTCGGCTCCGCCGCAGAGTGCGGGTGATTTTTCCAACGAGGCAAAATTTGCTAGAGAGGTTTGGCAAAAGGCTGCAGCAACATTCACTAGCGTGGATTTTTCTAAGTACAATCTTTTTACAATTTTTCACGCCGGGGTTGGAAGGGAAGTTGCTAAAAATTCAAGCACTGGCAACGATCGTGATCTACTATCTATATATTTTGGGCTAAATGCTTTTAAGAAAATATATGGAAATGATTTCTTAGGCATTTCTACAAATAATGGTAAGTTTTTAATAACGAATACAATTATTCAGTCCTGTACTGAATCTTATGAGTATACCTCTAACAATACAAAATATCTCGCCCAGTCAACAATAAATGCATTCCTGGTAGGGAACGTTGCAAGTTACATCGGTATGCCGGATTTATTCAATACCTCTTCAAGTATTACTGCAATTGGCAGATTTGGTTTAATGGATGGTGAATCATTGCTTGGATATGGAGGTTTATTCCCACCGGAACCATCAGCATGGGAAAAAATTTATATGGGGTGGGTGCAGCCAACTGTACTTTCTGTTGGCGCTAAAAAAATTAATATTGCTGCGCATCTTGCAGCAGCAGGAAGTGATACAACAATTTTAAAAATTCCAATTAATTCAACAGAATATTTCCTTGTTGAAAACCGTCAGCGCGATGTTAATAAAACAGGGCTTGTTCTAACTTCCAAACTGCACGGACAGACGCTTACATTCCAGATTGATAAAGATAAAGGAAAGTTTCAGCCGGATATTGTAGATACTCTTTATGGAGTTATAACTGATGTTAATCAATATGATTGGGCAGTACCGGGGAATGGAATTGTTATATGGCATATTGACGAAAGCATAATTAATGCAAACATTGCCAACGATGCAATAAATGCTGATTCCAAGAACCGTGGAATTTATGTTGAAGAAGCTGACGGTGTTCAGGATATTGGTTTGTATTACAAAACAATCCTTGGACAGGATTATGGCAGGGGCGAAGAACTGGATATGTGGTATGCCGGAAACCAGGGGCAGTATTTCAAAAATATTTTTGGACCTGATTCTAAACCGAATACAAATTCTAATTCCGGCGCTAACAGCTTGATTACTATGCAGAATTTTTCTGCACCGGCTAATAAAATGTCTTTTAATATTTCTTTTGGTACTAATCTGAAACTTGTTTCAATTTCTTCACTAAATCTTGGTACAGCAAAGAAAATATTTGCTTCAAATGGTTTTTCAACAACAGCTGCTATTTTTGTCTGCGAAAATTCAACGCTTTATAAATATGATATTAAAGGAAACTTAGTTAAACCTATCCCAAATTTTTCAGAAATACAACCGGCTGTGCTTGACTATAATGGTAATGAATACGTGCTCGGTGCAAAGGGACAAATTCTTAATATCTATTCGTTTAATTCAACAAAAGACACTTTGATAACTCTTGATATCCTAGCAAACATAAGTGCAATTGCTGCTGATAAAGCTGCAACTATTCCAAAGATATTAATTGGTACTGTCAATGGCGATGCTTATTTGGTACAGTTAGATGTATTAGGCGGATTAAATCAGTTTACACCTGCAAATTATTCTATTTACAAAGGGGATAATTCAATTATCAATTTCGGAATTGATAATAGTTACTATGCCATTCTTCAGCAGAATAAACTTAAACTTGATGTTGTATATACATTAAGCGGCAATGCAAAAAAAACTGTGTTAACTAAAGATGCAGCAGGCAAGTATACTGCAGTTGTTCTTGGTGATGGTAATGTCTTTTCAATTTATGGCGCATTGAATACTAGTTTTAAGATTAATTCACAAAGTGTAATTAATGATTTTAGCGTTGCAGATCTTTTTAACGATGGTCAAAATTATATTCTTGTTTCAAACGGCGGTTCTCTTGAAGCTTACAATTTCAGGGGTGCAATGGCTAATCATTTCCCATTCATAGGTACAGCAGGGGAGAGTTTTATTGGTTCACCATTAGCAGCTGATATTAATGGGGATGGATTTACGGAAGTAATTGGTTTTACTGATAAAGGAAATATTTACTCCATCAATGCAAGAACAGGTAAACTAACAGATGGTTTCCCGCTTTCAAGCGGATCACAAATTGCCGCAACTCCAACCTTGTTTGGAGAGCAATTACCAACTGCTGGCCCAATTCCTGTATATACACAATACCTTTCTGTTCTGGATGTTACTAATAGGCTCTATGTTTGGAATCTATCCAATTCACAAGGAAAAGCGTTCTGGAGCGGAGCATTAGGTGATGCTGTTAATTCATCATTTGTAGCGGCTCCTGTTGCCACTCAGAAGATTGCAGATTTCTTTCCAACGGATAAAGCTTACAATTGGCCAAATCCTGTATACGGAAGCGAAACAAAAATTCGCTATTACGTAGCCGAAGATGCCAATATTCAAATAAAAATATTTGATCTTGCCGGTGGTTTAGTTGCAGAATTAAGTGATCAAGCCCATGGCGGTTTTGATAATGAAACTATCTGGAATGTAGCTAAAATTCAGAGCGGGGTATACTATGCGCATATTGAGGTTAACGGTGTTAGCGGCAGGAACGCCTTTAAAAATATAAAGATTGCTGTTATTAAATAATTTTCCAAATCAATCTGAACATCTAAATGAAAAAATTTTTATTCTTATTAATATTTACTCCAATAATTGTTACCGCACAATTTGATGAATATCATCCCGATTATGAATGGTTTACAATTCACGGTAATAAAATTTATGTTCATTACCATCCCGAGGCAGAGCGTACAGCTAAAGTAGTTGCAAAAATTGCTGATGAAGTGTGGGGACCAATAACTTCCCTTTATGAATACGAGCCGGATGCAGTTCATTTTGTAATCAAGGATATTGATGATTATTCAAATGGTGCAACATATTTCTTTGATAATAAAATTGAAATATGGGCCAGTGCGCTAGACTTTGATTTGAGAGGCACGCATAACTGGCTGCGGAATGTTATTTCCCACGAGTTTACTCATATGGTGCAAATTCAATCTGCAATGAAAATGGGCAGGACTATTCCAGCAGTATATCTTCAATTTTTAAATTATGAAGATAAACGGCGTCCTGACATTCTTTATGGCTTTCCTAATTTTGTGGGATCATACCCAATTGCTACTATAAATGTACCGGCCTGGTTTGCCGAGGGAACTGCACAATATATGCGTAAAGATTTTGATTATGATAATTGGGATACACACCGCGATATGATTTTGCGCTCTTATGCTTTGGAAAATAAAATGCTCACTTGGAACCAAATGGGCGTGTTTGATAAAACAAGTTTAGGTAATGAATCCGTATATAATTCTGGTTTTGCACTTACACGATACATAGCACAGAATTATGGCGAAAATAAATTAATGGAAATTTCGCATATGCTTGGCAAGACCTTAAACTTTACAATTGATGCAGCTTTCAAAGATGTATTGGGAAAAGATGGAAATCAGGTTTATGATGAATGGAGCTCATTCGTAAAATCAAATTATAAAGAAAGAATTAAAGATGTCCTTTCCAATAATGTGGAAGGGAAAATTATCACCGGGGAGGGTTTTGGAAATTTTTATCCTACATTTTCTGCTGACGGCAAAAAGATGATTTATATCTCTAATAAAGGATATGATTACTTTACAATGTCTTCGATCTATGAAATGAATTTGGAAACACAAAAAGAAAAATTATTAGTAGATGGAGTGAGATCATCAATCGCATATTTCCCGGATAAAAAGAAAATTATTTATGCCCAATTAAGCCAGAATAATCCAAAGCTTGCAAACATCCATGATCTTTACATCTATGATATTGATAATGATGATAATACAAGAATTACTTTTGGATTAAGAGCAAATAGCCCTAGTGTTTCTAAAGACGGGAATAAAATTGTATTCCTTTTCCAAAAAGATGGAACATCAAATGTCGGTATTGTAAATGCAGACGGGAAAGATTTTAAAACATTAACTTTTTTTAATAATGGTGAGCAGGTTTTCAACCCTAAATTCTCACCGGATGGTAGTTATATTGTTTTTGGATATTCTTATGCCAACACACGAGAAATAGCAAAAGTGAATGTTGATGGAAGTGGTTTTACTTTAATTATAAAAAATGGTTTTGATAACCGCGACCCGGTTTTTGATAATAATGGTAAGTTAGTATACTCTTCAGATATAACAGGAATATTCAATCTTTACAGGTATGATCTTGAAAAGAACGAGTCAAAGCAAATTACGAATATTGTTGGCGGGGCATTTGAACCAAATGCTGATGTTAATGGAAATATCATTTATTCAGGTTATACTTCAAGCGGGTTTAAGATATTTTTCCTGAGTAAAGATGAGCAGGATAAAGTTGATGTATCAAAAAAATATGTTTGGACAAAGAATCCTCCTCTTGGTGAAGACAAACCCAAAGGGGACCTGGTAAAATTTGATCTAAAATCTTTGCAGAATTATGACGACAGCAAGACTCCAGATTACACACCCACAAAGTATTCGGGTTTCTTTTCGAGGATAAGCATTATTCCATTTATTCGTTATGATAATTATATAACATCAAGCTCCGGTCTGGATAGAATAAAACCGGGGTTATATTTTGTATCCAGTGATATGTTGAATCGCTACAGTATTTTTGGCGGCGGATCAATCAATAAGAGATTTGAACGTGATTTATTCTTAAATTTTGAATATCGTAATAAATTTCCTGGTTTGTACAGTCTTGGTTTAAAGCCTGAATTTGGAATAGAATTATATAGTATCAGCAGAAAAGCAAATACAACAATTCAATTTGATGAATTTGATCCTTCACAAAATCCTAATACTGATGTTACATATAGTTTGTTTGAATTTGATTTTTATGCGCGTCACAAAATTATTAATGACGCCAATAAAGTTGAAGCGCGTTTTATTTTTAGCCAGTATAGCGCTTTGATAAATAGTTTTATTCAGCCGTTTACTGCAAATCTTTATCCTTCATTTAACAATACATACTTAATTGGCAGGGACGTTCGTCTTCAGTACACACATGAATTGATTAAACCTACTACAGATTCTGATATAAATCCCATTGGAAGAAAGATAGAATTGAAATACGATTATGAATTTAACCAGTATAACAATAATGGAGAATTTGAAGTTGTTGACGGCTTATTAAAACCATTGTACAGTAATTATGATTTTCATAGACTGGAATTGAACTGGAAGGAATATATACAAGTTGGAAGAGACCAGACATTAAATTTACAATTCAGAGCTGCATCTATTTTAGGAACAACCGTTCCGGACTTTTTTGATTTCTATCTTGGCGGGTTGATTGGTATGAAAAGTTATCCGTTTTATGCTGTCAGTGGAAATAAACTTGGCTGGTTAAATCTTACTTATCGCTTCCCGGTATTTAAGGAAATTGATACTCGTGTTGGGCATCTTTATATAGATAAAATTTATTTTGCTGTATATGGGGATTTTGGAAATGCATGGTATGGAAATTTCCCTTCTCTCAGTGAGTTTAAAAAAGGAGCTGGTGCAGAAATTAGAATTAAGATGAACTCATTTTATCTTTTCCCAACCAGTTTGTTTTTTAGTGCCGCTTATTCTTTTGACAGGTTTACCAGGACAATACTGAATGAAGATGTTACTTATGGGAAAGAATGGAATTTCTACGGCGGAATTTTATTTGATTTCAATTTCTAAAAATGGAGTAGTAATGAAGAAGTTTCTTGTGTTGTTAATTATCGCTTTTAATTGCTTATTAATACAAGGTCAGACTGGCAGTAAGCCTGAAATAAAAGAAGGCAAAATTATATTAAGCGGAATGCTTAGTTACGATTCGAAAATATCATTCGAGCAAACACAAAAAATCGACCTGCCTGGAAACATTGGAGATCAAAAAAAATCTGTATGGCTGGGAGCTGGATTATCAGCTATTGTACCGGGAGCAGGGCAGCTTTATAGTGAACATTATATCGAAGCATCAGTTTTTGCTGCTGTAGAAGCAGCAGCTATTACAGTCGGTATTTTATGGACTCAAAAGGGAAATAACCAGACTGCAGTTTTCCAGAATTATGCTAACCAACATTGGTCGGTTGAATTTTACGCAAAATGGACACTACAGCACGCCACATCAATTAATGCAGACGTTAAACCCGCAGACTATAAAGTATTTGATTCAAATGGTAACCTTAACTGGAGTGAATTAAATAGGTTAGAAAGTGCACTTGGAAGTTATTATTCTCATCATTTGCCTTATTATGGGGAGCAGCAATATTACGAGTTGATTGGTAAATACCAGCAGTTTGCAGTCGGATGGGATCAATTTTGGGGAGGAGGAGCAATAACACCAGATAAGCTTAATCTACAGTTTTACTATGTCGAGGCGTCTGCACTTCCTCAGCAATTTCTTGATTATGCTGCCATGAGAGGTGAGGCTAATGATTTTTATAAAGTTGCTGCTACAGCAGTCAGCGTAATTGTAATAAATCATATTTTGAGTGCAATTGATGCAGCTTGGGCAGTGAGCAGGTATAATAAAAATTTGGAAATTCATACTTCTATGGAGAAATATAGCGATGGTGTAAAAACTGTATTTTATCCTCAATTGAATTTGCAGTATAGATTTTGATTTTGAATACATATCTTGGGGCTGTTGTTTTTCTTTAATAAGCAGACAAATGAATTAAATGAGTACACCTTTAGTTTTAATTGTGGGAAGACCAAACGTTGGCAAATCGACCTTGTTCAATCGTCTTACGCATAGTACGCAGGCTATTGTAGATGATGTAAGTGGTGTAACACGCGATAGAATTTATGGAGACGTGGAATGGAATGGAAAATATTTTCGAGTAATTGATACAGGCGGATATGTTCCTAATTCGGAAGACTTATTTGAAAAAGCAATTCGTGAGCAAATTGAAATTGCCATGGACGAATGCGACGCAATCCTTTTTGTTGTAGATGGTAGAACCGGATTAACACCAACTGATACTGAAGTTACTGATATACTTAGGCGTTCAAACAAACCATCCTATGTTCTTGTAAATAAATGTGATACGCCGGAATTTACGAGCACAGCAGCAGATTTTTATTCACTAGGTCTCGATCATGTTTATGATATTTCTGCTCTCAATGGTAGAAATCTTGGAAATTTGTTAGATGACCTTATGAATCATCTTTCATTTGCTGATGATGTTGATTTTGAGTCAAGATTGCGCCTGGCAATTATTGGCAAACCCAATGTTGGCAAATCCTCCCTTGTTAATTCACTCCTTGGATATGACAGAACTATTGTTACAAACATTCCCGGCACTACAAGGGATAGTATCGACTCAGTTTTAAAATATCACGGAGAAGAAGTAGTTTTAGTGGATACCGCCGGGCTTCGCAAAAAAACAAAAGTTAAAGAGAATATCGAATTCTTTTCCAATGTTCGCACTTATAAAGCATTATGGAGTTGTGATGTTGCAATTCTTTTACTTGATTCGCATCTGGGTGTTGAGCATCAAGATCAAAAAATAATTGATGAAGCCGTAAGGCGAAGGAAGGGACTAATTCTTGCTGTCAACAAATGGGATCTTATTGAAAAAGAGACTAATACAGCAAAACAATATTCGGATGCAATTCTGCATAAAATAGGCGCTATTGATTACGTTCCGATTATCTTTATTTCAGCCCTAACAAAACAAAGAATATTTAAACTGATTGAAATGGCAAAAACTATTCATGAGGAACGGCATAAAAAAGTTCCAACCAATCAATTAAATGAAATTCTGCTGCCGGAAATTGAACGAACACCTCCGCCCTCAAGTCCGACTGGTAAAGAAGTTAAAATAAAATATATTACTCAGGTTGGGGATCACTACCCAATTTTTATATTCTTTGCCAACGAACCTAAATTTATTCCGGATCATTACAAACGCTTTCTTGAAAAGACTATTCGCAGACATTTTGGATTTGAAGGGGTACCAATGACTCTTTCGTTCAAAAATAAATAGTCGGTGCTGAAAAAGTAGATAG
>PMDS01000055.1 GCA_003155655.1 Melioribacter sp.
TCACACAGCCTCTTCACGGCGGAGAAAAAGGACAACAAAAAAGAAAAGGGCTTCAGCCCAAATAATTCCGCGGCTTAAAATTCGTGATTATAAATTAAATAATGCGTAATGTAAGTAAGTAATATCCGGCATCAATAGCTTGAAAATACTTATATTTTTTTTATTTTTACTTTTATGGAAAGTTGAAGCTAAAAATTTTACTCATTAATATAGCCTATAATATGAAAAACAAATTATTCTCTTGTGTTTTAGTTTGCTTCCTGACTGTAGTGTTTCCTTTGAAAAACATTTTAGCCCAGGAAAGAGTTATTCAATTAGAGCAAAGCCTTCCTTCAAGTTCCGTGACTGCGGATATGAAAGAATCAATCATTGATTCAAACCCGAAAAGAAGAGCTGTTTATAATGTTGTAAAACCTTCTTTGCTTTACTTCCCTGGAAAGAACAATATTTCCGGTACGTCTGTCATAATTGCGCCCGGAGGTGCATTACAATTGTTATCCATGGATAATGAAGGTTATGAAGTTGTAAAGTACCTTAACGATAACGGAATTGACGCGTTCATATTGAAGTATACTCTTATTCATACTAAAAGTAATCCCTTTAAAGAATCAAGTGAAAACTTTTTCAGCGGTGATGCCAAAAGAGATTCTCTGATTGCTGCGGTGATCCCTTATTCTATGAAGGATGGATTAAATGCAATTTCTTATGTAAGAAAAAATGCGGCGGAATTTGGATTAAATCCAAATAGGATTGGCTTTATGGGATTTTCAGCAGGCGGCAGTGTAACTCTGTCGGTTGTGTACAACTGCAATAATGAGAACAGGCCGAATTTCATTGCGGCAATTTACCCATGGATTGGTGAACTGGGTAATAAAGTTCCGGAACAGAAAACCCCTGCATTTATTGTTGTAGCCAATGACGACAACCTGAAACTTGTTCCGCAAAGTCTGAAAACTTTTGACAGATGGGAAAAGGCAAATCAGCCTGTTGAACTGCATGTTTATGGTCATGGCGGCCATGGTTTTGGTGCTGATAAAAATTATGGTTCTACCGACGGCTGGACCAAAGCATTTGTTGATTGGCTTGGCGGTGAAGGTTTTCTATGGCCTGAAAACCCGCAGGGATTCTATTCTAGAATGACATATAAAGATATGCAAAGAATGCAGTCTATGCAGGCAGATTTATTAAAGACTGATTGGGCTAACACAAACAGGTATAATAATGAAAATAAAGAACTATCCTCGAAAGCTGTTATGAACCAGGTTGTGTTTTACGGAAATTCAATAACTGAAAATTGGAAACGGTTTGATAAAGATTTCTTTGAAAAAAATCAATTTGTCGGCAGAGGAATAAGCGGACAAACTACTTCGCAGATGCTTGTGCGTTTCCGCCAGGATGTTGTAAATCTAAAACCATCGGCTGTTGTTTTTCTTGCCGGTACAAATGACATTGCGGAAAATACTGGTCCTATTTCCGTAGAGAATATTTTCGGCAACATCGTTTCAATGGTTGAAATTGCCAGGGCTAATAATATTAAACCTATACTGTGTTCGGTTCTGCCTGTATTTCAATATTCTTGGAATAAAGCGGTCAAACCTGTCGAGAAGATCAGTAAATTAAACCAGATGATGAAAGATTACGCGGAAAAAAATAATTTGTCCTATGTCGATTATTATTCTCCATTTGTAGATGAAAAGGGAGGGTTTCCTCAGAAATATTCTCCCGATGGTGTTCATCCTAATCTAGAAGGATATAAGATCATGGAGAAAATTGTTGGTGATGAAATAATAAAACTTAAGTTAAGAGAAAATGTAACTAATTAAAATGTAGGCCGCACACCGAAGTTTTACACGTAGGCGCAATAGAAAATAATAGTCAGTAACTTTACTCAACCTCCGAGGTCTATTCTTTACCTCGGAGGTTTTTATTTCCCCTGCCGTCAAGACTTCCCTCCGAAGTTTTACACATAAGCAGTGCCTGTCTACCGAAGATATGTTTTCAACCGTAGATAGATTTTGGGTACTAAATTTAGTCCTGCACTTTATAGGTAAGTTTTGGCGCAACTTGGCCCGGTAATGCCTGTCTTGTGTAGTTATATGTAAATACTTTAGGTAAGTTCCGGCACATTCCGGCATAGAATAGCCCGCTTTTGTGCACCAATATTATTCTGGGTTACCAATTTTAACAATAGATAATTCTTTAAACATTCCTTAATTTGTAAAAAGATTTTTTGAGGGAATCTTGTCCGGTCAACAAACTGCTTTTAATGTTATATCTAACCTTGTTGCTGATTTCAAAGCAAACGAATCTAATATTTTAAGACAATAGACCAGCTTGTTTATGAGTTGTATGGGTTGACGGAAGAAGAAATTGAGGTAGTGGAGAAGAGTTTTAATTAATAAATGAGTTTTTTGGCCACCACTGTGTACAGTGTCGTGCTTAAAAATTAATTGTAATGATTTAAATATGCTTATCTGATTATATATCTTACAGTGAGAAATGATTAAAGATATCATGCATGAGATATATTATCTCTATGCAAGTTAATTAATAATTATGTGCTTAAAAATATGAGTAGTGTTGAGTTAAAAGATCCAATAAAATCTAGTCGATTATTTCTAATTGGTGCCGGTTTTTCTCTTGATGCTGTTATTCCATTAACTAATGACTTATTTAAGTTGTCTATGTACAATTTTAGCTTGGATTTTCCTAACGTTTATAAACGTATAATTAATATTGCTAAAACCTGTTTTTCAATTGATGGAGATATCGATTTTTCAAATCTTTCTTTTGCCAATTTTTGTACCTTTCTGGAATATAAAGAACTAAGAGAATTTGCCGGTGGTGAAAGATGGTCGGAAAATGGATCACGTGAGAAGTTATCATTTAAATATTTTTTATCAAAGACTATTTCGGATTATACTCCAGAAAAAGAATTTATTCCTGAAATATATCTTGAATTTGTTGACCAGTTGGATAATAAGGATATCATTTTAACATTTAACTGGGATTGCCTTTTGGAAATTGCACTAGAAAGAGTTGGTAAAAAATATACTTACAAATACAATGGCGAGGGCATTAAAATCTTCAAAATGCACGGGTCAATAAATTGGCGTTTAGGGCAACCTAATGATTTGGGCCGTCCTATTAAAGACGATTTTCTTGGTTGGCAATCAATGGGACTTAGTGATGATTTGATGCCAAAAGAAATTTACTATTCAAAAAAATTGTTAAATCCACATGTCTGGTCAAACTATACATGTCTTGGTGAGGTAGAACCGTTCATTATTTTACCGGGATATGGAAAAGCGTTTGATGTTCGTAATGTCGCACATTTTTGGTATAAACCGGAATATGTTTTTGCTTTAACACATGATGTATTCATAATAGGACTAAGTTTATCACATGATGATTTTTTTATAAGGAGTTTTTTCTTAGATAATATGACATCTCTTAATTCTTTTACTGGCTATGAAGACAGAAGAATATATATAATCAATCCTTCTCAAGATGCAAAGTATAATTATGGTTATATTCTCGAAACTGATTATACTTTTTTACTCAATGAAGGATTTAGTAAAAAACATATTAATTTGATGAAAGAAAGGCGCACATAACCCATTTTCCAAGTCTATCGTGTTTCCAGTTAGGCATTTATGTAAAAAAATTAGTTGTAATAGTATGTAGTTCTTTGAGGTTGGTAAAAAAAATAAATTTATAAACAGTATTGGTGTTTTTATTAAAACTAAGAAGATTAATAATACAAGTGAAATAGAAACATTTAATGAGGTGAATTCGGAATTAAAGGACACCGACTACCTGATATTTCCAAAGTTACCAATATCTGATGTGGTCGATGCAAGCATTAAACAATATTTGACCAAACAAGAAAAAAACTATTTTGAAAAATCGCACTTTGATTTTGTGATAGCAGACAAAAATCATTATCCAGCTTTTGTAATAGAATTTGATGGACCTTATCACTTGGAGAAAAAAGAAGTTAAGTTACGCGACATTAGGAAAAATAGAATATGCCAAATTGCAGGACTTCCGCTTTTAAGGATAACTGATTATGAATTAGAGAAAAAAGACTCGTTTTCTATTGTTAGGTTTATAATTTATCGTTTTATTAAATGGTCTCATAATTATGAAAAGATAAAAAAGAAATTAGAAAATGAATTGACTAACATGTCAAAAGAGGAATATGAATTGGTTGTTTCTGACAGATATATTGATGTGGGATATAATCCTGACTATATCTTTCATATTGAACATCCATTTCCTTTGAAAAAAAATGTCATTGATGAATTATATAATAAACATAAAGTTGCAAACGAACCAACCGAAAATAATTATTGGTATTCTATTAACAAATATGGATGTTCTTCAATAGATGGGTTTCATTCAGCCTCATTTACTTATGGTATTTATAAGGGTAAAAGGAATAATTCAACATTTACTTTTAACGAAGGTAAATTAAAAACGAAAGGCATAGAAATATTAAGTGAAGAGAAAATCGATTATGTAATGAGATATGATTTAGTAACTGTTGAAAATCTGAACCATAAAGTTATTTCTATAGAAGACAAATTAATACTACCAATTTATTACTCGGATATTCCTGGCGCAAATATACCCAACATATGTGAGGCTGTTGCAGAATATGTTTGTTATAAAAAAGTACTAATGTGGATGGAACAAAACACTTAACCAGCTTTCCCACTCGACAGCGTTTACATTGCAGTATTAGTATTATTTTCGGATTTTGTAGTAAAGGAAAGAATTGTTGTACGATTTTGTTCATATGTGTAATACTACTTCTAAGCATGTAACGTGGCGAGTCAGTTAAATAAATAGATAAATAAATAATGTTGCTTCGATTTTAATGACGTATGCTTAAACGCAGCAGTCTTAACTGTTTACAAAATATGAGGTGATAATGTCTATTCCGGATTTTCAAAGTATTATGTTACCATTACTAAAATTTTGTTGTGATGAGCAGGAACATTCAACAAAAGATACTATAGAAAATT
The DNA here is from genome assembly GCA_003155655.1 of Melioribacter sp. Taxonomy (GTDB): domain Bacteria; phylum Bacteroidota; class Ignavibacteria; order Ignavibacteriales; family Melioribacteraceae; genus Fen-1258. Next base: position 5,034 of record PMDS01000055.1, read on the forward strand.
TATCTAAACAGTTTAACTTAACCGAAGATGAACTGTCCCAACTTCTGCCAAGCGGAACACAATATGTATTTTATAACCGTGTTTTTTGGGCTAAGGCGCATTTAAAAATGGCTGGTTTGATTGAAAATACCAAACGGGCTCATTTTAAAATTGCACAAAGTGGTTTGGATCTATTGAAGACTAATCCGCCTTTGGTGAATTTAAAAACATTAAAATCAATTCCGGAATATATTGAACACACGAAAACATATAAAAAGGACCGGACAGAAAAAGTTGACAATGAATCAGAGATTGAATCTGAAAACGATAATGAACTTACACCGGAAGAAAGTTTAGAATATTCCTACCAAAAAATCAGGAAGTCTCTTGCTCAGGATTTATTGTCAAAAGTAAAAATTCTGCCGCCATCATTTTTTGAAAAACTGGTTATTGATTTGCTTGTAAAAATGGGCTATGGCGGTTCTATAAAAGATGCTGGTAAAGCTATTGGGAGAAGCGGAGACGAAGGAATTGACGGAATAATCAAAGAAGATAAACTTGGTCTAGATGTAATTTATGTTCAAGCTAAGAGATGGGAAGGTGTAGTCGGTAGACCGGAGCTGCAGAAATTTGTAGGTGCATTAGCGGGTCAAGGTGCAAAAAAAGGAATATTCATTACAACTTCATATTTTTCTAAAGATGCTTTGGATTATACTCCTAAAAATGAAACAAAAATAGTTCTGGTTGACGGAGAACAATTAGCTCAATATATGATTGATTTTGATTTAGCTGTATCAACTCTCTCAACTTATCAAATTAAAAAAATCGATTTAGACTATTTTGGTGAGGAATAAAAAAGAAAGCAGTTAACATGCCTGAATTAAATTGAAATTTTTTACCCCTCTCTTTTTAAGAGAGGGGTTGGGGTGAGTTCGGTAGGAATTTACACACGCTCTTAAAATAATTGTGTTAAAAATCTGAATTGTAAAAATAGGGTGTCCGAGTTCCCCTCATCCGGCATCCGTTAGCTAACGGAGCCGGATGAGGGGAGTATCGAGGACACCATGAAATGCGGAAAATATTTTAAGCTCTTCTCTCGCCATATTACACCGTGGTGCAATATAATAAGTCTTGATTCTGTCTTAATATAGACTTAAATTTAGTCCAAAATAAAGTCGGTATAAGGATACAAAAATGAAAAACATTTCGGTATTAAATGATATAATTCCGGTAGGTCAATTCAAATCCAACCTGGCTAAATATCTAAAAGAAATACAAAATAAAAGAAATTCTATAATTATCACTCAAAACGGCAAACCTGCCGGAGTCTTAATATCTCCATCGGAATTTGATGATCTTAACCAAACAAAGCTTTTCATTGATTCTATTTCGCGTGGTTTATCCGATTCTGGAAAAGGAGAAGTTTTATCAACTTCACAGCTCCGGACTGAACTCCAAAAATCACGAGTTGGTAAGTAAATATGAAGTTATTTTGGACAAAGGAATCGCTTCTTCGGTTACAGGAAATAATTGGAGGAATTGAGAATTGAGAATTTAGAATTTTAAGAGAAACAATTAAAAGACTGCTTCGAAAATAAATTTGAATATGATTTTTTTGCGGTGCTTAAACACATACCTAATTTTAATCTTAATAAATAATTTATATGCTTGCCGCAACCTGTCCCGTTTGTCTCGTTCCTTTTGCGGGGACGTTTTTTGTTGGAGGTGTAAGGTGACGCACAAAACTGACCTCACCTGACCTTCGGTCACCCTCTCCTTGGCAAGGAGAGGGATACGGGTGAGGTCGAAAGACTTGCCCACCTCTGATATTTTATCGCTTGAAGTTTACACACCATTTAAGCTTGTTACGGTCATCGAGTGTCCCGAAACCGTTGCGAACGGATTCGGGACGTATCGAGATGACCCGCTTCCGTTTCTGTTAGTTAACAGAAAACGTATTGCTGTGCTAGATTTTTCATTCTCAATTCTAAATTCTCAATTCTCAATTTCTTATTAGTTTTTATTCACCATGCAAAAATGTTTAAGTAGCATTATATTTCATCAATTCATTCAATTAAGTTTAGCGAGGCTCCCATTTCTCTTGATACAGCATATATTAATTCTCTTCACTTTACAAAATCCCATTACGAAAACTTCCCCGTAGTATCTCTATTCCTTCCCAAAAAATTAAGAAAGCACGTTGCTGTTGTATATCAGTTTGCGCGTCAAGCGGACGATCTTGCAGACGAGGGAGAAAACTTAGGAGAATTTGCCCATCGTAGCCTGCCTGCCGGCAGGCAGGGCGGATATAGAACGAAGAATTTAGAAGAGTACGAACAACAATTAAAGAATTGCCTCAAAAATAAATTTGATTCCGGGTTTTGGACGGCCCTTAAAAATACTATTGATGAATATCAACTTACACCTCAATATTTTTTTGATCTGCTTTCCGCTTTTAAGCAGGATGTTGTAAAGAACCGCTATAATTCATTTACTGAAATATTGGACTATTGCACACGCTCTGCAAATCCGGTGGGCAGACTTGTCCTGGAGCTATTTGGTGTCAGGGACGCCCTTACAATCCGCTACTCCGATGCTGTCTGTACAGCTTTACAGTTAACCAATTTTTACCAGGATGTTTCAATCGATATTCAAAAAAACAGGATTTACATATCCCTTGATGAAATTGAAAAATTTGGTGTAAGTCTAAATCAATTCCAGTTAAAGGAAAATAGCCCTAATTTAGAAAAGCTATTGAAATACCAGGTTGATAGAACAAAAGACCTCTTTACACAAGGGCAAAATATAGTTGACCGGTTACCGGCAAATTTGAAAAAACAAATAAAAATGACTATTCTTGGCGGAGTAAAAATTTTAGATAAAATTGAATATCTGAATTATAAGGTAATTAATTACCGTCCAAAACTTTCGAAAATTGATTACTTGAAAATATTTATTAAGGCAATGATTTAGTATTATGATAGATTCTTCAAAACAAATTGCTAAAGAGAGCAACAGCAGTTTTTATTATGCGTTCTCTCTATTATCAAAGCCCAAACGCGATGCAATGAATACCGTTTATGCTTTCTGCAGGCGTACGGATGACATCGTTGATGAAGGCGACGAATCCGAAGAGATAAAATATGAACATCTCCGCAAATGGAGAATTGAACTGGAAAAAGCTTTGTACGGCGGCACTTCTGACTATCTTCTTTTCAATAAACTTGCCGCAATAATTAAACAGTTTAACATTCCGTTTGAACCATTCTTTGAGTTGATTGCAGGCATGGAAATGGATCTGCAGCGAAAGCGTTATCTCAGCCCGGAAGACCTGATGCAGTATTGCTACTGTGTTGCTTCTACTGTTGGTTTAATGTGCATTGAAATTTTTGGATATAAAAATAAATCTGCCAAAGATTACGCTATTAATCTTGGGCTGGCTATGCAGATGACCAACATTTTAAGAGATGTTAAAAAAGATTCCGACAAGGGAAGAATATATCTGCCGCAGCAGGATATGAATATTTTTCAGTATTCGGAACAGGATATTTTCCAGAGAAATTATAATTCAAATTTTATTTCCTTAATGAAACATGAAGCTGATCGGGCTCAAGGTTTCTTCATTAAAGCAAATGATGCTCTTGATTTTGATGATAAGCCTTCAATGTTCCCGGCGCGCGCCATGCAGCACATTTATCATAGGCTTCTTAAAAAAATTGAAGTTGAAAACTATGATGTGTTCAATAAGAAAATAAAAGTGGGCACTTTTGAAAAAGCCGCAATTTCTGTCGGCGTTTGGGCTAAGTACAGTCTTGTTTATTAATGAAACGTATTATTGTAATTGGCGGTGGATTTGCAGGGTTAAGCGCCTCGGTTTACCTGTCTGAAAAAGATCACAAAGTTACACTTATCGAATCAGCCCCAAAACTCGGCGGGCGTGCCTATTCACTCTTAAACAAAAAAATCAATGATGTTTATGATAACGGTCAGCATATAATGATGGGCTGTTATAATGATACTATCTCATTCCTGCAAAAAATAAACTCACTTGATAAAATTTCAATTCAAGATTCCCTTAACATTAATTTTGTTAAAAAAGGTGGAGAAATTTTCAAACTGCAGGCGCCCAAAAATTTTTATCCGTTTAATCTGGGTTATGCTCTGTTAAATTTTAAAGCGCTGAGTATCAAAGAAAGATTTAAGATAATAGATTTTATTCTTGATCTTATGTGCTGTTTCTCCTGCGACTTAAAAGATAAAACTGTGCAGGAATGGCTGGAGTGTAAAAAACAAAGCCCAAATTCAATAAAGTCATTTTGGCAAATATTGGTTGTTGGTGCATTAAACACTACAATTGATAAAGCATCCGCAGAAATATTTCATGAAATCCTATGCCGGATATTTCTTGACGGTAATAATTCAGCGTCCATTGTTATTCCAAATGTTGGTTTAACACAAGTTTATGCTGAGGGCGCAGCACAATATATTATTGAGAGGAAAGGGAAAATACTTCTATCTGAAAAAGTAAAGCACATTACCTGTAAGGGTAATAAAGTTAAAGAAATTGTTACAGATAAAAACATATATAAAAATTTTGATTATGTAATAAGTGCAATTCCCGCGCAAGCCTTTGAATATATAATTTGTAATAACTCAAAATTTAAAACACTTCAGGGTATTCCATCCTTTAATTATTCTCCTATTCTTAATGTTCATTTCTGGTTAAAAGAAAATCCATTTAAGGAAAAATTTTACGGCTTAATTGATTCAAAAATTCACTGGTTATTCAATCACGGCAAACACATTAGCCTTACAACAAGTGCTGCAGACTGGAGCATTGGTCTTGATAATTCTGATATTATGAAAGATTTTTGTTTCGAGTTGGAAAATTATTTTCCTATATTCCATTCAAATTTGATAATGGATTATAAGGTCTTAAAAGAAAAACGTGCCACCTTTATTCCTGATATTGAATCTAACATGGTAAGAAAAAATTTTTTAAGCAAGTTTGACAATTTGATTTATGCCGGTGATTGGACCAACACAGAACTGCCCTCAACAATTGAGAGCGCTGTTTTGAGCGGCAGGTTAGCTGCCGGGAAAGTAATCACTGCAAGTAAGTAAATAATCTAAAAAAATAATTATAAATCAACTACTAAACATGGAGGAATTATGTCCATACTTAAAGAAAAGCTGAATGAAAAAATTTTAGCTGAACGCCCTAGAACTGAAAGATTAAACAAAGAATATGGGAATGTTAAAGTTGATGAGGTAACAATTGGACAGATCATTGGCGGTATGCGCGATATAAAAAGTCTTGTTACAGACATTTCCTATCTGGATCCGTTTGAAGGGATTCGCTTTCGTGGGTTAACTATTCCCGAAGTGTTTGAAAAAATTCCTAAGGTTGCCGGCTCCGAAATGCCTTCTGTTGAAGGTTTCTTTTATTTCCTTCTTACTGGCGATATACCAACTGAATATGAAGTTGCTGAAGTACGGTCTGAATTTGATAAAAGAAGAGAAGTTCCTGCTTATGTATTTAATATTTTGCGGGCAATGCCTCTGGATTCTCATCCTATGACTATGTTTGCTACCGGGATTATGTCGATGCAGAAAGATTCAATTTTTGCAAAAGATTATCATCACGGTCTTAAAAAAGGTCAGTACTGGGAAGCTTATTATGAAGATGCAATGAATCTTTTGGCAAAACTTCCTGAACTTGCTGCTTTCATTTATAGATTGAAATATTGTGAGGGTGTAATTATTCCAGGCAATCCGGAGCTGGATTTTGGCGGAAACTTTGCTCACATGATGGGAATTCCTAAACCGTATGATGATGTTGCTAGAATGTACTTCATTTTACACTCCGATCATGAAAGCGGTAATGTTAGCGCACATACCGGGCATTTGGTTGCAAGCGCGTTATCGGATATGTATTATGCAATTAGTGCTATGCTCAATGGTCTTGCCGGTCCGCTGCATGGTTTGGCAAATGAAGAAGTTTTGCGCTGGCTGCACGGAGTGATTGATTCAATGGGTGGCAAAGTTCCTACTGAAGATGATATGAAAAAATTTGTTTATGACACATTAAAAACGGCTGTAATTCCCGGATTTGGTCACGCGGTCCTGAGAAAAACTGATCCGCGTTATACTGCTCAAAGAGAGTTCTGCCTGAAGCATTTACCTGATGATAAATTATTCAAATATGTTGATATGCTTTACAAAGTTGTTCCTCCAATACTTCTTGAGCAGGGAAAGGCAAAAAATCCATGGCCGAATGTGGATGCGCAGTCAGGTGTTATTCAATGGTATTATGGCGTAAAAGAATATGAGTTTTACACCGTATTATTTGGTGTTGGACGTGCGCTTGGTGTATGCTCAAATATTATTTGGGCGCGCGCGCTTGGTTACCCTCTCGAACGGCCAAAATCTCTAACAACAAAAATGTTGGAAGATATTGCCTTCGGCAAAAAATAGATACAGCTTTAAATTTGGAAAGCCTCTCCAAAGAGGCTTTCTTGTATACAATCAAGTCTTTCTTCAAAATAAAATGATAAAAAAATGATTGATAGGAAAAAACTTTTTTTAATTATTGCAATTCCAATTGCATTTACAATTTTGGTTGCTCTTCTTGTTTTTTACTATTTGAAAAGTGAAAAAGCCGACCGCCGGATTCCAATCGTTTTAACTGAAAGAGAAAAAGCTATTTATTCACCTCCAATACCGGATACGCTCGATTTTTGCACCGAAAGAGTGCCTCTTGAAGATTTTGATGTTAAAGAAAGAATGGATAGGGAATTTCTTGTTAACTCATACTGGCATTCTGCAACCCTGCTTTATTTGAAACGGGCAAACAGGTGGTTCCCGGTCATTGAACCTATTCTTAAAAAGAATGGCATCCCGGACGATTTTAAATTTATGTCGGTTGCTGAAAGCGGCTTGATAAATACCGTCTCGCCGGAACTGGCTACGGGATTTTGGCAATTAATGGAACCGGTTGCAAAAAAATACGGGCTTGAAGTAAATAAAGAAGTTGATGAAAGGTATAACATAGAAAAATCCACCCAGGCAGCTTGCGATTATCTTAAAGAAGCGCATGCAAAATTTGGCAACTGGACCTTGGCAGCCGCTTCTTATAATATGGGAATTGATGGTATTCTTAAGCAAATTGAACGCCAAAAAAGTCACAATTATTATAACATGTTTTTGAATGATGAGACTTACCGTTTCGTTGCAAGAATTATTTCACTTAAGGAGATCTTTAAAAATCCGCATAAATATGGATTTTATTTTTCTGAAAATGATGTGTATCCCTTAATAAAGACTGAGGAAATTAAGGTTAATTACCCTGTTAATGATCTTGCAGATTTTGCTATAGCGCATAAGATCAATTATAAGATATTAAAGGTATTTAATCCCTGGCTTAGGGATAATACATTAAAAAATAAGGCGCGCAAGACCTATATTATCAAAATTCCTTTAGATGGAGAGATAAAAATTATTCCGGAATAATCAAAATAGTTGTTGATTATTGAACATTTTGTGCTGTGGAATAAAATATTTTTTTTATTTTTGGCAAACTAATTGTCCAACCAATTGACATCATCAAATGCCAGCCAAAAAAAAAGTTAAATACATATTTGTAACAGGAGGGGTTGTTTCTTCATTAGGTAAAGGAATCACTGCTTCTTCAATAGGTTTGCTCTTAAAATTACGCGGCTATAGTGTAACAATCCAAAAATTTGATCCATATATTAATGTTGACCCTGGAACTATGAACCCGTTTCAGCATGGTGAAGTATATGTTACTGATGATGGTGCCGAGACTGATCTCGACCTGGGGCACTATGAGCGTTTTTTGGATGTGGATATGTCTAAGGCTAACAATACTACTACCGGGCAGGTTTATTATGAAGTAATTACAAAAGAACGACGCGGTGATTATCTTGGCGCCACTGTTCAGGTGATTCCTCACATTACTGATGAAATTAAAAAACGCATGAAAGCGCTCGGAGACAGCGGCAAGTATGATATTATTATTACTGAAATTGGCGGTACTGTTGGCGACATTGAAAGCCTCCCCTTCATTGAATCGATGCGGCAGATTATGCTCGAACTTGGTAGAAAAAATACTCTTAGCATACATGTAACACTCGTGCCCTTTATTCATTCTGCAGGGGAAATGAAAACCAAACCAACTCAGCACTCGGTTAAAAATTTACTTGAACTTGGTATTCAGCCTAATATTTTAGTCTGCAGGTCGGAAGAAAAACTATCTAAAGAAATTAGAGAAAAAATTGCCCTTTTTACTAACGTTAAAAGTGACGCTGTATATTCTGCTTATGACTGTTCTACAATTTACGAAGTGCCGTTAGTGCTTCATGAACAAAAACTTGATGAATTTATTCTTGACAGGCTGAAACTACCCGAATTAAATATTAAACTGGAAGATTGGGAAAATTTTGTTAATTCAGTTAAAAATCCCACCGGATCAATAAAAATTGCTATTGCTGGAAAATATGTTGATAATAAAGATTCTTACAAAAGCATTGTTGAAGCATTTATTCATGCTGGGGCGGAGAACGATGTTAAAGTAAATGCTGATTTTATCAGCTCGGAAGCTATTGAAGAAAAGGGTGCTGAGAATCTCCTGAAAGATTATGATGGGCTGTTAATTCCGGGTGGATTCGGCGAACGGGGAATTGAAGGTAAGATTCAGGCTATTAAATATGCTCGCGAAAATAAAATTCCGTTTTTTGGTATTTGTCTTGGTTTACAATGCGCGGTTATTGAATTTGCTCGTAATATTTGTGGTATTAAAAAAGCATCCAGCCAGGAATTTATTGAAAATGCTTGGAATGTTATTCACATTATGCCCGAACAATTGAAGGTTACTGCAAAAGGCGCAACTATGAGACTGGGCGCTTATCCTTGCGTTCTGAAGAAAAATACAAAATCCTACGAGGCTTACCGCAAACCGAAAATCTCTGAACGTCACCGCCATCGTTTTGAAGTAAACAATAAATTCAGGTCGGAACTTGAAAAACATGGAATGATCTTTAGCGGGGCTTCTCCGGATGATAAATTAATTGAAATGATTGAATTGCCGGATCATCCCTGGTTTGTAGGTTGTCAGTTCCATCCTGAATTGAAATCCAGGGCAACTAAAGCTCATCCTCTTTTCCGTGAATTTGTTAAAGCTGCTGTTCAATTTGCTCAAAGGAAAAATCAAAATTGAAAACGAATATTTTCTTTGTTGCTTTTTTATTTTTTTACTCTTCTATTTTTTCTCAAACGCAGCTCCAAAGTCTTATCTCTACAGGTTCCAATCAATTGTGGAATATGGAATTTGCTGCTGCTGAAAAAACTTTTGACAGAATTATTAAACTTAAACCTGATTCTCCTGTTGGTTATTACTATTATGCTAAGATTCACTTCTGGATTTATCTCGGCTCTCATAATGAAAGCGAATATAAGACTTTTATAAAATTTGCAGATCTTGCTCAGCAGAAAATTGATAAATCGCTGGAGAATAACCCTAAAGATTACTTTGTAAATTATATTGCCGGAAACTTATATAGCTTTAGGGCTATGCAGCAAGGTTCAAGCAATTCCTCTGTCGATGCATTCTATTCTAGCAAAAAAGCAGTAAAATATTTTGAACAAACTCTTGAAATCAATCCAAAATTTTATGACGCTTATTTAGGTTTAGGCTTATTTGATTATACAATGAGTTTTGTACCGGATTTTTTAAAATGGGCGGTTAATTTAACCGGGCTTTCATCAGACAAAGTGCGCGGCTTTAATTATATTAAACTTGCCTATAAAAAGGGAATCCAGGATAAAGCCGAAGCTTCCTTTCATCTTTCTAAAATTTATACAGACTATCTTGCAGAATATGATAGTGCCTTCATTCATTTGAGAAGCCTAAATGCCCAATACCCTAATAATGTTTTATTTATTTATCAATATGCAGTAAGCTTAATTAAAGACAGGCAGTTGGATAAAGCAGTGGAACTTTTGACTAGAGTTATTAAGATAAATAATAAATATCTTCCGCAAGTAACTGCGCTTGCCCATTACAGAATGGGTGAAATTTATTTCAAGAAGAACCTATTCACGGCGGCTATAACTCAATATGATAAATTTTTGGAGTTGACTAAGGAACTGGATTATACCGGCTGGGCGGCATTTAATTCTGCACTATGCTGTAAATTTCTGGGCAATGAGGAAGAATATAAGAAGAAGCTTTTACAGGCTAAAAATGGAAATCAGGATGTATTTGAAGATTCCTATGCCAAACTAAAAAGTGAAAAATATCTTGCCAATGGAATTAATAAAAATGATTTAAAACTTTTCAAGATTAAAAATTATTTGGATGATGGGAAATATCAGGTAGTATATGATAGTTTAAAAAACTTTATTGAAAAAATAGATAATAATGAAAGTAAGGCAATTGCATATACATATTTTTGCGAGGCTGCTGTTAATCTTAAAAAATACTCTGTAGCGTCATATGCTGCCGATCAAACTGAACTTCTCAAGTTATCTTCGGAAAAATGGACGCTGGCTTTGTCAATTTTCTTAAAAGCTAAGGTCAAATTTCTAACTGGTAATAAAAAAGCTGCTAAGGATCTCCTGCTGGCATCTGAAAGCAAAAATGATAATGAGTTCAAGGATTATATTCAATCTCAAATTGAGTGGCTTAAAAGGCAGCTAAAAAGGTAAAAGTTCATTTTTTTTCTGAAATTTGAAGAAAAACCGGCTCCAATAATTGATTATTTATCCTCATTTCAATAATATTTCATTACTAAATAATTTAACTATGTTTAATATTGCTGTTTTTGTTTCAGGCAAAGGATCAAATTTAAAATCTGTTTTTGAAAAGGTTCCTAAAGAAAAGATTAGAATTTGTGCTGTAATTAGTGATAAAGAAGATTGCGGAGCTGTTCATTTTGCCGATGATTATGGTATTCAAGTTTTTTTTGTTGATGCTAAAAATGTTCTTAATTCCTGCGGTTATTCTGAACTGGCTAAAATATTAAAAAAGATTCAAGTTGATTTAATTGTTCTTGCTGGTTTTTTAAAAAAGATTCCAGATGAATTTATTGATGAGTTCGAAAATCGGATTATAAATATTCATCCTGCATTGTTGCCAAAATTTGGGGGTAAAGGTATGTATGGGATGAATGTCCACAATGCTGTTTTCGATTCTGCTGCAAAAATTTCAGGTGCTTCAATTCATTTTGTTGATAAAATATATGACAATGGGCTTATTATTGCTCAAAGAACTGTCGATATTTCTGATGCGAAAGATCCTGATGATATTGCTTCGAGGGTTTTGAAAATTGAGCATGAACTTTTGCCGTTTGTAATTGAAAAATTTGCTGATAATAAAATTTTTATTAATCAAGGTAATGTAGTAGTAGAATAATCCAACGGAAGGTGTGTGTGAAGAAATATGCTCTCGTCAGTGTTTCTGATAAGACAGGTATTGTTGATTTTACCCGCGAATTAAATTTACTTGATTATCAAATTATTGCTACCGGTAATACATTTAAAATTCTTAGTGAAAATAAAATTAACTGTATTGAGATTAAAGATTTTACAGGTTTCCCGGAAATATTTTCAGGAAGAGTTAAAACTTTACATCCCAAAATATTTGGCGGAATTTTGATGCGCCGTCAAAATATGCAGGATCAAAAAGAAGCTGAACAAAATAATATTTCTCCAATTGATATTGTTTGTGTTAACCTGTACCCGTTTCCGCAAGTTGTAAATAAAACAGGTATTACTTTTGAAGAAAAAATTGAAAACATTGATATTGGCGGTCCAAGTCTTATAAGGGCATCGGCGAAAAATTTTGAATTTATTTCGGTGCTTACTAATCCGTCTCAATATTCCGGATTTATTTCTGAGCTGAAAGCTGGAAACGTTAGTAAAGAAACTCGCAAAAAATTAGCTTATGAAGCGTTCAGCTATACTTCATTCTACGACACTTTAATTGCTAACTATCTGGAAAAAGAATTTGCTCTTCAAAAAACAGCAATACGCTTGAATTACAAATCTTCATTTGATTTGCGTTACGGCGAAAACCCTCATCAAAAAGCTTATTTATTTGGTGATTTTGATAATTATTTTGATATTCTTCATGGCAAAGAACTTTCATACAATAATCTTGTTGACCTTGCTGCCTCAGTTGACTTGGTGCATGATATCAAGGAAAATGCATGCGTAATTATTAAGCATACAAACCCTTGCGGAGCGGCAACAGGTAAAAATGCTCTTGATGCTTTTGAACGCGCCCTTTCATGTGATCCTGTCTCTGCTTACGGAGGAATTGTTGCTTTTAATAATGAAGTTGACGAAACGGCTGCTGCAAAATTAAATGAAATATTTCTTGAAATTGTTGTGGCTCCTTCATATTCTGCAAAGGCTATTGAGTTACTTAAGACAAAAAAGAATCGCAGGGTAGTTTTAATTAAGCAGTATGTTGAATCTGACCAGTTCCAGGTGAAGTCGATTGTAGGCGGTCTCTTAGTCCAGGAAAAAGATAATTCCAGCCTGGATAATGCTGAAATAAAGCTTGTTACAAATAAAAAATATTCTGATAGTGAATTTGAAGATTTAAAATTTGCCTGGATAGTTTGCAAGCATACAAAATCGAATGCAATTGTATTTGTTAAAGATAAAAAAGCAATAAGTGTCGGCGCCGGCCAGATGTCTAGAGTTGACTCAACAAAAATTGCGGCTGCTAAGGCAAAACAGTTTGGTCATGATCTTAAAAACTCTGTTGCTGCATCTGATGCTTATTTTCCTTTTGCAGACGGCTTGCTGGAAATTATTTCTAATGGAATTACTGCTGTTGTGCAGCCTGGCGGTTCTATTCGTGATGATGAAGTTATTGCTGCGGCAAATGAAAAAAATATCTCAATGATTTTTACAGGAATAAGAAACTTTAAACACTAATTTACCTGCTTATTGCAGGGAGGCACTATGGGAATTCTTGATTTCTTTTCAACTGATGTTGCTATTGATCTTGGCACTGCAAATACTCTAATATATATTAAAGGTAAGGGAATTGTTCTTAATGAACCGTCTATTGTTGCTTTTGATAGAAATACAAAAAAAATTATTGAACTTGGAAATAAAGCAAAAGAGATGCAGGGTAGGGAACATAGAGAAATTCGCGTTACTCGGCCTATACGTGATGGGGTTATTTCAGACTTTGAAATTGCTGAAGGTATGATTCGTGCATTTATTAAAAAAGTTACTCCAAACACTTTTTCTAGCAAAAGAATAGTTATTGCTGTTCCAAGCGGGGTTACTGAAGTTGAAAAAAGAGCTGTGCGCGATGCGGCTGAACATGCTGGTGCAAAAGAGGTTCATTTGATTGCTGAGCCTATGGCGGCTGCTATTGGTATTGGTATTGATGTCGAAGCTCCGGTCGGAAACATGGTTATTGATATTGGAGGTGGTACAACAGAGATCGCAGTTATTGCTCTTGCCGGTATTGTTAATGAAGAATCTGTCCGCATTGCTGGCGACGAAATGAATAATGCTATTATGCAGTTCTTCAAAAAAAATCATAATCTGCTTATTGGCGAACGTACGGCTGAATCTATTAAGTGTGAAGTTGGTAGTGCTGTTCCTCTCAAAGAAGAAATTACAATCCAGGTTAAAGGCAGGGACTTGGTTGGCGGTATTCCTAAAACAGCTGAAGTGAGCTCGGTAGAAATACGGGATGCGCTTAACGAAAATGTTGCCCTGATTATTGAATCAATTAAACAAACTCTTGAAAGAACTCCGCCCGAATTATCTGCTGATATTCTTGATAGGGGTGTAATGCTTACTGGCGGTGGCGCTCTTTTGAAAGGGCTTGATGAAAGAATTAGGATGGAAACAAATCTGCCTGTTCATGTGGCTGATGATCCTTTAACTGCTGTTGTTAGAGGCGCTGGAAAATGTATTGAAAACTTGAATAAATATTCTAAGGTTTTTATTCGTAAAAGAACTTACTAATGTTAAAATTTTTAAAACGCATTCTCTTTCAATTCAAAGAATATTTTCTTCTTGTTGTATTATTAGTTATTAGCTTATCATTACTTTCTACAAACGAAAAACAACAGTCTAAGCATTTAAACTCATTCGCCTTGCAAAATTTTTCTTTTTTTAGTGATGCTATAAATTCAATGACATCAATCTTTAGAAAAGATATCTCTTATGCAAAGCTAAAAGAGGAAAATGCTGAATTAATGCTGGAAGTTAACCTTTTAAGAAAATTTAGTCTTGAAAATGAGAAACTTCGCTCTCTTATTGGTCTGAAAGATTCATCAAAGTTCCCGCTTATACCGGTAAAAGTTGTTTCCAAACTGGTTACTAAAATTCAGGGTAATTTTATTATTAACAAGGGTACTGGTAACGGAATAATTAAAGGTATGCCTGTTATATCTGAGAAAGGATTAGTGGGTATGATTATGGAAACTACTGAAGACTGTTCTGTTGTTAGAACCCTTTATAATAGCAACCTGAATGTGGCCGTTACAATTCAAAGAGAAAATGTTGATGGGGTGCTTTCTTTTGATGGCAAGGATTTGATAATAAAAAATATACCGACTTCACAGGATATTCAAGTCGGAGACCGTGTTGAGACTTCTGATTTCAGTTCACTTTTCCCGGCATACGTTCCTATTGGCGAAATAATTCTTAAAAAAACGAATGATGTCGGTTTGCTTTATAACCTGACAGTTAGACCATTCGCTGATATTCCAGGGGCTAATGTCCTGTTTGTAATCAAGATAGTGCCAAGTAAAGAAATTAATCACCTTGAGATGAATTTGATGAAATAAAACCTAATGAATATTAAGAATTTCAAACCTATTATTTATTTTATTCCCCTGGCTGTCATTCAATTGACTGTTATTCCATTAATTGCGGTTGATAATATTACTCCCAATATTATTTTTATACTTATAGCGTATTATACATTAATGTTTGGGCAGTCTTATGGTACTATTCTTGGATTTGCACTTGGTTTTATTTTTGACATTATTTCCGGCGGCTTAATTGGTGCATCTATGATTTCTTTCACTCTGTCTGCTTTTATTGCAGGATACTTTTATAGCGATAATAAAATTGATTTCAATACTAAGTCGTTCTTTTTTTTGCTGATTATATTTATTTGCGGAAGTATTAATTCATTTATTTATGCGGTAATTTCAAATTCAAACACCAGTGTAAACACGTTCTATATTATTCTTTTTGAAGGATTGCTGCCTGGTCTGTATACATCTTTATTCGGATTACCATTTGTAATTATTAGTCCAAAAAAAGGCTTGTCATGAACGATAGTTTGTTTGGGTCACCTATAAGAAGAAGAATAGTTTACTTTATTGTAATAAGTTTTTTTTCTCTTTGTGTGCTTCAATTGTTTAATATGCAGATTATTCAACAGCCTCGGTATTCTGAAAAATCTGCTGAAAATAGCGTTAAGCCAATCTATCAAATGGCGCCGCGAGGCGTGTTTTATGATCGTTTTCATAGAATTCTTGTCGGTAATAAACCCTCCTTTACTTTACGCATAACACCATCTGAATATGATAAAAAATTAACACCGTACATCGAAGCTATACTTGGTGCTTCTCCAGGTTATATAGACAAAATATTAAAACAAAATGAGTTGTATTCTAAATTCCTTCCAAGAAGAATTGCAAAGGATGTTAGTTATAAAGTTATTGCATGGTACGAAGAAAATATGTCTAAGCTTCCCGGTGTTGATTATGTCATGGAAACCCGGCGTGATTATTCCTTTGGTGTAATGGGTTCTCACATGTTTGGTTATTCAAAAGAAATACCTATGGATATCTTTCAGCAAAGAAAAGATGAATATAGTATTGGAGATGAAATTGGTTTTAATGGTATTGAAAAATCTTACGAAGATATGTTAAGAGGAAATAAAGGAACCAGATATGTTTTAGTTGATGCAAAACAAAAAACCATTGGACCTTATAAGAACGGTACTGAAGATCAAAATACTGTTAAGGGCGATGATCTCACCCTCACAATTGATAAAGACGCACAGCAGGTTGCAGAAGAGGCGTTCAAAGACAAACGCGGCGCTGTTGTTGCCTTGGATCCGGCTAATGGTGAAATATTGGCATTTCTAAGCGCTCCGCAATATGATCTTAATGATTTTGCTAAAGTTACATCAACTGAAATATGGAACCAGCTTAATAATGATGAAGAGCGTCCTATGTTTAACCGCGCTACTATGTCCTATTACTCGCCCGGATCCACTTTCAAAATGGTTTCAGCTATTGCTGCTCTTGAAGATGGAATTATTGATACTACTTTCAAGGTTAATTGCAACGGCGGTTTTCAATTTGGTGATCATTATTTTAAATGTCTTGGTCATCATGGTCCTATAAATGTTATCCATGCTATTGAACATTCGTGTAATACCTTTTTTTATCAACTCATTTTAAAAAATGGTCTTGACCGATGGTCTTTGTATGCTAACAAATTTGGTTTTGGTAAAAAATCCGGTTTAGATATTGGCGAAGAAACTGCTGGTATTTTACCATCTACTCAGTATTATGATAAAGTCTACGGCAAAGGCAAGTGGACAAAAGGATTTTTAGTCAGCCTGGGTATTGGACAGGGTGAATTAAATGTTACTCCGATGCAGCTTGCAGAATATATTGGTCTCATTGCAAATTATGGGAAAACAGCAAAACCACATTTCTTAAAAGATTATCAGGATATTAAAACTTCTAAATTAGTTAATGTTAAACCTCAATATTATGATATTGGAATAAGCAGAAATACTTTCGACATTGTTAGAAAAGCCTTGTATTTGGTTGTTAATGCTTCTGGTACTGCTGGTAATATCAGGTCACAGGAACTTCAGATTGCTGGTAAAACCGGTACTGCTCAGAATACTCAAGGCAAAGAGCATTCAGTTTTTATCGGTTTTGCTCCGTATAATAATCCAAAAATTGCTATTGCTGTTATTGTTGAAAACGCTGGTCATGGAAACGTTATTGCCGCTCCAATTGCTCGTGATATTATTAAAGCATATTTGCAAAAAGATAAAAAAAATGATCCGAAAATTCTTGCTGGTTTTAATTCTACATTAAGCGGAAAACTAAATGCAAATTAGTTATAAGCTGCAGGATAGATTTGACTTCGCTATTTTTATTCCGACTATTATTTTAATAATCTTCGGACTCCTTGCAATTTTCAGCTCCACTTATAGTCATCCAACTGCTCATGGGAATTTTCAAAAGCAGGTTTTTTTTGTTGTAGTTTCTATTATTGCTTTTCTTATCACATTTTCTTTGCCCCAGCGCACTTTCAACGTTTTTGCTATTGGGATTTATTTTGCGTCTTTATTCTTTTTGGTTGCTGTGCTTATTGCTGGTAAAACTATATTTGGAGCAAAAGCCTGGTTTGGAATTGGGGGTTTTGGTTTCCAGCCTTCTGAATTTGCTAAGCTTGGTACTATTTTAATGCTTGCATCATGGTTAACTTATAAAAACCGTGATATTAATAACCTTAAAGATATTGGCGTGGCTTTCATGATTGGCTTTGCTCCAATTATGTTAATCATGTTAGAACCGGATACGGGTACTTCAATTGTTTTTTCAATCATAACTGTAGCTATCATTTTTTGGAGCGGTATAAGTCTGTTTGGTATGTTTGTTGTAATTTCTCCTCTGATTGTAGTTCTGGCTTCAATGCTGGGTACTATTGCATTTATTATTGCTCTATTATTAGTTGTTGCCGCTCTTTTCTTTTTTAAAAAAGATATTTTTAATTGCGTTGTTGTTTTTGTTATTAATTTATCCTCCGGCTTTTTCTTTGACTATATTTATAAAGTCCTAAAACCGCACCAGCAAAAAAGAATTTTAACTTTTCTGGACCCTACTTCAGATCCGCTTGGTTCGGGTTATAATGCTCTTCAGGCTAAGGTTGCTATTGGTTCAGGTGGAATATTAGGTAAAGGATATCTGCATGGAAATCAAACTCAACTTAGATTTATTCCTGCACAATGGACTGATTTTATATATTGCGTAATTGGTGAAGAATTCGGATTTATTGGAAGTATTATTGTTATAACTTGTTTCTTTATAATATTTATTAGATTATTAAAATTATCTTCTAATGCTAAAGATCAATTTAGTGTTCTGGTAATTATTGGTGTGCTCACACTTTTATTTTCTCATTTCGCTATTAATGTGGGGATGAATCTGGGTATTACACCGGTTATTGGTTTACCTCTACCATTCCTTAGTTATGGCGGCAGTTCTCTTTTAGTGAATATGATTTTGATTGGTATTGTATTAAATATTTATAAAAATAGAAAACTTCATACTTGAGTGTTTTTAATGGATGCTAATCAGAAATTACAGAAAAAATTTGATGATGGTTTTCATATTTGTGTTGGACTTGATACTGATATTAAAAAAATTCCCGGATTCCTATTATCATGTAAAAACCCTATCCTCGAATTCAATAAAATAATTATTGATAGCACCTTTAAACATGCAGCATCTTACAAAATTAATTTCGCCTTTTATGAGTTGTATGGCTCAAAAGGATTTGATGATATATCACAAACACTTGAATTAATTCCTAATGATGTCTTAACTATCGCTGACGCTAAAAGAGGGGATATTGGAAATACCTCGCAAATGTATGCGCAATCCATTTTTAATTATTTTAATTTCGATGCTGTTACTTTAAATCCATTCATGGGTTTTGATTCCCTTAGCCCTTTTTTAGAATATCCGGATAAATTAAATTTTATTCTTGCTTTAACATCAAACAATGGCGCTAAAGATTTTGAAAAACTGATGTTATCTAATAACAAATTTCTCTTCCAGCATGTAATTCAAACGGTTAATGGTTGGAACACAAATAATAACTGTGGAATTGTTTTTGGGGCAACTAATGTAAAAGAACTTGAAGAAAACATTCAATCTTTCAATTCTATGCCAATTCTCCTGCCTGGTGTTGGAGCTCAGGGTGGAAGCCTGGAGGATGTTGCAAATACTTTTTCTTTACACAAAAAAAAGAATTATTTAGTAAATATCAGCCGTGCTCTCCTTTATTTAGATAATTCTGACAATCTAAGTATTAGTGTTGCCAAAGCCATTAAAGACCTTAACTCTATTATTCAAATTTATATTTAAAAGTTTATAGCTTTTACGATTTCATTATATTAAATTATTTAAGGAAAACATTTCATTCAGGGCGTGCCATCGCCTTTCAATGGTGATGAGATGGATGGTAATAATTTCAACTTAAGCGAAAAAAACCTTTACGAGATCTGGAAGGGGCAGAATTTTAAAAACTCTCTTAAAACTTCTGACGGTGAAATTATTTCAGTTCTTGAAATTGGTACACACAATACGGATTCAGCTGGTCCGGATTTTAAAAATGCCCGTATCAGAATTGGTAATTTTACTTTTGTTGGTGATATTGAAATTGATAGTAATTACAGCGACTGGAAATCTCACGGTCATAATATTGATAGTAAATACTCCAAGGTTGTTCTTCACGTTACTCTTCAAAACAAAAATAATTACGGGTATGTTTATACGCGCGACGGCAGAAAAGTTCCTTCTATTTATTTATCAGAACAGATTGACCCTGAAATATTTAAAAAAATAACTGTTGAAAATAATAATAAAAAAAATGAAGCTAGTGGTATAAAGTGTTCCAATAGCATTAAAAAGATATCTGATAATGAAAAAGAGAAATTTGTACAAAAATTGGGAGTGATAAGGTTTGAGAAAAAATGCAGCAAAATTTTTCAGCGTATTAAGGAACTCCACTTTCTAAAGGAATTAAACGTTAAAGAGCCTGTAATTTCTTATGATCTTACAGCAGAGTTTCAACAGCGAAAATATACTCACTCTGAACTGGCAGTTAAAGAAATATGGCAGCAGCTTTTTTATGAATTGATTTTTGAAGCTTTAGGGTATTCAAAAAATAAAATACAAATGGTTAATCTTGCTCAAGCCGCTAATATTAATTTTATTAAAAATATTGAAAAGGACGGAATCATTATTGAAAAATATGAGGCTGTTTTATTCAAAATTAGCGGTTTAACAAAAGATCAGGGTGCTGTATCAGAAATGCATGCTAAAAATTATTTGGAAAGGTCTTCACTTCTCTGGAATTCCATTTCACCATTCTATGATGGGAAAATTTTTGAAGAAACTGACTGGCATTTTTTCAGGCTGCGTCCTCAAAATTTTCCTACTGTTAGAATAGCTGGTGGTGCTCGAATTCTTTACGCCATTCTTTATAATGATTTGATTTCAACTATAGTTAAAAAGATAACGGAAATTAACAACTTATCTGTTCTTATTAATTCACTTCGTTCACTTTTTGTTATTAAAACTGACGGATTTTGGAAAAAACACTATGTCTTTGATCAATTAACTGAAAGTGAAATAAAATATTTCGTTGGAGCTTCTCGTGCCGATGAAATTGTAGTTAATGTTATTATTCCGTTCTTTGCTGTCTATTTCGATGTGTTTGGTCATTCAGCTAATTCAAAAAAGATTGTTAAACTTTATAGCATGTATCAGCAAAAATCCGAAAATCAAATAATAATTGATGTTGCGCAGGCTTTGGATTTTGGCGAGCAATTGAAAAAAACTGTTCTTGCCCAGGGAATGCTTGAACTGTTCAGGAATTATTGTTCTAAAAATAAATGTTTGGAATGTGAAATTGGTAAAACAATATTCAACTAGTTGGGGCTGCTCATTTTATTAATTTCATCACGCAGTTTGGCAGCTCTCTCATAATCTTCCTTTTCAATTGCCTCTCGTAGTAAATCCTGTAAATGGGCTAATTTTGTTTCTGGAATATTTTTCTTAGGTCCTTTTGCATCAAGATCTTTTTCTTCAGTTACTTCATGGATTTCTTCTTCACTGTCTTCACTCGAAGGAACAAATGCAGCAAGTTTCATTACATCTTCCGCAACAAAAAGAGGTGTGCCGGTTCTTACTGCAAGCGCAATTGCATCGCTTGGGCGGGAATCAATTTCGTTTGTAATTGTAGACATCTCAAGCTTTATCTTGGCATAGAATGTATTTTCTTTTAGTTCATTTATAATAATTTCTGTTATCGACGCGCCAAGATTATCAATTACATTTTTTAAGAGATCATGAGTGAGAGGTCTTGGCGGTTTGATCCCTTCCATCTCTAATGCAATTGATTGTGCTTCAAATTGACCAATAATTATCGGAAGGCGGCGTACTCCATAAACTTCTTTTAACAACAAAGCATACGCGCCGCCTGCTGAGGGGCTTGCTGAAAGTCCTAATATTTCAACTTGTACTTTATGCACAATTCCTTCTGTTATTTTATTTTCTTAATCTCTTCTATCATTGAAGGTACAATTTCAAATATATCGCCAACAATTCCATAATCTGCTATCTGAAAAATTGGTGCGTCTTTATCCTTGTTTACAGCTACAATGTATTTTGAGGAACGCATACCTGCAAGATGCTGAATTGCACCGGAAATACCAAGCGCAACATACAAATTTGGTGAAACAGTTTTTCCGGTCTGGCCTACTTGCTCTGAATGTGGTCTCCAGCCGGCATCTACAACTGCTCTTGATGCTCCTACTGCTCCTCCAAGTGTTGATGCAAGTTCCTCTACTAAATGGAAATGCTCTGGTCCCTTCATTCCTCTGCCGCCTGATACTATAATATCTGCCTCTGCTACATCTAGTTTTCCTTCAGATTTTTTGAGATCAGTAACTTTTACATTCAAGTTTGGAGGATCTATTTCTATAACATTTATTTCAGCTTTCGCGTCTGTTAAAGTACCTGGATTGAAAACATTAGGTCTTAAAGCATAAACCTTTTTCGCTGAATTTATTTTCAAATCTACTAATGCTTTACCTGCATAAACTGGTCTTGTTGCAATTATTTCTTCATTTTCAAAATTAAGTGCCACACAATCCATTGCAAGTCCGGCGTCAATTTTAACTGATACGTAGGGTGCTAAATCCTTCCCAAGTGCACTCGCACTAAAAACGGCAATGTTAAAAATGTTTTCATTAATGAATTTTGCAATTAAACTGCTGTATGCACTGGATGAGTAATTTGCCAGTTCTTTATTTTTTAGATGGGTTACCTTTGAAACGCCGTATTTTCCAAGATCTTCCAATCCTTCAATTGAATTCCCTATAGCTAAAGCTTCCACACTACCGGCAAGTTTAAGTGCCATATTTGAACCAACCTTGGCAGCTTCCAAAGACGATTTTTTTACTTGTCCGTTTCTCTGTTCAATATAAACTAGAATTTTATTTGACATACATTTTCCCTTAAATTACTTTGGCTTCTTCTCTTAATAATCTAATTAGTTCAGGAACTACTGTAGCGTCACTGCCTAAAATCTTACCTGCCTGTTTTCCCATCGGTTTTTTCATTGAACGAACTTCTATGTAATTATTTGCAGCAACCGGTAGTTTTTCAATTATCTCTTTCTTTTTTGCCGACATAATACCTTTTAATGAAGCATAACGTGGTTCATTCAAACCCTTTTGAGTTGTAATAACGGCTGGCAGGGTTGTTTCAACTATTTCTTTACCGCCTTCAATTTCTCTTTCACAATTAATTTTACTGCCGTCAAACGAAAAACTTACTGCAACTGATATGCAATTATAACCAAGAAGTTCTGCCGTCAACTGACCGACAATTGAGTTATCGTGATCAACAGATTGTTTTCCGCAAAAAACAAGTTCTGCGCCTTGAGCCTTAATTTCTTCTGCTAATGCACGTGCAACAGATAAGGAATCGCGGTAACTTTCATCTTTTAGAAGTACAGCATTATCAATTCCCATTGCCAAAGCTTTGCGTAAAGTTTCTTTATTTGCATCTCCGCCCAGGCTTATTGCAACAGTTTCGCCGCCAAGTTTTTCTTTTGTCTTTAATGCTTCCTCAATTGCAAATTCATCATAAGGATTAACTACAAATGTTACTCCATTGGCATCTATATTTTTGCCATCACTTCCAATATTAATTTTAGCAGCTGTATCCGGAACGTGACTTACGCAGACTGCAATTTTCATTTAGCCTCCAAAGCTTATTAATTTCATTGATTGAAAGAAACCAAACTATCTTTTCACAAATATAATTAAAATTTTTTTTTGTGATGCAATTTTATATTTTATCTCCTTAATTAGAGTGAAAATATGCTCGAAGATAAACCATCTGATATAATTGAGACCGAAAATGATGAAAAAGCGGGTATTAAGCAGCCGTACAAGGTACTCCTTTTTAATGACGACTGGCATTCTTTTGATGATGTGATCAATCAATTAATTAAAGCTGTTAAATGCAGTTACGAAGAAGCCCGTACTTTTGCTTTTGAAGCTCATGTTAAAGGAAAAGCTGTTGTTTTCAATGGTGAATTAAGTGAGTGCTTAAAAATTACTTCTATTCTTGAAGAAATTGAGCTTCATACTCAAATTATTTCTTAATTTACAAAAATTTTTTACTGGCAAAATTGGATACGAAAATCCTTATATTTGAAAAGAATTTCTCTATTATTAATTTCGGGCAATAAAATGCAAATTGGGCTTGTTGGTCTTCAACACTCAGGAAAAACAACTTTATTCAATACGTTATCAAAAAATAGCTCTAACCCTACTGCTGTTAAAGAAGAAGCTGCCGTTGAAGTAGTTAAAGTTCCGGATGAACGGCTAAATCATCTTACACAGATTTTCAATCCGCTAAAACAGGTTAACGCAACTATAGAAATCTTTGACCTGCCGGGTCTTAAAATGTCTGATGACAATAAAGTTAAGATTACAAATATCTTTTTAAATGGTGTAAAAAATAACGATGCCTTATTTTACATTATACGGGGTTTTAAAGATGATACAATAATGCACCCAATGGAAAGCATTAATCCTTTGAGAGATATTGAATTTCTTGAAACTGAATTCCTTCTTTCTGACATGGCTTTTCTAGAATCAAGATTAGAGAAACTGAAAAAAGAAGTACTGAAATCTAAAGATGAAAAAATTAAAAAAGAGATTCCTGTAATTGAAAAATGTCTTTTTCATTGTGAAAAAGAACTTCCTTTAAGGACAATCCATCTTGATGAAAATGAACTAAAACTTTTATCCGGTTACCAGCTTTTAACTATCAAACAACTGGGAATTGCAATTAATTATGATGAAGATTCTATTTCAACAGTTGATGGGGATATTGCTCAATTCAAATCAAAATTAGAAAAATCTAATGCTACAATTATTCCTTTCTTTGCTAAAATTGAACTTGAACTTTGCCGCATGTCCGAAGAAGACCAGTCTGTCTTTATGAAAGACTATGGAATAAATGAATCAGCCCTTAGTAAAATATTAAAAACTTCTTACCAAATTCTTGGTCTTCATTCATTCTTTACTGTCGGCGAAGATGAATGCCGCGCTTGGACAATCAAGAAGAATTACACTGCCCAACAGGCAGCAGGAGTTATTCATACTGATTTTTTTAATAAATTTATTCGTGCTGAAGCTGTCCATTATGATGATTTTGTAAAACACGGCTCTTTCAATAAGTGCAAAGAAGCTGGGGCATGGCGGCTCGAAGGAAAAGAATATATTGTGAAGGATGGAGACATCCTTAATATTCGTCACAGCTAATTGAAAACCGGAAGTAACATCAAATACGGGAGTATTTATGCCAATGTCTGTTGTTGAAGGTTTAAGTCCTGCGGTTGTTTGGAAAAGGTTTTATGAAATTTGCCAAATTCCAAGACCTTCAAAAAGTGAGGAAAGGATTCGACTTTACCTGCGCAATTTTGGTGGACAAAATAACTTTGCTATGAAGGAAGATAAAGTTGGGAATATAGTAATTCTTATTCCTCCAAAACCCGGATTTGAAAACGCTCCGACAGTTGTTTTGCAAAGTCATATTGATATGGTTTGTGAAAAGAATAAAGAAAGTAATCATGATTTTCTTCAAGATCCGTTAAAGCTGATTCGTGAAGGTGAATGGATAAAAGCCGATGGTACTACTCTTGGTGCTGATAATGGAATTGGCGTTGCTGCTGCACTTGCAATAGCAAATGATGATTCGTTCAATCATGGACAGCTTGAACTGCTTTTTACTGTTGATGAAGAAACTGGTCTGACTGGTGTTAATAACTTGCAGAGGAGTTTTATCAATGGAAGATTGTTATTAAACTTGGATACTGAGGAAGACGGTGCATTTTATGTCGGATGCTCAGGCGGCATTGATTCAGTTGGCAGGTTTAATATTGAATATGATAAGCTACAAGACGGTTATATGCCTTATAATATTTTTGTTGCCGGATTAAAGGGCGGACATTCCGGAGTTAATATTGCTGATGGACGTGCAAATTCAATAAAACTTTTGGGTATTTTATTGAATCGTATGAAAGAATGCAATCCTCAATATTCGGAAATATTAGGTGGCTCAAAACGAAATGCAATTCCAAGAGAAGCAGAAGCTAAGTTATTCTTGAATCCCGATATTGAATCCAATTTTAGGGAAATTATTAATGAAGTCTCAATTGAAATGTCTCTTCAATTTAGAGCTGCTGATGAAGGAATTAAAATCTCATTTGAAAAAAATAACAATGGTATTGTTGCTAAACCAAAAGTTTTTTCAAATTCATTTTCATCCAAAATAATAAATACTATTTTAGCTATGCCGCATGGAGTAATTTCAATGAGTAGCAGTATTCCGGATCTTGTTGAAACATCTACAAATCTTGCTACTATTGTTATGGAAAGGGACAAGTTAATAATTGGAACAAGCCAGCGTAGTTCTGTTGAAAGCGCAAAGAAAAATATTGCAGAAATGGTCAAAGCTATTTTTGATCTTGGTCAGGCTGAGGTGATTACTAGCGATGGTTATCCGGGATGGCAGCCGGATATTGATTCGGATCTTTTAAAACTTTCTAAATCTGTTTTTCAAAAATTATTTATTAAATCTCCCGAGATTAAGGCTGTTCACGCAGGTCTGGAATGCGGTATTCTTGCAGATAAATATCCGGGAATTCAAATGGTGTCATTTGGACCTACTATTGAAGGTGCACATTCTCCTGATGAAAAAGTTAAAATAGTTGATGTCGATAAATTTTATAGGCTGCTAAAAAGTATTTTAGAGGAATTGGCTATTAAAAATCAATAAGTATTTTTATATCTGACCCGGTTATTCGTTTATTTTGAATAGACATTTCAACCATAAAATAAATTATCTATGAAAAAGGAAATCAAACGTTATTCTGTTCCTAGAATTGAATCAATCCAGGACATGATCATTAAATCTGCAAAGAATTTTGGAACTAAACTAGCTCTTGAAGATTTGCATGACACACCTATTAACAGAGTCTCTTATAGAGAACTTTTAGAGAATATATTAAAATTTGGCACAGCCCTTCAGGAACTTGGTGTTAAAGATAGAACCCACATTGCAGTAATTGGCGAAAATAGGGTTCAGTGGGCTTTAGGATATCTTACTGCATTATGTTTTAATTTTGTTATTGTACCAATTGATAAGAATCTTACAACTAATGAAATAATGAATATTATTTATGAATCTGATGCTGAGGCAATTATTTTTTCAGGCAATTTTTCTGGTGTTATGGCTGAAGGAAGAAATTTCTTAAAGAAATTGAAATATTTTATTTGCATGGATGAAACAAGGGAAGAAAAAGATTTTCTTAATATGCCGGAATTGATACGCAAAGCAAAGCCAATTGATGTTAATGATCTTCCAAAGGTTGATCCAAATGAGCTTTGTGAAATTATTTTTACTTCCGGTTCGTTAGGTAGGGCAAAAGGCGTTATGCTCTCCCAAAAAAATCTCGCTGTCAACCTTATGGATATGGTCAGTTTGGTTATGCTTTACGAAACAGACCGTTTTCTTTCTGTTCTGCCTATGCATCATACTTATGAATGTACATGTGGTTTGCTCTGTCCATTGTATTCCGGTGCCTCTGCCCATTATGCGCGTTCATTAAAAACTATTGTTGATGATCTTCAAAATGTTAAAGCGACTATGATGCTTGGCGTTCCGCTCCTTTATGATAAATTATTCAGGCGTGTAATGAAGGGAATCAAAGAGGATAGAATTAAATCCAAGATTGTTCCGCCCCTGGTAAAATTTACTAATCTCTTTACTATGGTTGGACTTAAAGAAATTAAGAAAAAAGTATTTTCCGAATTGCATCATAAATTTGGTGGCTCTATAAGATTGTTTGTTGCGGGTGGCGCTGCGCCTGATCCTCTTGTTGCAAAAGGCTTGCGCGAATTTGGTTTTAATTTTATTCAGGGCTATGGGCTTACTGAAGCATCTCCTATTCTTGCCTTAAATCAAGTTGATAATTTTAAGGATGACGCTGCTGGCATTCCTTTGAGTAGTGTGCAAATTAAAATCAATTCCCCGGATGAAAACGGCAGTGGTGAAATTTGGGCTAAAGGCCCTAGTGTTATGCTTGGATATTATAAAAATGAAAAGGCAACTTATGATGCATTTTCTAATAACTGGTTTAAAACTGGTGATATCGGTTTTATTGATATTGATGGTTTTGTTCATATTAACGGTAGAATGAAAAATGTTATTATTTCTAAAAGCGGCAAGAATGTTTTTCCGGAAGAAATTGAAGACGTTTTGTGCAGAAGTCCGTTTGTTTTGGAATGTCTTGTTTTTGGTGAAGATGATCCTAAACAGGGCGAAATTATTTCTGCACAGATTGTTGTTGATGCTGAAGCCTTTATTGAACTTGTTGAATCAAAAAATATTCAGATTGACGACAAACTTCTTCGCGATACTATTGCCGATGAAATTGATAAAACGAATAAACAGTTAGCTGCTCATAAACAGATTAAGAAATTTTACATCCGGGAAAAAGAATTTGAAAAAACTACTACACAAAAAATTAAAAGATATTTGGTTAAAAACGGTCACTAATTAATGTAAGGAGAGATCATGGGTCAACAGCAGCTTTTATTAATTGTATTGGGAGTGATTATTGTCGGAATTGCAGTTGTTGTTGGTATTAATTTATTTTCTGCAAATAGTTCCAGTTCAAACCGCGACGCCATTGTAACCCATCTTTTGACTTTGGGATCCAATGCACAACTTTATTACAGAAAACCGGTACCGCTGGGCGGCGGTGGTATTACATTCACAAACTGGACAATCCCGGCTGGGTTATCATCTAATGCAAATGGAACGTTTACGGCTACTGTTACGGCTACATCTGTAACTTTAGTAGGTGTTGGTACTCAGACAGGTAATGATGGCTCAACAAATGTTAAGGTAACAATGGTTATTGGACCTTATGCAGTTACTTCAACTACTATTAATAATTGATTATATTTTGTTAAACTAGTAACTAATAGTTTTTTTGAATTTTTGTTTAATATTACGCTATTGTTGTTCTAAACTGCTAAGATTATATTAATAAGTTGCAGCAATATAAAACTTATAGACTAATTTTTTTGTTATTGAGTTAGATGTTATAATGCCAATAGTTAACCTGTTTCCATAACAGTGGAGAATGAAGTATGGGTCAACAGCAGATTTTATTAATCGTTCTTTCCGTAATTGTTATTGGAATTGCTATTGTTATAGCGTTAACACTTTTTAGCACAAATTCTACTATTACTAATCGCGAAGCGATAATTGCTGGTTTAACTAATCTTGCTACTGTTGCACAATCGTATAATATGCATCCTACAAACCTGGGTGGTGGAGGCAATACTTTTACAGGGTGGTCTTTACCTCCAAACCTTGCATCTACGGCTGATGGTACTTATACTGCTACTGTTACAGCTAATTCTGTAACTATCGTCGGGGTTGGGAACCAATTGGGTAATGACGGTTCCACTAATGTTAAAGTAACTATGGTTGTTACTTCAAATGCAATTACATCAACAACTATTAATAATTAAACTTACTTAAAGTATTTTATTAAAGGGGTTAAGAGGCAGTCTGTTACATTCCGGTTTGAGATAATCCGAAATGCTCTTCTCTAAAAAACACTACTTTTGAAGATATTTACGTCTAAAGCTGAAGGCTATGTTACAATTTCAGGCAAAGCTGTACTTCTAACGGATAAAGCTGAAATACAAAAAAGAAAAAGAGAATATTGGGATCAAGCTTTCCCTGATTTTAAATATTTGGTTCTTATTAAAGTAGTTCCTGAAAGATTGGAAGTGATTAATTATAAACGCAAAATGTCTAATGCGCCTATTGGCTGGCAAGCGCCTTTTGTAGAATTTAAAAAATAAAGGCAAAAAATATTTTAAAGCAATATCAAGACCTCCTTAACGCGAGGTCTTTTATTAAAGCGCTGGGCTTTTTTATGTCAAAAGTAAATGATCGCTTTGAAATGTTTTTCTTTAATACTTATATTTTATTAAAAGCATGGCTTAACAGGTTATCAAATTTCAGCGCTTTTATAATTAATACAATAATGGTATTTTAAATTAAAACTTACAGATTATTTCTGTAATTTAATAACTATTGTTCAAATAAATGAATCTATTGTTGTATTTATTGGTAAAAAATTTAGAATTGAGCGCTGCTCTTGTGATGGAAAATAATTAACATAACACGAAGAATTGAAGAGTCTGTAGGTAAATCAAGTAATTTGTATGCAGACATGTTAAAACTAATTGAGCAAAGGAAGCTTGAAAAAATATTCTATATCGTTACTTACTTAAAAAGATATTGAAACCGGGTTTTTGTATTGGTAGGGACTTATAATACCGAAGATATATTTAGTCAATTTAACTGGTAATACATAATTTTTTTGAGACAAAACATGGTAAATAGAACCGACAAAACGAAAATACCGCATGGCAAATCTCAGTTGTCAAAAAATACACCGGTCGATAGATCAGCACAAAAGATTTATCTTATTACTGTTGTTTCAATGTTTCTTATTGCCTGTTTAATTGCTTCCATCTATCCAAGGTTTATTGTAGACGATTTTTGGATACTTTGCAGGTATGCCGATAACTTTAGAACAAGCGGACATCTGGTTTATAACATGGGAGAATATTTAGAGGGCTGTACAGGAATTTTATTATTGTTCCTTTTAATAATTTCGCCTTTAAAATACATCCTAACGGTTCACTTATTGACTGTAATAAGTTTTATTATCGGCGGAATAACTTTAAAATTACTCGTTGAACAACGTCCGCAAAAGTTTTTAATTTTAGGAATGTATCTTTTTGCGCCTATTATTTACACACACATATTTAGCGGTTTAGAAACTATTCTTTTTACTACCCTAACACTTCTTGGATTTTATTTCTACATCAAAAAAAATAACCATGGTTTATTAATTACTGCCGTTCTAATTTCACTTTGCAGACCCGAGGGAATACTTTTTGCGGTTGTTTTACTTTTTGATAATAAAAAATTACGGATTAAATATCTTGCTATTCTTCTAGTTTACCTGGCAGTAAAATATTATTACTACGGTGATTTATTCCCTGGTTCATATTACCGCAAAGATATGAATATCGAGAAAAATCTTTTAAGCAATTGGATACAATTTAGAGGGTTCTTATTGTTTTATTTTCCGTTTGTTCTAATCTTCTATTCCAAACTGAAACAGCATTTAAGATTTGTAATTTTCTGCCTGGTCCTTTGGGGCTATTATTTAGTTTCAAACTTAGAAACAAATTTTAGTTACAGATTTTTCTTCCATTGCTACCCGCTTTTACTTGCTGTTGTGGGTGTAACCGCACAAAAAATAAACAAGAAACTTTTAATAGGGTTATTTGTTATTCAGGGTGTGCTTTTTACTTTCAGTTTCATTCGTGAGTTCAGCTATGTGAAAGAGCACGTCAAAATGAATTCTTATGTTGAAAAAACCGGTATACTGTTGAGGGATAATTATTCACCTTCTCTAAAATTGGCTGTTTATTATGATGCGGGATTAATACCTTATCTTTCTAAAATGAATACTTTGGATTTAAGCGGGTTGTTGAGCAAAGATATTGCTCAATTTGAACACTATAACAAAGGTAATGTATCGGAAATTTTTACTTATAAAATTAATCGTTTGTTAATGTATGAACCCAGCATTTTTGTTATAACCTCTTATTACAGGGATAGTGTCCTTAAGCGTGATGCTTTCACAAATGTGTTAAAACAATATTATTCATGGAACGATTACAAATTAGTCGGGATTATTGGTGACACAACTAAAGAAGGTTATACTACCGATGACGGCATCAGTCAAATAAATTTTGGCGGATATTACGAATACGTATTTGTAAGACATCATTAATTATCTATTTGTTGTGCATATTTATACATTAATAATTAAACTCACTTAAAGTGTTTTATTTAGTGGAGTTAAGAGGCAGTCTGTTACATTCCGGTTTGAGATAATCCAAAATGCTTTTCTCTAAAAAAAACAACTTTTGAGGATATTTACATCTAATTAAAAGTAATAACAAATTAGTAGCCGTATTCTATTTTATCTTTTTTCTAGGTTTTATTTCAGCAGGTATAAATGTTTTTGCACAGGGAAAACCAGCTCCGGTTTAGCGCTATTCCGTTATTAAAACCGCCGAGATTACGATACAATTTCCAATGTTAGTGAGGACTCTAGGTATTTAGATTAGTAATTATTTGTACTTCGTTGATTTAAATTATAAAAATTTTTATTTATATTATTAAATATAATATTGGGTGCTTATAATAATTCCCTTTCCAATATTCCTTATAATTAAATAACGATCAGAATTATCTGGCAACAAGATTAATGATTTTAAAAACTTCTTGGTGCTTTTATTCTTATAAATATTTCAATTCTTGACCGGTTATAGTCTTGTACAAAGTTGAACGGATAAAAATAAAATTCAATTTTTTAATTATTAGGGAGGCATTATGTTCCGATCATTTATTTTTTCACTTCTTCTGTTAGTTATGGCAAGTGCATTATTTAATTCTGTTTATTGCCAAGAAATAACATATGATTATTCTACTGGGAAAATTAAAGATCTCTGCAATACTGTAATGGAAGGTAAAAGCATTACTTTTACTTTAAAAAATATAAACCCGTTTTATTATAATATAAAAATTAATCAGATAGCATACAGCTTACAAGCGCCGGCAATAAGCATTTTCTCATCGGATTTGATAAATGGTAAAGCTGATCTTTCGACGCTAACAACAAAATCTGTACCAAATTCTACAATTAAAATGAAGTCAACCGATTCAGTGAGATCCTTTAAGACTAATAAAGAAAAAGCTGATATGCAAATTATGTTGGATAAACTGATTCAGAACTTTAATCAAAAGAAAGAATTATTTAGAGAAATAGTAAAAATTTTTAATGATGATTTGAACAACTTTAACAATTATCTAAAAATTGGTAATGATATAATAGCTTTAACATCGGTACCAAAGATTGATGGCGAAATAGTTAGAGGGAACATAAAAGAGGAAATTAAAGGATTTTTTAAAGATAAAGATGCATCAAAACTAACATTACAGGATTTTCGGGATACGAGCCAAACATATTATGATAAGATAGTAAGCTTATATGATAAAATAGGAAAATCTAAAGATACTCTTTACCAAGATTCTTTAAAAGTAGCAAAAATTAAAGAAATAAAAAATGATCCATCAGTTCAAGAATTAAATAGTCAAAAGAAACAGATAAATAAGATTTTCGATCAATGTACAGTATCTTACAATAAATTAATAAAGATTGGAAGAGATGGCTGCGATTCGCAATCCGAGAAAGCAGGGACACTTTATTTAAAAGTTCTGCAAGCAAAATTTGAGACTGCCTCGACTATACAGGCAACAAGCTTAATGGACTTAATAAAATTTTCTCCGGTATTAATTCCGATAGATACGAATAATAAAGACACCGTAAAGAATTTCTGTAACTGGGAGGTTATTGTTACAAATGGATTCAGATTAGATTATAGTACAGGCGTAATAATTAGCGGACTCACAGATGGATCTTTCGGCGTAGTCGATACGATTTATAGGAAGACAAAGATTGTGAATAATAAGGACACGGTTATGACTATAAATGGAAAATATTATTATAAAAACCAGGAAAGCCGGATTAGTTATTCACTGGTTAGTATGATGCATCTTTACTGGCGGGCTAACGCATGGTTAGGAATAGGTGCTAATATTGGGATTGGATTAAGAAACGGTGTATCAACAAATATTCAATTCCTTGGAGGGGCTTCATTGATAATTGGAAGAGAGCAACGTTTCTTATTAAATGGTGGCGTAATAGTCGGTACTGTGAAAAGGATAGATGATTATTACGAGACTCATCATGTCTATGAAACTACGTCAAATACTGTTCCCTTAATTGATAAAACAAAATTTAGCTGGTATGTTGGTTTAACGTATAGTCTTGGCACTAGGAAAGAAGTAACTAAGTAAAAATCTCAAAAGAATTTCAAAATTTATTTTGAGGCGCTAACCTAGGCTCCTTACTAATTTCGGTCGGCGCCTACCGACCTCCGTTAACTAACGCATTGCTTGGAGGACTTGCCTGCCTCGGCTGTCTGTATCAAGTTTAATGCTTAGAAGTTAGCTCATTCTATTTATTGGATTTCTACGACGATAGAGATCATTACACTAAAGCAGCCTAAACAACTCATTACTTAAAACTTATACTTATTTTAATAACATTAATTTTTTTGTCTGAATAAAATTACCGGCAGTCAGAGTGTAGAAATATACTCCGCTTGGAATATTTATTCCGGCAAATTTTACATCATAACTTCCCGCTGGTTTTTCTTCATTAACTAGAACTGCAACCTCTCTTCCTAAAATATCATAAACCTTTAATGTAACGTTACCTGCTGCCGGTAACTGATAACTGATAACCGTTGAAGGGTTAAACGGATTCGGATAATTCTGCTCAAGTTTATAAGTCCCGGGCATTAGTTCTATTGATTTTTGTACTCCTGTAATATTATAACTAACATATGCGCGGATTAAATAAGTAACTATCACACCATTTGCAACATCAAAAGCCGCACGCCATAGATTGTCTGCAAAAGATCCGTTTCTTCCATGTTTCAGTTTCTCAAAACTGTGGAATGTCGATACATATGGTCTTTTTGTAATCATTATTCTGTTATCACCTGTTTCCGAATCGGTAAAAAGACCGTTCATTCCGAAAGAAACTACGAAACCGTCCGTAGCGTCAATATTTAATGATGTTAAATTAATTTTCACCCAATTGTTCCAGGGTACCGGATAATTCGAAGATGGTCTTATAGCTATATTTGATGTAGCAGTTATAGGGTTTGGCGTTAGTAATTTACCTATAGGTGTGGGTGTATATGATCCGGAAAATTTATAGATATTTCCGCTTAATGAACCGGCTTGTCTTAATGCAACTCTGATTGAATCAAGTTTTGCTCCTACAATATTCAGACCGTCAAAAACTACTGCAATTGAATCTCCACCTACTAATAAAGGATATTCGGCGGCAGTAGGTTCAGTTTGATCATACATTAATTGATACGGCTGGTTTCCTGTTATCCCGGTTGACATATAGGAAAAATCTGATGATATTATTCTATTTCCATTTAACGTACTTGTGCTGTCATAGATCATAAATGTCACATCATTATTTAAAGTTGTACCGGTACCTGCGTTTGGAATTGAAAATGCATTATTTAAAGTTGAACCATCTACCACACTTTTAGGGCCAGGACTAATATTAAGTTTTCTAACGAGAACATTATTGTTGGTAAACCCGCTGAATTTAACTGAAAGGTTTTGTCCATTAATAAATGAAATATATTGGGCTGAAAGAGGATTCACTTTTAAAGTCGTTATGGGATTATTTGGTAAAAGTTGGATATTTGAAGCAACTTTTGAAAGTCCCTTATACTTGTATCCCCATTTAGGATCGATATTAATATCGTTTATATAATTGGCAGTTAACCAATCTGGTACAATATTACTAAATCTTCTTGTTGATGAAATAGTCGATAGAGCCTGATTCAATCCGGGCACACCGGTAATACCGCAGGTTACAAAATTCTTAAAGAAATTTTTATTGGTATCAAAAAATTGTTCCTTTAGATAAAGGAAAAATCTTGCCGCTCTTGAATAATCATAAATAACTTTTATATTATCATATGTACGCCATTCAAGAAGGTAGTGATTTGGCTCGTTAATAAAATAAGACTGATCATAAAGAGAATAACCGTTTATATATTGAGCAATTACTGAACATCCCTCATTAAAAAACACATCCTGATTATCTTGATTATAATTATATTCAATCATATGCTGAAATTCATGTGCAGTTATAGACATTGCGTCTTGCAATCCACTCGAACTATTCAGGTCTTGGGGATTTGCATCAATAAATAATATCTCTGCATTATTATCTGATGTTTCAANNAATATTTCTGCATTATTATCTGATGTTTCAAATCCTGAGTAAAAATATCCTCCCATATAACTGCCGTAACCATTATATCCATCTAAAATATTTAAAATCAGTATTACTATCAGTGAATCATTATCTATATCTGGGGGATTGCCAAATGTTTCTACATCGGTCTGATAAATTCCCTTATTCGGATTTGCAGGAGTTTTAAAATCCCAGGCATTCTCTACGCTGTCTACTGCGGCTTGATTTACACGTCCGTTTGCCCATAGCGAATCTTCTACAAATATATAACAATGTGTTCCTACTTTTCGGCATGTTGAATTAACTGTATAAATAAAACTGAAGGGTGTGCTGCCGTCTATCGAATACCAATTATGTTTTGATCCGACTTGAAAATTCCAGGATGTTGTTTTCTTCAATATGGGTGGAGATGCTGGTTTGTGTAAATCAATCCCGTTATCCTTTACATATTTTCCAACGAATGAATTTCCAGGAACAGGATAGCTTTTCCGCTCATGCAAAGATTGACCGGAAATAACATTTAGGATAATAAGTGTTATTATCATCGCCAGTTTTATACTGAAAATATTTATTTTAATATTCATATCATGTTCCAAAATTAATTAACTAATGTTTACGTAACTGAATTTTAATATTAAAGTTCCGCTGCATACAAAACGCTTATATATTTGATTCAGTGAGTATATGGACTACAAAGTAAGATAAAATGTCCAATTATCAAAACGCTGAATTGCTATTGTTGGCTATTCAGACCTGCCCGCCGAAGTTCTTCAAGATTGTATGTCGGACCTGCCCACCGTAGTTTCGAAGAAACGAAGGCGGGTTGAGAAAGAACTACCAATATCAAAAGGTATTAAGGTGTTTGAGTGTTCCGATGTCTATTTCTGTCATCCGTCTCCGTCAGCTGACGTATGACAGAGATGGATTAAAGATAGGGGTATATCGATCCATTAGCTAACAGACATCTTAGAGAAGGGAACAAAGGTTTTGCATTAAAACAAAAAAGCTCGAAAATATTCGAGCTTGGTAGAGGCGCCGGTCGGATTCGAACCGACGAATAAAGGTTTTGCAGACCTTCCCCTTAAGCCACTTGGGTACAGCGCCAAATAATCAAACTTTTTTAAGAACAATTCTTTTTTCAATTCATTTAGAGGTCGGATTCGTCCCGCCAAGGCGGGATTGCAGACCTTCCCCTTAAGTCCCGACAAGTCGGGAGTACAGCGCCAATATAAATCAAAATAATACAGAAAAAAAAACCCGACACAAATTCGGGATTGTAGAGCGGGAAACGGGACTCGAACCCGCGACTTCAACCTTGGCAAGGTTGCGCTCTACCAACTGAGCTATTCCCGCATATCAAAATTATTAGAACATTTTTTTCGTGGACAAATATAATACTGCTTGCATTGCCAATCAATACAATCTAAAAATATTTTTATACCCTCGCTCCATGCATAAATCCGCGGAATGGTCTTGACATTTGCACGTTTATGAATGCTCCTTTATTAATTTATTAACTTAAGATAATTGCAGAGAATACAAACTAAGTTTTTATCTTTGCTCTGCAAATTTAATATGTGTTTGGAAATGTACGAAACTGAAAGGAAAGAACTGGTAGATATTTTAATTGGCAAAGGAATATCCAATCAGGATTTGATTAACGTG
This sequence comes from Melioribacter sp., assembly GCA_003155655.1. Classification (GTDB taxonomy): domain Bacteria; phylum Bacteroidota; class Ignavibacteria; order Ignavibacteriales; family Melioribacteraceae; genus Fen-1258. The sequence goes on from PMDS01000055.1 coordinate 42,126, forward strand.
CTTTTAAAAATTGAAAGACATTTATTTGTCCCTGATATTATGAAGCAGCACGCTTATAAGGATGTTGCGCTTCCAATAGGCATGGGGCAGACAATCTCTCAGCCGTATACAGTAGCCTTTATGACTCAGGAACTTGACCCCAGACCCGGGCAAAAAATTTTAGAGATAGGAACTGGCTCTGGTTACCAGGCAGCAATACTATCAGGAATGGGTGCGCGCGTTTTCACTATTGAACGTCATACGGATTTATATAATTCAGCCATGAAAATTTTTGACCGGATGAATCTTAAAATTGCTGCGCGCTGCAGTGATGGAACAATTGGATGGGAGGAATTTTCTCCTTTTGATGGAATTATTGTTACCGCGGGCGGGCCAACTGTGCCAGTTAATTTGAAAAAACAGCTCGCTGTTGGAGGTAAGTTGGTAATACCAATTGGGGATAAAAAACTGCAAACTTTACAGGTTATAACTAAAAAGTCTGACACGGATTTTTTTACCCGCGAAGTTCCTTATTTTACTTTTGTTCCTTTAATAGGTAAAGAGGGATGGAAAGAAAAGTAATAGTTATTGTTGGTCCAACTTGTTCAGGTAAATCTAATCTAGCCGTTTCTATTGCTGAAAAATTAGATACTGAAATTATTTCTGCCGATAGCCGGCAAATTTATAGGTATCTGGATATTGGAACAGCAAAACCATCTGAAACAGAGCTGAAAAAAATAAAGCATCATTTTATAGATTTTATCGAACCCTTAAATGATTATAACGTTAGCAGATTTGAAACGGATGCTTTATTGATAATTGATAAACTTATTGAAAAAAGCAAGGTTCCGGTGGTTGTAGGTGGATCAGGTCTTTATATCAAAGCCTTAATTGATGGAATATTCAATTCTGTTGATGTTGACTTTGAATACAGGGAAGAGCTCAAGAAAAAAAGAGAAGAATTTGGAAATGAATTCCTTTATAAAATGCTGAGAGAAGTTGACCCGGAAAGCGCTTCCAAAATGCTGCCGCAGAATTGGAAACGTGTAATGAGAGCTCTTGAAGTATTCCATTTGACAGGTAAACCTATTTGGAATTTTCAGAACAATTATGAAAGAAAAAATGTTAATATGTTTATACAGTTTGGTTTGGAATGGCAAAGAGAAACTCTTTATAAGAATATTGAATTGCGCGTAGATACTATGTTAAAAGACGGATTAATTGACGAAGTAAAGAACCTTTTGTCTTTAGGTTTGCCTAAGAATCTAAATGCATTAAATACAGTGGGTTATAAAGAAATTATCTCTTATCTTGATAACGACATCACTTTAGACAGGGCTGTTGAACTGATTAAAAGAAACACCCGTCATTATGCAAAACGTCAATTGACTTGGTTCAGAAAAGATGAAAGAATTAACTGGTTGCAGGTGAATTCAGATGAAGATTTGACAATCGCGGCAGAGAGTATACTGAATAGTTTTTAATAATTTTAATTATCCTGAATAGATAAATCATGAAAGAAAAAATCCGCATAGCATCCGGACAAGGATTTTGGGGCGACTTGATTGAAGCGCCATATAATCAGGTTACAAAGGGAAATGTTGATTATCTGGTTATGGATTACCTTGCCGAAGTTACTATGTCAATTCTTCAGAAACAGAAAAATAAAAATCCAAAGCTGGGTTATGCACGTGATTTGCCTGAATTAATGCAAAGGATTCTGCCTGTTTGTATCGAGAAAAAAATCAAAGTCATTACAAATGGTGGAGGTGTGAATGCGGAAGCTTGCGCTGAAGCTATTTTGCAAGTGGCAAAAAGCTTATCAATTAAAGATTTGAAAGTTGCTGTAGTTCTTGGCGATAATATTAAAGATAATATTGATTCTGTCATTTCCAGTGGTTGTGAACTTAATAATATGGAAACAGGGGAATCAATTCTAAAAGTTAAAGATAAAATTTTAAGCGCAAACGTATATTTCGGCGCTATGCCTATCGTACAGTCTTTAACCCAAGGCGCTGATATTGTAATTACCGGAAGGACTACAGATACCGGATTGACTTTAGCCCCGATGATTTATGAGTTTGGCTGGAAGGAAACCGACTATAATTTGCTTTCTGCCGGAACAATAGCTGGGCATATTCTGGAATGCGGAGGCCAGGCAAGTGGCGGAAATTTCTTAGGAGATTGGAAATCCATTCCCAATCTTGAAGAGATTGGCTTTCCAATTGCTGAAGCTTCTCCTGATGGAGAAATAATTATTACTAAACATGAATCTCTTGGGGGCAGGGTAAGTTTTGAAACAATTGCCGAACAGCTTGTATATGAAATTGGTGATCCTAAAAAATATATTACACCGGATTGTGTAGCAGATTTTACTTCAGTTCAACTCAATGAAATTGCCCCTAACCGTGTAAAGGTTTTTGGAATTACAGGCGCTGAACCTACTGAATTTTATAAAGTATCATGTTCATACTCTGACGGATATTCTGCATCCGGCAGCTTAACTTATTCATGGCCGGAAGCGTTAACCAAGGCAAGAGCTGCAGATAAGATTTTGCGAAGCCGTTTGCAAAAATTAAATCTGGAATTTGATGAAATTCATACGGATTTAATTGGTTATGATGCATGTCATGGACCTCTTGCCGTTCAAATTGAAGAAGATAAAATTAATGAAGTGATGCTGCGCGTAAGTGTCAGGGGAAAAGACTTTAATTCCATAGAACGTTTCGGAAAAGAAATTGCTCCGTTAATTTTGACCGGTCCGCCGGGTGTAACGGGATTTGCCGGAGGAAGACCAAAGCCAAGTGAGGTGGTTGCTTACTGGCCGGCATTAATTCCTAAAAAACTGGTGAAACCGGAAGTAAAAATATTTTCATTAAAGGATATTTTATAAAAGTGATTTTATGAAAATTAAATTAATCGAAATAGCTCACGGCAGAAGCGGCGATAAAGGAGATGCTGCAAACATTGGCATTATTGCTTATGATAATAAAGGCTATGAGATTATCAATAAATATTTGAATGCTGGGAAAGTAAAGGAGCATTTCAAGGGAATATGCCTTGGCGAAGTTGAAAGGTATGAATTGCCGAATATACGGGCGCTCAATTTTATTCTTCACAATACTCTTGGAGGGGGCGGAACTGTTTCTTTAAAACACGATGCGCAGGGAAAGACTCTTGCAGCAGCGCTGCTTAGAATGGAATTTGAAATCTAATTTGTATCTTTTAATAAAGAATTTTTAATTATTAGTAATTAATCTGCAATAATCAATAAAAAGGGAATTTATGTTTGAAGATCAATTAAAACGTTTGAATGAATACACGGGGAAAATAGATAGTCTACGAGGTTATCTTTAAGGTAAGTGAAAAAGAAAAGCAAATTGAAGAAATTAAAAAACAGTCCGAAGCGCCTGGATTTTGGAATGATCAGAAAAATGCGCAATCAGTTTTTCAAAAATCAAAATTATTGCAAATTTGGGTAGATGCCTGGACTAAAATTAACGATAAGCAGAAAAATCTTAGTGAATTTATTGAGCTTGCCGAAGCTGAACAGGATGAAAACCTAATAACCGAAATTGATGCTGAATTGGATTCACTTCAAAAAGTTTATGCCGACCTGGAATTAAAAAGTATGCTTAGCGGTAAAGATGATGATAAAAACTGCATTCTTACAATTCACTCAGGCGCAGGTGGAACTGAATCCCAGGATTGGGCCCAAATGCTGATGCGTATGTACCTGCGGTGGGGCGAGCAGAATGGCTTCAAGATGAATGTAGTAGACTGGCTTGATGGTGATGGAGCAGGAATAAAAAGTGCAACTATTGAAGTTGAGGGTGAGTTTGCTTTCGGTTATATGAAAGCAGAAAATGGTGTGCACCGCCTTGTAAGAATATCTCCTTTTGATTCGAATAAAAGAAGACACACATCTTTTGCTTCTGTGTTTGTTATACCTGAAGTCGATGATACTATTGAGATCGATATTAATCCGGCTGATTTGAGAATCGATACTTTCCGATCCGGAGGGAAAGGCGGGCAGAATGTTAACAAAGTTGAAACTGCAGTGCGTATAACGCACATTCCTACCGGGGTGGTTGCAGCATGCCAGACGGAAAGATCACAGCTTCAAAATAAGACTAATGCATTTAAAATGTTGCGTTCCCGTCTTTATCAGATTGAATTAGAAAAGCAAACAGCAGCAGCAGATGAAATTGAAAAGACTAAAATGAAAATTGAATGGGGAAGTCAAATTCGTTCCTATGTTTTTCATCCTTATAATATGGTAAAAGATCATAGAACAAATTATGAAACTTCAGATGTGCAAGGAGTAATGGATGGGGAAATTGGAAGTTTTATTAAAGAGTATTTATTGAAATTTACCCAAAATTAATTTTCGAGGTTTTAAGAAATGAAATTCCATACTGAGTATTTGTGGTTTAATACATCCAAACATAGGGAATACATTAACATTACCGGTGAAGTTGAAAAAGCTTTGAAGAAAAGCGGTATTAAGGAAGGGATGATACTTGTTTCTGCTATGCATATTACTGCTGGTATTTATGTTAATGATGCTGAAAATGGATTGATTCAGGATATCGATGAATGGCTTGAAAAGCTTGCTCCGTTCAAAGAAGATTACCGTCATCATAGAACCGGTGAAGAAAACGGTGATTCTCATTTAAAAAGCTTGCTGGTTCACCATGAAGTAATTATTCCAGTGACTGATGGCAAACTTGATTTTGGTCCCTGGCAGCAAGTTTATTATGCTGAATTTGACGGGCAAAGAAGAAAAAGAGTAATTATTAAAGTTATGGGTGAATAACTTTTGCGTACCAAAAAACAAAAACAGGATTTTTTTGATAGAGTATTTAAAATTGTAGCAAAAATACCAAGGGGAAAGGTTACAACTTATGGCGCTATTGCAGAAGTCTGCGGAATAAAATCTGCAGCCAGAACTGTGGGATGGGCGCTGAATGGCGCTTCAATGAATTACTTGCCATGCCACAGGGTAGTTAATAGGAACGGTGAGTTAACTGGTAAGGTCCATTTTGGAGATATTCACTTAATGGAAGAACTCCTTCGGGGTGAAGGAGTTGAGTTTGATAGTGATGGAAATGTTGACATGGATAAACATTTATGGCTTCCTAAAAAAAATAAGAGTAAGATTAAGAGCAAGAGGAGTTCTTAATATCTTTCAACTCTTACAGAAGAAACTCCTCCATTGATTCTAATAAAAACTTTTTTACTTGATGAATTGTAATTCTCGGTCTCGTAGTATCCGGAATCTTTCTTGCTAAAGCCTGGAAAATCTCTTGATACTAATGCCATATCTCCATTTATAGAACATGCCGATGTTTTTGGTATTTGAATCGTTATACTTGCTGCTCCCATTTCAACAAAAACATTTGTAGAATCGTATCTGTCGCCTAGTTTTATTTTTGAACTTGTTGCCCCGGTATGGAGAGATACATTTTTTATTTTGTATTCAGATAGATCAAAATTTGATTTTGATGCGCCTATATTGAATTCAATATCCCATACTGGATTTTGATTTAATGAAATTTCAAGTTGATTTTTTAACCTGCCTCTAAAAAAATTAACGTTCTTTTTGTGCAGATTAAAACGCACTGTAGCATGGCTGTCATCTTTCCATGATTCAAAATCATACTCACCAAAGCTGCCTTTTCCTTTTCCATCTACCAATTTATCAGTTGTATTCTTAATGATAAATGTTCCGGCGCCTGAGTTAATCTCCAGTTCTGCTGTTTTTATATCAGGTGAATAATCTTCATTGTATGATTCTGTATATGAGTTGTCTCTATCATTAAAATCAAAACTCCAAAATCCATTGTCAATCATTCCAAAAAGAAGCAATGCTACAAAAATTCCGAACAATGCACTAATTACAGGTCGTGCAATTGAATCCTTAAATATTACTACAGCGCCCCAGAAAACAAAAAGTAAAGGCCATATATCCCATACAAATCCAAATGATGATTGAATTACATCATACCTGGTCAGCAAAAACAAAAAACCCATTGTCAGAAGGAAAAAGCCCCAAAATAATTTTCCAGTTTTCATTTTATTATTCTCCATTACTTTTTCAATGAATTCCAAATTAATAAAGCTCCAACAACTAAAATTACTATTGGCATTATATCCCAAAATTCAAATGAGGGAATAAAACGGTCCGCAAAGAATATTAGTCCAATTGCAATTAGTAGTGTTCCGGCAATCATTCTACCCGAACTGCTTTTCTTTGTCAGTATCGAACCATCGCCAAAAGCATTTGGAGTTGTTCCATCTGGTGTTCCTTCAGTTTTACCCTGTTCTTCCGGCTTAAAACTGTAAGCAAGTTCAAATGGCTCTTCAGGTACAACAATCCATAGAATAATATAAAGGAGTAAACCAAATCCATGGAGTATTGTAAAGGCGATAAATAAAATTCTAATTATTATTGGATCAATATTGAAGTATTGTGCTATACCACCTGCAACGCCTCCAAATACTCTTACACGTCTTGAACGATATAATCTTTCTCTCATAACGTTACCTCTTATTTTGTTTCCATACCTTAAGACGCATTATTATCAAAAAGGTTTGGTAGTTCTTATTAAACAATTTATATGATATTATTTGAAAATACTAACCTTCTTGTTAATTTTAACTAATCTAAATTAATGTCTTGTTATGAAAATTGCTGTTTGTCAATACAATCCGGTTATTGGGGATTTAATAGGAAATGCCGGAAAAATAATTACAGGTTATAAGCGTGCAGTAAAAGAGGGAATTGATCTTGTAGTTTTTCCTGAACTTTTCCTTTGCGGTTATCCACCTTTAGATTTAGTTGAGAAAAAAGAATTCAGAGATGCTGTCCGTTTAAATGCAGAAGAGATTGCTGCAATAACTGGGAATACAGGATTAATTTTTGGAACAATAACCGAAGACTACCAGGATAAAATTGGAACAGGGGTATACAATTCCGCTGCACTTTGTTATAATGGTAAAATCCAGTTTATACAAAGTAAAACATTAATTCCAAATTATGATGTGTTTGACGAAGTACGCTATTTTGAATCTGCAAAAGATGTTTTTGTTCATGAATTCAGAGGTGAAAGACTGGGTATATCTATTTGTGAGGATATTTGGAATGACGCTGATTATTGGAAGCATAGACGTTATACAGTTGATCCTGTTCAGAAACTTGTTGATGGTAAAGCAACAATCTTAATTAACATTTCTGCTAGCCCTTATGCTTATGGCAAGAGAAAACAAAGATATAACATGCTTTCTGTTCTTACTAAAACTGATAAACTACCCTTAATCTATGCCTGCTGCGTTGGCGCCCAGACCGAATTAATTTTTGACGGCGGCAGCTTGTGTCTGAACTCATCAGGCAAACTTGATTTGATGGGTAAAACTTTTGAGGAAGATTATTTTATTTATGATACTCACAAAGAATATCCTGAAATAGAAAATGTTGAAGCTTCTTTTGAAGAGGAAGTTTTAAGTGCAATGATTCTTGGTGTTAAGGATTACGCAAACAAAACAAATTTTAAAAAAGCCCTTGTTGGTTTAAGCGGGGGAATTGATTCCGCTCTTGTTACATATGTTGCTGTTAAGGCTCTGGGTAATGAAAACGTGCATGTTGTTTTAATGCCTTCGAAGTATTCAAGTGAAGGTAGTGTAATTGATTCTCTGAATCTTATTTCAAATCTTGGAATCTCATCAGGAAACATTTCTATTCAACCGGTTGTTGATGTTGCACTGGGAATGCTAAAAGATTCATTCAATGGTAAAAATGAAGACATTACTGAAGAAAATATACAGTCGCGTATTCGTGGTTTATATTTGATGGCGCTATCCAATAAAATGGGTTATTTGCTATGTACAACAGGTAACAAATCCGAAATTGCCACAGGCTATGCAACCTTATATGGAGATATGTGCGGTGCTCTTGCTGTGATTGGTGATATCTACAAAACTCAGGTTTATCTAATTGCAAATTACATTAACAAAAAAAATGAAATAATACCTAATGAAATAATAGAAAAAGCGCCTTCTGCTGAATTAAGACCCAACCAAACCGATCAAGATTCTCTTCCTCCTTATGATTTGCTCGACAGGATTCTTAAAATGTATCTGGAAGAACAAAGAGAGTGCGATGAAATTTCTAACATAATCGGGAACCGTGATGTTGTTAAGAAAGTATTACGCTTGGTTGATTTAAATGAATTCAAACGAAAGCAGGCTGCCCCCGTTCTGCGTGTTTCAACAAAAGCTTTTGGTTATGGAAGAAGGTTTCCGATTGTTCAGGGATGGAGAAAATAATTTCGGCAATCCCTGAGTCCGGTTTTCTGAGATAGAATTATTCATAAATAAAGTTATGTCTAAAAGAAAGAGGATGATAAATGAAGCATAGAAAATATCTTGCTTTTATTTTTCTATTAATTTATAAGATAGTATTTGCACAACCTGATCCGCATAATATTGTTAGTATAATGTTTGAAAATGCAGGATTTAGTTGTAAAACAGGTTCACAATTCCAGGCTGTCCTTAAAGTGAACGTAGAGGATTCCTGGCACATAAATTCCAACCAGCCCAATCAAGATTTTTTAATTCCTACAAAAGTAAGTGTCAAAAGTGACGTTGCTGCTCTTACAAATGTTGCTTACCCTAAAGCAAAAGAGTTGACTCTTGATTTTTCAGATAAACCGGTTTCTGTTTTTAGCGGTAAGGTAAAATTTAATTTAACTTTTTCAGTCTCTAAAAATGTAAAAGAAGGAAAATATACAGTACCGGTTGTTGTGCAATATCAGGCGTGCAATGATAAAACTTGCATGCCTCCTGGTGATATTACCACAAATTTATCTTTGGAAGTTACAATTCCCCCTTCTGCCGTGAATGATGCAGCGCAAAAACCACAGGCTAAAAATGACTCGTTATTAAATAGTGCTTCGCTAAATAAAAATGAAAATGTAATTGCAACTCAGCAGCAGGATAATTCAATTGCTTCTACTCTGGAAAAAAGCGGGCTTTTTCTAAGTCTCTTCTTTGTTTTCATAGGCGGACTTGCTTTGAATTTAACACCCTGTGTATACCCGCTTATACCAATAACAATTGGGTACTTTGGCGGGCAAAGTGAGGGAAGTACAAGAAGACTTTTTCTTCTTGGAATTCTTTATGTTCTTGGTATGGCTCTTACGTATTCTATTATTGGAGTTGTTACCTCTCTTAGCGGAGCAGTTTTTGGAACCTTGATGCAAAATTCTTTTGTCATTATTGGGATTGCTCTTTTATTTATAGCTCTTGCTCTAAGTCAGTTTGGAGTATATGAGTTCAAGCTGCCGGACTCGTGGGTTATGAAGGCTGGGGGAGCAAAAGGTGGTGCTTACGGTGCTTTTTTAATGGGGCTTACTATGGGCATTGTTGCTGCTCCGTGTATCGGACCATTTGTTTTAGGACTTGTAACGTATGTTGCTTCTAAAGGAGATCCATTTTTTGGGTTTCTTATGTTTTTTGTTATGGCAGTCGGGCTTGGTTTTCCTTATTTGCTGCTTGCCCTTTTTTCCGGTAAGATTAAGAAACTTCCGCGTGCAGGGGTATGGATGGAAGGGGTAAAACATATTTTTGGCTTTTTACTTCTGGCTATGTCGATTTATTTTATTGGACCAATTCTGCCAAAGAGCATTAATCAATTTCTTCTTCCTGTCTTTGGAATTATCTCAGCTTTATTCTTGTTATTTATAGATAAGATAGCAAATAATCTAAAAGTTTTTTTTATAATCAAAAATGTTTTTTCTGTTATTGTAATTGCAGTTTCAGTTTATGCACTGGTTCCTTCAAAAAAACTGGAGCCCGAATGGCAAAAATTTAGTGAAGCTAAGTATGAACAATCATTGTCCGGTAAGGAAAGAATGGTAATTGATTTTTATGCCGATTGGTGTATTCCATGTAAAGAGTTGGATGCTGTTACTTTTTCAGATTCGCGGGTGATTGAACAATCAAAAAAATTCACTTTCTACAAAGTTGATATGACCAAGTCGGCATCCGGTGAGACTGAACAACTGCGCAACAAATTTAAAATTATTGGTATGCCAACTGTATTAATCATCAATCCTTATGGAAAAGAGGTTGATAGGCTGACTGGATTTGTAAATGCTGATGAATTTTTAAAAATTATGAATAAAGTTGATTAAATTAGGATTGCTTATCCTTTGCTGCTTTCATATTTTTAATATCGAAGAAAACTAATTAATTAACAATTATTGAGTATATAATGGCACAAGAGACAGAAAAAGTAATTCAAGATATTGATGAAGTTACTATTCGTTTTGCCGGCGATTCTGGAGATGGTATGCAGTTAACCGGGTCGCAGTTTACAGATACAACTGCAGTTGTTGGAAATGATTTAAGTACATTACCTGATTTTCCTGCTGAAATACGCGCTCCCGCCGGTTCTCTTTCTGGTGTTAGCGGGTTTCAATTACATTTTAGTAATAGTGATATTCAAACTCCCGGCGATTCCCCGGATGTTTTAGTAGCTATGAATCCTGCCGCTTTGAAGGTTAACCTGAGAGATTTAAAAGATAACGCTACAATAATAGTCAATACAAATTCATTTGAATTAAAAAATTTAAAACTTGCCAAGTTTGATTCCAATCCTCTTGAAGACGGCTCCCTCTCTAAATACAATTTAATACCGGTACCATTAACACAACTTACAATGAGTGCGCTTGAGGACCTTCCTCTTTCTATGAAGGAAAAAGAAAAGTGTAAAAACTTTTTTGCTCTTGGTATAATGTATTGGATGTATAACCGTCCTATTGAGGTAACTTTAAAATGGCTCGAAGGCAAGTTTAAAAAGAAACCTGAAATAATGGAGGCAAACAAAAGGGTTTTACAGGCTGGTTATAATTATGGTGATACTACAGAAATTTTTACTACCCGCTATGATGTTAAACCTGCAAAACTTCCAAAAGGTGTTTACAGAAATGTCTCCGGCAATGAAGCTGCGGCTCTTGGTTTTATTACTGCTTCCTTAAAAAGCGGGCTGCCTCTTTTTCTTGGTTCTTACCCGATTACTCCTGCTTCGGAAATTTTACAGGAGTTGAGTAAATATAAAGATTATGGTGTTACCACATTCCAGGCTGAAGATGAAATCTCCGGAATTTGTTCTGCTATTGGAGCTGCTTTCGCTGGCTCTATTGGTCTTACAAGCACCTCTGGCCCTGGTCTTTCCCTCAAAACAGAAGCGCTTGGTCTTGCAGTTATGACTGAATTGCCGCTCGTTGTTATTGATGTTCAAAGAGGTGGACCGAGTACCGGTCTTCCTACAAAAACCGAGCAGGCAGATTTGCTCCAGGCTATGTTTGGAAGACATGGTGAGGCTCCTCTTGCAGTTATCTGCGCGTCTAGTCCGGCAGATTGTTTTTTTATGGCTATTGAAGCGGTTAGAATTGCTCTCAAATTTATGACTCCGGTTATTCTTTTATCTGATGGGTACCTGGCGTTTGGGTCTGAACCTTTAAAAATTCCTAAGCTGGAAGAACTACCGGAAATAAATATAAAATTTAGAACTGGAGTAGAAGGGTTTTATCCTTATTTAAGGGACGAAAATTTAGTGCGTCCATGGGCTATTCCTGGTACTCCGGGGCTGGAACATAGAATTGGCGGCTTGGAAAAGAAAGATATTTATGGAAGCATTAGCTACGAACCTGAAAATCATGAAATTATGATTGATAAAAGAAGAAAAAAAATTGATAATATTAAGAATATTATTCCCGAATTAGTTGTTGAAGGTGAACAGGAAGGCGAACTGCTTGTTCTTAGCTGGGGCAGCACTTACGGGTCTATTAAAGAAGCTATGAGGAATGTTAAAGCAAAAGGATATAAAGCTTCTCATGCACATCTTCGTTATATAAATCCTTTCCCCAAAAACCTTGCTGAAGTTTTGGGTAAGTTTAAGAAAGTATTATTACCGGAATTAAATACCGGGCAAATGGCTTTTCTTATTAAGAGTCAATTTATGGTGGATGTGATTCAGTTGAACAAATATCAAGGTCAGCCTTTCAAAATCTCAGAGATTGAGAATAAAATTATTGAAGTTTTAGGAGGAAATAATGGAAAATAAAATAGATGAAGTTGTTGCTGATGTAAAATATACTGCAAAAGATTTTTCTTCGGGATTGGAAGTAAAATGGTGCCCGGGCTGCGGTGACTATTCAATTCTTGCTCAAGTGCAAAGACAGTCACCTGATTTTGGTGAAAAAAAGGAAAACATTGTTTGGATTTCAGGCATTGGATGCTCAAGCCGTTTCCCTTATTATATGAATAGTTATGGATTTCATACTATTCATGGAAGGGCTGCTGCTATTGCAACAGGTGTAAAACTTGCCAATCAGAAGCTTCAAGTCTGGGTTGCTACCGGTGATGGCGACATGTTAAGCATCGGAGGAAACCATTTTATTCATGCTTGCAGGAAAAATGTAAATCTTAAAATTGTAATGTTTAATAATAGGATTTACGGCTTAACTAAAGGACAATATTCTCCGACTTCTGAAAAAGGGAAAATTACTAAATCATCGCCATATGGTACAGTCGATTGGCCGTTCAATGCAATTAAAGTTGCAACAGGATCGGGCGCTACTTTTGTAGCTCGCACATTAGACCGCGACCCAAAGCATTTGCAGGATATGATCTCAAGAGCTGCAAAACATAATGGACTTGCATTTATTGAAGTTTATCAAAATTGCCCGATCTTTAATGATGGAGCTTTTTTCCCATTGACTGAAAAAGAAACTAAGCCTGATAACGTTGTTTATTTGGAACATGGTAAGCCATTAGTGTTTGGCGTTAATAAGGAAAAAGGAATTATGCTTGATGGATTAAACCCTGTAATTATTGATTTAAATGACGGTAAACATTCTATCAATGATTGCTTTGTTCATGATGAATTTGATGAAAATCCTACCAGGGTATTCCTGCTTGCCAGGTTCACTGATCTACCCGGTTTCCCTACTCCTATTGGGGTATTCCGTCAATTCAACAAAGCAACTTATGATGGTGATTATGCTTTACAAATTGCTAATGTTAAAGCACAAAAGGGTATAGGAACTTATGAAAAGCTGATGTACTCCAGCAATACTTGGGAAGTTAATTAATATTATATTTCTTGTTTATTTAATAAAAGGCGAAGTTTTTACTTCGCCTTAATTATTGAATTCATATTTTTGTTATTAATAACTAAACCATATTTTAAAATTAGGTTACCAACATTTGGTAATACTGAAAAAAATAAAGTCACTACTGGAAAAAAAAGTCTTTAATACAAAAACCAATATTGGATTTTTTGTTTTTTTATTTTTTATTGTTATAATTTGTATAAATGCAGCGCGCAAACCTAATTATAATTGGGATATAATTGGGATATGATTGGGTATATTGGTGTTGTTTATAGTTCCGATGAAACTGATATTCAGAAGATTCATGATAAAACTTATAGTGCTGTTAAAGTAAGCGTGCCGGATTCTGTATACAATTCCCTGATAAGCAATGTCCCTTTGAGAATCAAAGCTTATATGGAGCCAAATTATTTTTATTCGCTCCTGGATTTTTATAAAGTAAAACCACTTTATACTTGGTTAATATACTTATTGCAAGTGCTAGGATTAAATATTGTATTAGCAACTGTAATTCCCTCAATTATTTCATTTTTATTATTGATGATAATTGTTTTTTACTGGATAAGTCATTACTTACCGGCTGCTCAGACTTTAATAGTGTCATCCATTGTTGCTGTTATTAAACCAATAAGTGATTTAGCAAAGTTTTCTACTCCCGATTTGTTATCAACATTTTTTTTACTCGTTGCTTTTTACTTGGTAGCACAGAAAAGAAATAATATTATCAATTTATCAATCCTTTTCATTTTATCTGTTCTTTCACGTATGGATAATATCGTCTTTTGGATGGTGTTATTAATTTTTCTCATAATTTTAAATAATAACGTAGAGAGAAAAAAAATATATGCAGTTTCCGCAGTTTCAGCTATTACATTTGCATTTCTTCTTTTTGTATTATTATTCGATAAAAATCTTGGCTGGTATAAGAAATATTTTGAATTTATGTTTGAAACTGATTATTTATATAATATAAAAGTAATATTGGCTGTATTTAAAGGTAGCCTGCTTTTTTATTCAATTTGTGTTTCATTTCTTATATTTATATTAAATAGTTTAAAGCCAGCTTCTAACAAGATGCACTTTCTATTTGTTGTAAGTTTAATTTGTGTTGCGGCAAAATTTATTCTATTTCCTCATTTTGAAGAGCGATTTTATATGGTCCATACAATATTTTTTATAATATTTATTGTCTATTCTGTTGCTGAAATAAAATCAGCATACAGGAATATATTAAACGAACCCGGCAAAAATCATTAATCATACAACAAATCATGAATAATTTTATATTACTTAAAGAATTAATTGATAAACACAATTCGTTTCTGCTGTCAACACATGTGAACCCTGATGCAGATGCCCTTGGCAGTGAACTTGCATTTTATCATATTCTAAAACAAAATGGAAAGAAAATCAGGGTTATTAATCACAGCGCAACGCCCTATAATCTTGCATTTCTTGATCAGGATAATATAGTTGAAAAGTATGATGAGTCTGTTCACAAAAATGTTTTTGAGGAAACAGAAGTGTTTATCCTGCTCGATTTGAACCAGTCCAGTAGAATTGTTAAAATGGAAAATAGTTTCAGGGAATTCAAAGGTTTGAAAATATGCATCGACCATCACCAGGAACCTGAAAATGTTTTCGATTATATATTCGGCAATTCCGGTTATTCTTCTACGTCTGAAATAATTTATAATTTTATTGAGCAGACCGGTATTGTTGATTTGGATTATAAAATAGCTTATCAAATTTATGCAGGTATAATGACTGATACCGGATCTTTTAGATTTGAGAGAACAACTCCTCGAATTCATAAAATCATCGCCGCTCTGCTGGAAAAAGGAGTTGACCCCGTTGAAGTGTATGATAAAATTTTTAATCAATTTGAATTTGGCAGGGTAAAACTATTGGGTGAAGCACTTAATTCTGTCCAGGTTGATTCTACTAAACAAATTGCTTACATGATTCTTAAACTGGAAGCTTTAATCAAAACCGGCACAAGCGAGGCAGATATTGATGGGTTTGTTAATTATTGTTTAACTATTAAGGATGTAAAAATTGGAATATTATTTTATGAATTAAAGGATGGAATTAAAATTAGTTTTCGTTCAAAAGGGAACATTCCTGTTAACAAATTAGCATCCAAATATGGCGGAGGCGGACACATTAATGCCTCCGGTATCAGAATGTTTAATACAACGGTTGAACAGGTAAAAGATGAAATAATTGCTGCTGCTCAATCATATCTTAATTATTAAACCAGGGAAAAGATGAATTTTAATTTAACTATTAATCCTGCTAAAGATGAACTGGTATTTAAACCGGACTCAGCCCTTATTAAATTTTTTATTGATTCTGATAAACTTGAACGGCTGGTTGATGATTTTTTTCTTTCCTTAAATTTCCCGTTGGGTAAGATTCAACGGAAATATTTTCTTGATAAAAAATCTGGTGAATTAATATATCATAGCCAGACAGATGAACCGTCGGTTATTTTTATAAAAAAAATTATGCTGGATAAAAATATTACTAATGATTTCTTCAGAAATTATTTCGCAGGATTAATCCCGTCGCTTAAAAACAAAAATATCAAAGTTGTACATCTAATTGTACCGGCTTTTCCCGATTTTAAAAAATATTTTGATAATGACGCATATTTCCTGAAAACAATGCTTGAAGGCATACATCTTGGTAATTACACCTTTGATGACTACAAATCTGAGAAAGAAAAACAAGCAGATTTAAGCTTTTACATTCATTACTCTGATCAAAAAATATTAAAAAATGTAATTGACTCAACTCAAAAATTAATGAGAGCCGTTTATTTTACACGCAATTTGGTAAATGAACCGGCTTCAACTCTTACTCCAAACGAACTGGCAAAACAGGCTGTTAAAAAATTAACAAAGCTCGGTGTAAATATTAAAGTGTTGAATAAATCTGAGTTAATTAAAAGAAAAATGAATGGAATTCTTGCGGTTGGTGCTGCAAGTGTAAATCCGCCTTGTTTAATAACTATGTACTATAAACCTGCTGGGAAGTCAAAGAAAAAAATTGCCCTTGTTGGTAAGGGTGTATGCTATGATTCAGGCGGGTTATCAATAAAACCTACTTCCGGAATGCTTGATATGAATGGCGATATGGCCGGCGGGGGAGCTGTTATCGGAATTTTTATGGCTGCGGCATTACTGAAATTACCGGTTGAATTAATTGGTGTAATACCGGCAGCTGAAAATATGCTCGGAGGGGCATCTTTCAAACCGGGTGATATAATAGTAACAAGTTCGGGCAAATCAATTGAAGTTAAAGACACAGATGCCGAGGGAAGGATTATTCTTTCAGACGCATTACATTATGCATCACAGCAAAAACCGGATGAAATCATTGATTTCGCTACACTTACTGGCGCTTGTATTGTTGCCCTTGGCGAAATTGCTGCCGGTTTGTTTACAAGTGATGACAACCTTGCCGAAAATTTATTAATCGCATCTGAAGCAACTTATGAAAGATTATGGCGTTTTCCATTCTGGAATGAATATAAAGATATGATTAAAAGTGATATTGCCGATGTCAGCAATCTTGGCCCAAGATGGGGAGGAGCAATTACAGCTGGAAAATTTTTAGAACATTTTGTTGATGAAAAAATCCCATGGGCACATATTGATATTGCTGGACCGGCATCTAAACACAAATCATCAAATTATACCGAAAAATCAAACACCGGCTTTGGTGTGAGGTTGATGATTGACTACCTATCACGTATTTGAAATTTGTTTATACTAGCTATGCTGCTTAAATATTTTAGATAGCATTATTAAAAATTAAAGATAGCCTTTTTCTTTCATCCAGATTACTGATTGCACAATATAATCTAGCCTTGCCTCAATCATCCAGATGGATTTTGGAGCATGTTCAATCAATAAAGATGAGCATGATAGTCTAAATTAGTTCTCAACTTTTATTTTAATCAACTGCTTAATAATATCAACGTCTTTCTGTGATTTCACTTCAATTCTTATCCCTCTTCCTTCGGCATATTTAATGGCGCCTTTTATTTCATCAATTATTTTTTTAGGAAGATCGCTTTTTAGAATAATTTTATATGCTTTTTCACCAAAGACAAAAGCAACCCTGAAGTATTTATCATAGGCGAAAAAGAAAAATAAATTTCTTTTTTTCAATAAAACTTTCAGTACCCAGCCGGATTTTGGATTATAATATTTCCATTCCTCATTTATTGTCTCAAATTGGTCTACAAGGAATCCTTTAATACTATTCCAGTGTTTGTATGAATTACCAAGTGACTCTTTAAGCATCTTTTCAGTAGGCTTTTCGGATTTGTCATTAAATGTTTTTTCTTCCATCTTTTCTCTCGTGTATTCAGGATATATATATTTAATGCCCAACAGTAGAAATAGTTGTATCTCTTAAATGCTTGGTTACGTGGAAAATGGTGTCCCTTAGATTTAAATAATAGTTTGTATCAGGCACAAAAATACCTTCAACAACTTTTCTATCAAATGTCGGCATCGAGCTAAAAATTGGAAGATAAACCCTTCCTCCTAGTTCTTTAACGGCAGGAACGCTTTTAACTGCTGAAGAATGAATATTGATTACCTTGAATCCTTTTATACTGCTGGATAGTACTATAAATTCATTACTGTTTTGTTGTGGCTGCGGATATGTAAGACTTTTACTATCGCAAGAGATCAATAAGCATAGAGAAAACGTAGTTATTACAATTAAACATCCAGTAATAATTTTTGTTTTCATAAAAGCTCCAATTTATTATAAAGATGTTCGTATATTATAATTTTAGATGGACCCATGACATAATTTTATAATGATCTGAAATAATCGCGGTAATTTTATTCTTTAAACTAAATCCTTTTTTCGATTTTTCAAATAGCGGCTCATACTTTAGTACCTTGATTCTATTATCCCATCCGATTATTTCATCTATACTTTTTAAACCCCATTTCAAAAATGATTTTTCATCCAGTCCGCTATTTTGAATTACTAATTTATTAGCAACGGCAACACCATACGGTGAAGTAGCATCAAAGCATATTTCACTTCCCGGAAAAATATCGGAAATCTTTTTAAAGAACGTTTTTACCTGTTCGGCTTCAAAATAATATAGCACGCCGCCTGCTAAAAACATGATGGGCTCATTTTTAGACAGGTCATTAAACCATTCTTCATCTAAAAAAGATGATGATATGCATCTCATTCTTTTATTATCATCTATAAATTTTCTTCTTAACTCAATAACATCCGGTAAATCAAGATCGATCCATTGCAATTTACCGTTATCTATCCTGAAAAATGTTGTATCCAAACCGCATCCGATATTGACAATGGTAGCTTTTGGGTTCTTTTCCAAAAAATATTTAATGGCATTATCTGTCCGTATGCTTCTAATTATCCAGGCTAATTGACTTAATTCTTTTATATTTTCGGCAATTGTTGAAAAATCATAATCAATCTTACTAATTATTTCCAAAGCAGTTTTGTCAATTAACAATGGTTTCTTTTTTTGCGATTCTACTGCTCTTCCCCATAATGGGAGAAGTAGAGTAGTTTGTACATTGCCAAGCTCAATAGAAAATTTCTCGCTCATTTGTTACCTGGTGTTTTATATATTTATTATTCTATTACAACATTCCATAGACGGACATTCCATTCTTTAATTAATCCATTCAATACATAAGGATCATTTTTCGCAAACTCTTCAGCAGCTTTTGGTGAATCTCCTTTAAAAACCAGCACAGCAGAATCAGCCGGATCTGCAAGAGCGCCGGCTAAAAATAATTCACCGCGTTTGTGGGAAGCATTTGCATATGCTAAATGCAATTCACGGAATGGCGCCCGCCTTTCAACATAATTTTCAACTGTCTTATAAAATAGTATGTAGTACATCTTTTATCCTTCAACTTGTGAATAAATTTATTGTAGACATTCTGGTAAATTCATTAAGATTTGAGAAATATATATAAACAACAATTTCAACATGAAATATAAAAACAATATTATATTAAGTAATATTCTTATCAATATATTTATTTTACATCACAAGAAAAATATTGATAATTGAGTGTGCTTGTTAAATAAATAAAATTCCAGATCAATATAAATATTAATAAAGATGGTAAAAAAATAACCGGCAAGAGAATTAACTCTTACCGGCTTTAATAGTAAACCGATTAATTGATATCTTATAAAGATTATTTTATTTATCCCACTTTAATAAGAAAGCTGCATCTTTCATTTCCATAAAGTATAGATTCGACTATAGTAGATTTAACTGGTTTACCCAATATCACCTCATAAGTTTCTTTTTGATAACCTAGTGAACATTTGCAAAAATCTTTATTAATAAATGCTTTATTTACTAAAGGACATCCGCACGACTCATTTTTTTTACCAACGAGCTTAATTTTACCTTCTTCTTTATTGTATTCAGCAGTTTCCATCCACCTGGAGGTTATTTCTTTAAAATATCCATCAATATTGTCTTTATACTTCATGTAGAAATTCTTATTTGCTTTTGCACACTCACGTCCTAAGCTTTCAATGATTTCTTCTTTCTTTTCAGGACCGACTTTAGATTCAACAATATCCCATAATTTACCAAAACGTGATTGCATAAACGGTATTCTCGGATCTTCTTCTTTTTTCTTATCATCCAATTGAGCGGCTAATAACTTTGAACCTGAGAAAAACGGCATTCCGACACATGAACAAAATCCAAGTAAGCAGGCTGAGTTTAAAAAGTCTTTTCTTTTCATTTTCTTCTCCATAATTTTATAAAATAGAGGTTATGAATAATCTGCTAACAATTAATACTTTGATGTCTAATATTTAACATAGTCCAGACAGGTGTTTTTGTCAAACCATTCATAACGGTATTCAGCCGCTTGCGGAATTTTTTATATGTTAGAGTATTTTCAGGCTAAATATCGCCGGAAATAGCAATATTATTAAGATATAATTCTTTTTATAGCCTCTACAAATCTATACTTTCAAAGCAGTTTCCCTTTCATTAAATATATTTTTCGTATTGACTCATAAAAAACAACAAGAGAAAGAAGAATCATAATAAAAGTTAAGGTTGCGTTAAAATTTCCTTGAAAATTATTTATCGGAAGATAGTTGTCGAATATGGTCATAAATCCTGCAGTGATAGTTGTAACAACCATAAATAGTGCTGGCAGAAACGTTATAAGCCCATACTTCCATTTTTTTGTGCTATCCAAAATAAAAACTGTTCCTATTAAAAGAGCAATTGTTGCAAGTAGCTGGTTGGCTACACCAAACATTGGCCAGATTGTTTTTATCTCTCCATAGTAAACAAGGTAGCCCCAGGATACAGTAATAACTCCGCTGCTTAGAATAACTGCAGGCATCCAGGTGCTGCTGCCAAGCTTTGGGTGAATTGTTTTTGCCATCTCTTGAAATATATAACGCGCAACCCTTGTGCCTGTATCAACTGTTGTTAAAATAAACAGTGCCTCAAACATAATTGCAAAGTGATACCAGTATCCCATTAACATTTTCATCCCGGGAATAGAAGAGAGAATTAATGACATACCCGCCGCAAGAGAAACAGCCCCTCCGGATCTTCCCGTAAGTGTCTCTCCAACCATCTGTTGAATATCGTTCAGCTGTGAAGTTGCATAACCAAGTTTGTGGAAAATTTCCGGACTCAAATTAATTGCAAAATAATCTCCTGGTATTAAACATGTTGCTGCAATCAGCGCAAGTATGGAAACAATTCCTTCAACAAGCATCGCTCCGTAACCAATAGGGAGAATTTCAGTTTCTTTACTAATCATTTTAGGAGTAGTACCTGTCCCAATAAGTGCATGGAACCCGCTTATTGCTCCACAGGCAATTGTAATACATACAAACGGCCAAACTTTGCCCGGTATTATTGGTCCGCCGCCATTTATAAAACTTGTTACTGCCGGCATGTGGATGACTGGATTTACAATAACAATTCCAATACCCAACAAAAGTATTGTTCCAATTTTCATGTAAGAACTTAAATAATCCCTGGGGCAGAGAAGCAGCCAAACCGGCAGTGTAGATGCAATAAACCCATACACCGGAAGGGCAAGAGATAATGTTTGTTTTGAAAATTTTAGCCATTCACCAAATGGCGAATGGGAAATTTGTTCTCCAAAAATTACTCCTAGTATTACCAGTGTAACACCAATTAACGATGCTTCTACAATTTTACCCGGTCTTATTTTATACATCCATACGGCAACAATTAAAGCTGCTGGTATTGTCATAATTATTGTAAAAGTTGCCCATGAGCTTTCATTAAGTGCATTCACAACAACTATTGCTAATCCTGCAAGGGAAGTAATTATTATAAATAAAACTGCAAACGCTGTAGCAACACCGGCAGTTTTTCCAAGATGTTCTTTCGCTATTGTTGAAAGTGATAATCCTTGATGCCTTACTGATGCAAAAAGAATAACCATATCGTGCACTGCGCCGGCTAAAACTGCTCCGATTAAAATCCATAAATAGCCAGGCAAATAGCCAAATTGTGCCGCAAGAACGGGTCCAACCAATGGGCCTGCACCGGATATGGCTGCAAAGTGGTGACCAAATAGTACCCATTTGTTTGTGGGGTGGTAGTCTCTCCCATCTCTTAAAGTATAAGCAGGAGTAACTCTATTATCATTAAGAACTAAAATTTTTGCTGCAATGAACTTTCCATAATACCTGTAAGCGAGAGCAAACACTAAAAGCGCTGTAATCAAAAGAGTAAGGGCGTGCATGATTAAATCTATCCATTTTGTTGAATGAGTTCATTTTATAACAATAACCTCTCTTTAATGAAATTCTATATTTTAATGAGAATAATTTTTATTATTTATCTGTTGATTGAAATTTGTCCATCTTTCATTTCAAAAACAACATCGCCAAGATTCATCATGTTTGGATTATGAGTTACAACCAAAAAAGTGATTCCAAGTTCATTTTTAAGTTCAACAAACAATTGGTGAAGTGAATTACTGTTTGCAGAATCAAGATTCCCGGTCGGTTCATCTGCAAAAATAATTGAAGGATTATTTGCCAGAGCCCTTGCAACTGCTACCCGCTGCTGCTCTCCCCCGGATAATTCCGAAGGTTTGTGATGGAGCCTGTCACTCAAGCTAACCATCGAGAGCAGATACTCTGCGCGCCTCATTGCTTTTTGTTTTGTCTCTCCATTTATCATTATTGGTATGGCAATATTCTCTACGGCGTCAAATTCAGGCAAAAGATGATGAAATTGAAAAACAAAACCGATATTATTATTTCTGAATTTGGATAGTTTATCATCCAGCAGATTAAAAATCTTTGTATTGTTGATTTTTACCTCGCCTTCATCGGCATTATCAAGCCCGCTAAGAATATGAAGAAGTGTGCTCTTACCTGCGCCGGATGCGCCAATAATAATACTGATTTTACTTTTCTCTACCTGAAGCGAAACGCCTTTTAGAATTTCCAGTTTATCTTTATTCTGTTTAAAAAAAGATTTATGAATGTTATTCGCTTCAAGAATTATTTTTTCATCACTCATGATCAGCTACTCATATTTTATTGAATCAATAATTTTTGTAGTTGCAGCTCTTTTAGCAGGATAAATTGCCGCTATAAATGCCAGAAACATTGCCATTGCCCCCGTGGCAAGAATATCTGTGCCCCGTATTTCAACAGGCAGGGCATCAATTATATATTTAGATGAATCCAACGGGTAGAAATTATATCTTATTTGCAGATAACAAACTAAAACGCCAAGAGCCAATCCTAATAGTGTCCCAATCACTCCAACAAGAATTCCTTCAAACATAAAAATCTTTTTTATTGATTTCTGGTTAACTCCCATCGAACGGAGAATCCCTATATCTTTTCTTTTTTCGATTACTGTCATAGTAAGAGATGCAAATATGTTAAAAACTGCAACGGCAATTATAAGGCAAAGCAGTATGTAAGCGCTCCACCTTTCAACAAGCATAACATTGTACAGTTCTTTATGCAGGTCGTACCAGGTGTTAATTGCAAATAATTTTGTGTCAATTGTTTTTGAAAGTTCGTTTTTAACATCCTCGGCTTTTCTAAAATTATCTAGGCGGATTTCAAAACCATTAATCTGGTCTTTTAATCCAAACAGTCTTTGAGCAGATGGAAGTGATGTAAATGCATAAGAAACATCATAATCCCGGTTCTCTGATTCAAATATTCCTGCAACAACAAATTTTCTTGTCAGCGGAATTGAAAGCGTTGCAATAGTTTTTTCGATGTTATACGCGGAGGTCGCCGTGACCGTATCTCCAATCCTGGCTGAAAGCCTTAATGCTAAAGGTATTCCTAATATAATTTTATTTAAAGAGTTATCGGATAAATCAAATTTGCCGCTGATAATTTTTGAAGCAACTCCCCATGATTCATTTTCCTTCTGATCTTTTATTCCCTTGAGATTAACAATTTGGTACGATTTTTTATTTAATAAAATTGCTTTTCCTTCAACAAAAGGGTAGTAGTGTTCAATATCTTTTGTATTGGATAGGATTTTTTCTATTGAAGCAATTTGTAAATAGCCCTTTTCATCTACAACAGAAATCCTTATGTGTGGATCAAAGCTGACTAATATTGAAGTAACCAGGGAACCAAAACCGTTAAATACAGAAAGAACAATTATCAAAGCGGCAACGCCGATTGTTATTCCCAGGGTCGAGAGAATTGATATTATTGTAATAAAATTCAATTTATGTTTTGCGTGTAAATATCTTTTGGCAATAAAAAGTTCTATCATAATTAATCAAACCTTATGGCAGATATTGGTTTTATCTTTGATGCTATCCATGCCGGCAGAAGTGAAGCGGTTAATGAAACTAATAAGGTTACCGTTGTAACAAGCAAATAATTACTTAATTCAATTGAAATTGGTACTTTATTTATAAAATAAATTTTGCCCGGTAATGAAATAATATTGTATTCTTTTTGGATATAACTCAATACAAGAGCTAAAAAATTTCCAATAATTATGCCTATTGATATTAAATAGATTGCATGATAGAGAAATGTTTTAATTATTAATTTTCTGCTGGCTCCTAGTGATCGCAAAATTCCAACAGCGTTTGTCCTTTCAAGAATAATCATCAACATTGTTCCGACAATATTAAATACTGCAACAAAAATTATTAATCCAAGTACAATTGGTATAGGTTTCTTCTGCAAATCAATCCATGTAAATATATTTTGATGGATTTGGAAAATAGTTCTGACATAATAAGGATAGCCAAGAAAATCCTGAAGTTGTTCTGCAAGTATCTTTACCTGGCTTATATCTTTTATCCTTATGTTATAGCCGGATATCTCATTTTTCATCCCAAATAATTCCCGCGCAGCAGTAAAATTTATATAAGCATTGAGATCATCGTATTCGCTTAATCCGCTTTCATATATTCCGGAAACAATGAATTGTTGTATAGCCGGAGGATTGTCTGCTGTTGGAATATTATCGTTATGTAAAGAAAAGATTGTTATTCTATCTCCGGGTTTAATGAACATTTTATCGGCAAGTTTTTTGCCAAGAATAATTTTTGGAAGTCCGCTATCTGGTTCTATATTAAACGAGCCTTCCTTAATATAATTTTTCAATTCGGAATTATCTTTTGCGTTCTCGATACTGGTAAGTGTAATCCCTTCCGAATATTTTTTCGCTTTTATAATTACAAGTTTTGATATGAAAGGTTGTATTGCTGTAAAATTATTGCCAAACTGCTTTTCTATCTGAGGAATCACTAGAGAAGGTTCTGCTAGATTACGGCTGCTATATCCTGTAACTTTTATATGAGAATTAAAATTCATTATTTTTTCAGAAACAACCGATTCAAATCCATCAAGAATTGTGAGTGCAATTATTACAACCGCAACGCCAACAGATATTCCAATTATTGTAATTATTGAAATAACCGATAGAAAACGTGAATCTTTTTTTGACTTGAGATATTTGCCGGTTAAAAATAATGGGACTGACATTTTGCTATATATTTTCTGTAAAAATAGGAATAATCAATAAGAAGGGGAAATGATATTCAAAATTGACAATTCGATTGTAAAGATATATTTTTGAGTCCCAATTTTTGAAATTGTGACGGGGAGTAGCTCAGCCCGGCTAGAGCGCTTGGTTTGGGACCAAGAAGTCG
>PMDS01000005.1 GCA_003155655.1 Melioribacter sp.
ATACTTCTATCGACCATCTCCTGCTGTAGGCTGTTATTATAGATTCAATCGGAAGAGCAGCATTAGTTGTAAATAGAGTCTTCACAGTGCAATGTGACAGTCCTCTTGTACATACTAATTTCACTGCCCCTCCGGATTTCAATAATACCTTTTCACTGCGTACTTGATATTTCTTAGTCCCTATTTTTATTGTATGGCAACTTTTCTTTCTTCTGGTGAAATATCTTCTCGTATAGGACGCTATATTCATTTCCTTGTTTTCGATATATAAAATTCTATTAGTCTTGAGCATCGATACAAAATTGTATCCCTTTTTGCGGCATATTCCCATTATTCCTGGTGACGCGTAATACGTATCGGCTACTACGAATACTTCCTGCTTTTCATCCGATTCATATCCATCAAGCATTTCAGTGGCGATCTGTGTCTTTTTCTTAAATTCCCGGCACGTTATTTTCGCTTGATCTTCTGGAATATATATTTCTATTCCATACGGAATCGCGATTCCTCGATATTCCAAGATAGCGCAGACTAATTGTTGACCCAATATATATTGCTTACTTGTATGATCGAATAATTTATAGGCTGCCAATATATGTTTGCCACGTTTTTTGTTTGTCGTGTCGTCTATTATAAAATATAACGGCTCGTTCTTTTTTTTCAGCAACTGGAGGATCATCATTGAATAGTATTTTAATGCTTTGCTAAGTATCGATGAGCAATCATTGAGAAACTCATTATGTTTACTTCGATGACTGCCAAATGACAATACTTTCACCATCCCGTTTAGAGTTGATTTGTAAGGCGTTATTAGTAACGCCAATAATATGCTCTTAAAGTGTATCCACTGATAATCATTATAGAATTGTTGCAGCTCAATAAGCAAGAGTTCTACCTGCAAAGGTATCCTTTGTAGTCTAAACATCTTTTTACCTATGAACTTGTTGTGCTTGTGTTAATTTAATAAATCTTTTATCTTTTCGCTGCTTTTGCATTTTTTGCTTATAGGCGGTCAACTTGAGTTAATAAAAACAATGATTCAATTATATTATTGATGTAGGGGATATATTTTTTCTAAACTGTTGTTTTTAATAGATATAAAAAACTCATATTCAAAATGAAATATTCCAATCAGCTACGAATTATTAGTGCGAAACGTGGATTAATCAAAATTGATTTTAAAGAACTTTGGTTGTACAGGGAACTGTTTTTATTTTTAGCTTGGCGGGATATTCTTGTAAGATATAAGCAGACTGTAATTGGTATTACTTGGGCAGTTATTAGACCCATAGTAACGATGATTGTTTTTACTGTTATTTTCGGCAAACTTGCACATTTACCGTCTGATGGTATACCATACCCACTCCTTAGTTTTGTAGGACTTCTTCCTTGGCAATTCTTTTCTAATGCTTTAAATGAAAGTAGTAATTCAGTAGTTGCTAATGCAAACATGATTACTAAAATTTATTTTCCAAGACTAATTATTCCTGCCGCAACAATTATTTCTGGAATTGTAGATTTTATTTTAAGTTCTATAATTTTAATATTTATGATGATTTGGTATGGAGTAATTCCTAATGTTAATGTTTTTTGGTTACCATTATTTTTTTTATTAGCATTATTATTCTCATTTGGGATAGGTTTGTGGTTCTCTGCACTAAACGTTAAGTACAGGGATGTAAGACATATTGTTCCATTTATTGTACAATTTGGACTTTACATATCTCCAGTTGGTTTTAGTAGCAGTATAATTCCCGATAACTGGAAAATCATATACTCTCTAAATCCAATGGTGAGTGTCATTGATGGTTTTAGATGGTCACTTTTAGGTAGCTGGATGCCGCTAAATTTACCTGGATTATTTATATCAGCAGTTGTAGTTATTCTTATCTTACTTTCTGGTGCTTATTATTTTCGTAAAATGGAAAATACATTTGCTGATATTATCTAGAATTTGTTGAATAAATTTATTTCTGAGAATTAACTAAAAATAAACTTTTTATTGTTGTCAAGATTATTCTTTATATGTCGCAAACTATCATATCTGTAGAAAATATTAGCAAAAAGTATAATATCAATACCAAGCGTATTGGTGATCAAGAATATTCTTCCTTAAGAGTATCCTTAACAAATGCTATAACACTTCCCTTAAAATTCATTTCTGGAAATTATAAAAATAGCAAAAAAGTAAAAAAGGAATTTTGGGCGCTTAGAAATATTTCTTTTGAAGTAGAAGAGGGGAAAGTTATTGGAATAATAGGACGCAATGGTGCTGGGAAAAGCACTCTTCTAAAAATACTGAGTCAAATTACTGAACCTACAGAAGGTGAAATTAAAATTCGTGGGCGTGTTGCCAGCCTATTGGAAATTGGAACTGGTTTTCATCCTGAATTAACTGGCCGGGAAAATGTTTTTTTAAATGGGGCAATTTTAGGAATGACTAATTCTGAAATAAAACAAAAATTCGATGAAATAATTGATTTTGCTGAAGTTGACAATTTTGTTGATACTCCGGTTAAAAGATATTCTAGCGGGATGTATCTTCGGTTAGCATTTGCCGTTGCTGCTCATTTAGAACCTGAAATTCTTTTAGTTGATGAAGTTCTGGCTGTTGGAGATGCTCAATTTCAAAAAAAGTGTTTAGAAAAAATGGAAGGTGTTGCAAAGCAAAATAGAACAGTACTATTTGTTAGTCATAATTTAAATGCTGTCCAGGTGCTTTGTAAACAAGTTATTCATATTGATCAGGGAAAGATTGTTAATGTTGGTGATCCAAATTCAGTTATTTCAAACTATCTTTCACAAGTAACTAACCTTAGGAATGAAGTAGTATGGGATGAAAATAATGCTCCTGGAAATGATATGGTAAAGTTATTATCAATTAAAATTCAATCTAAGAGGGGTCTACATAAGGGCGTTTACTCAAGCAAAGAAGATATATTTGTTATTATAGAATTTAATCTAAGTTTCAGAAATTCTAGTCTTTGTATAGGATTTGATTTAGTATCATCTGATGGAGTTACTATTCTAAGAAGCTTTCATACTGATGGATATTTAGATAATTGGCCTGAATTAAAACAAGGTAGAAATTGTTTTGTTTGTACTATTCCTAACAGTTTCTTGAATAGTGGTTTATTTTATATTTCACCTAAAATAAAAAATCATACAACTTCTGTTTGGTTAGTTAATTTGGATTCGATCATTCAATTTGAGGTTTTGTTGGATCACGGTGTATCACCTTTTTGGAATAATGTAAATAATAACAATAAACCAGGGAAACTTGCTCCTATATTTGAATGGAATTCCTTATAACTTTTATTAAACATTTTCCTTTTATATTTATACTAACCTGAAAATATTTTTATTTTATAATAAATACATCTTAATATTTAATTAATTACTCACCTTACGCAAACAG
>PMDS01000012.1 GCA_003155655.1 Melioribacter sp.
ACGTGGTTTTTTAAGTTAAAATAAACCACCGGAAATTAATCCGGCTGAACTGCCAAAATATGAGTTTGTTCCACAGCAGTTATCACGTTCTTTTTCCGCCTCAATTATTGATATGGGACTATTACTGCTGGCAAATATCATTTTCTTCGGTACTTCATATAAACAATTTTTCAGATATGATCTGCGTTAGGAGGCATTATGCTAAAATTATTAATTGAAAAAGAATTGAAAAATATAATTAACAGTCCCAAATTTTTTGCAACTTTTGCAACATGTTCGGTTTTAATATTGACAAGCATTGGAATAGGGATAAAAGAATTTAACAACTCTGTTAAACAGTATAACACAGCAACAAGCCTATCAGAGCAGGAAATGATGCAGTCACATTCCTGGATGAGTCTTACAGCAAAAGCATACCGCCCGCCTGATCCCATGCAGATATTTTCAGCCGGAGTTAATAATGATATTGGAAGGTTCTCTCAGGTTAACGCCCGGAATGATGTTAAGCTTCAAAACAGTTATTATTCCGATGATCCAATTTATGCTGTTTTTCAATATATCGATTTTACTTTTATTGTTACAGTTGTTTTTTCCCTATTTGCAATATTGTTCACTTACAATTCTATAAACGGAGAGAAAGAAGATGGAACTTTACGGTTAGTGTTTTCAAATTCCATACCCCGCTCGACATTCATTTCTGCAAAGTTTATTGGGTCATGGTTAGGATTAGTAATTCCATTGCTCATTCCAATTCTTGCCGGATTATTATTATTAGTTATATTCAAAGTACCACTTACATCAATTCATTGGGTAAGTATTATTCTTTTGATTGTATCAGCTATTCTTTACCTGACATTTTTTAGCGCTTTCGGAGTATTCATTTCTTCTTTAACCAAATATTCTTCTATTTCTTTTATGATACTTCTTGTTGCGTGGATAGTATTTGTCTTTATTATACCCAGAATTGGAGTTATGTCTGCTTCCCAGATAATAATAGTTCCTTCAATTGCTGAAACTGAAAGTCAAAAAGATTCATATTCAAAAAGTTTATGGGATAATCACTTCAAGCAGCTTTCGGATATGTGGGCGGTAAGAAACCTCCAAATGAAGGGGATGAGTGATAATGAGCGTAAAGCTTTTGAAGATGATAATAGTTACGCCTGGTTGGAACAGGAAGATAAATTGCGTTCCGAAGTTCAAAAAAATATTAGTGATTACTCATTAAGACTTAATGAAGAGTTAAGGAATAAAAAAGCAATGCTGGAAAAACTAGCTCTAACTCTTTCCCGTTTCTCACCTGCATCATCGTTTCAGTTTGCGGCAATGAATCTTGCTTCAACCGGAATTGACCAAAAAACACTTTACGAAAATCAGATTCAAAATTATAAGAATGATTTTGTAGCATATACCGAAAAAAAGCAAAATGAGAGCCCTAATCAGGCGGGAATGATTAGAATTTCAATGGATAGCAGGAAAGGAGTTAAAATATCTACCGGAAGAAACGATAACTCCCTTGACTTACATGAGTTACCAAAATATACAGCCGCCGGTTTAAAGTTTTCTGATATTCTTAAACCAACAATTATTGATCTAGGACTGTTAATACTATATTCAATCATATCATACGCAGCAGCATTTTTTGTTTTTCTTAAGTATGATTTACGATGATCCATCAATAATCTATTCTTATTATTTTGTTGTCTAATAATTAGTACTTAAAGTTGCGGTGTAAAATAATCTACACCGCTCTCTCATTAAATAAATCCCTGAATATTTTTTACAACCTTTATTGCATTGCTGCCGTCTAATAATATGAAAGGATTAAAACAATGGAAACAATTAATGATTTACCATTACATAAAAGGCTTGGAATTAAAGAAGGATTCGAGGTAAAACTAATCAACGAGCCGGAATATTATTTGAATTTATTAAATGGTGTAGCAGCAAAAATATATTTTCATAAACAATTAAAAAGCGCTGTTGATTTGATTCATTTATTTACCAGTTCCAGAAAAGAATTATCAATTGAGTTCCCTTTTCTAAAAGATTATATCAAAAATGACGGTATGTTCTGTGTTTCATGGCCAAAAAATTCTCCAAATTTTGTATGTGACCTTGATGAAGAAACAGTTCGCGAAATTGGCAAAAAAAACGGTTTGGTATATTGCCTATCATTTTCAATTGATAATTATTGGACAGCAGTAAATTTTACAAAGAGTGCCGGAGACTAAAATGTTTAAATTTCTTTTATGGCTCATACTATTACTATTTTGCTGGCCTCTGGCTCTTGCCGCGTTGTTTTTATATCCATTAATATGGATTATACTTCTTCCCTTTAGATTAGTTGGCATTGCAGTAGATGGCGTATTCGATTTGATCGGCGCACTTTTTAAACTGCCGGGAAGAATAATTAAAGGAATTTGATTTTCTTACTTTTTTTCAGATGAAAGCGCCCATTCTTTCAAGAAAGCGAGAATTTTATCAGCATCGTAAGATTTATCCTTTTCAAGTTCACCTGTATTTTTTGAAAACAAAAATTTACCATCTTTTTCCAGGATGAATATATGAGGGTAACCTGCAACTTTAGGATATTGTTCTAAAAACTTTTCATTCTTGTTTTCAGGGCTATAATTAATTTTAAGAACAACAAAATTATCTTTTAAAAAATCTTTTATTTCATTATGCTGATCAATAAACGCATCCAGTCTATGACACCAAATACACCACTCCCCGCCTACATCCAATAAAATCCTTTTACCGCTTTGATTTGCCTGAAGAACAGTTTCCTTTAAATCCAGAAAAGGATTTTTTGACGGGTCAAATTTATGTTCATCTTTGCTGTCTTCCAATATTTGAGAATAAGTTGGAATTAAAGACAAAAACATTAACACTATGAACAATAGAGCTACCTTTTTCATTTTAACCTTCTTTCTATATATGTACTTTAAAAATAATAATATCTTTATAGATTTCAATAATTGCGGGCTACGAAATTCCGGGTAAAAAGACTATATTTCATTATATTAATATTGATTTATAAAATCACACTATTTGCCATTAACTAACAAAATATTAAATTTCAAAAAAAATAGCGTATGAATTTACATGAACAATTACTAAGTAAAATCCACTCAAAGACTGTTGTTGTAGGAATAATTGGATTGGGCTATGTTGGTTTACCTCTTGCCCTGGAATTTGCCAAAAAAGGAATTAAAACTATCGGTTTTGATACAGATATAAATAAAATTCCTCCATTAATGAATGGTCAAAGTTACATAAAACACATTTCTTCAGAAAATATTCAACATGTATTAGAAACAAAATTATTTTTTGCAACATCCGATTTTTCCCGTCTAACTGAGACAGATGCTGTTTTACTATGCGTACCCACACCTTTAGATAAACATCGAGGACCGGATCTGACTTATATAAAAAATTCTGCACATACAGTTGCTCAATATTTGCAAAAAGGACAATTAATAGTTTTAGAATCATCAACATACCCTGGAACAACAAGCGAAATACTACAGCCATTGTTAGAGGAATGCGGATTGAAAAATGGGCATAATAAGTTCGAAGCAGGTAAAGATTTTTTTCTGGCATTTAGCCCTGAAAGAGAAGATCCAAATAACCCGGATTATTCTACTTCAACGATTCCCAAAGTAGTTGGAGGAACAACACCAGCTTGTCTTGAAGCAGCGTGTTTATTGTATGATCAAATAATAGTTAAAACTGTACCGGTTTCATCTACACAAGTTGCAGAAGCAGCAAAATTGTTGGAGAACATTTACCGTTCTGTAAACATAGCGCTTATGAATGAGCTAAAGATGGTTTTTGATAAGATGAGCATTGATATATGGGAAGTTATTGAAGCTGCAAAAACAAAACCATTTGGGTATCAGGCATTTTATCCCGGACCGGGTTTGGGAGGTCACTGCATTCCTATAGATCCATTTTATTTAACTTGGAAAGCCCGCGAATATGATATTAATACAAAGTTTATTGAACTAGCCGGTGAGATCAATACATATCAGCCATACTACGTTGCAGAAAATGTTGTTAATGTTCTAAGCCAAAATAAAAAATCTATTAATGGCGCAAAAGTTCTTATACTGGGCGTTTCATATAAGAAAAATATTGATGATAAACGCGAGTCTCCTTCATTAAAACTAATTGAAATTTTCGAAAATAAAAACGCTTTTGTAGATTATAGCGACCCGTTTATTCCAAACCTTACTCCTTCAAGAAAATATATTTACAATAAGCAATCGGTATTACTTACAGAAGAAAATCTTTCTAAGTATGATTTAGTTCTATTAAGTACAGATCATGACAATTTTGATTATCAATTTATAGCAAAGTATTCAAAGCTTATTATTGATACAAGAAATGCTTTTGAGCGGCACGGAATTAAAAGCGCTCATATTTATAAATCATAATATTATTTAGAACAAATTGTTACCTATGCAATTTTACTGACTCACCTCACGCATAATTTAATTTATAATCATGTCCTTCAGTATGTGGAGTTTAACCAAGTAAAAAATCCGGGCTTTTCCCGAAGGGATGGATATGCCAAGCCCAATTCTTTGTTTACAGCTTTAAGTTTTCTAAGAAATCCTATAAATAATGCCACTCTTGTAACCAATTGTAATTCATAAAAACAGAAACCCTCCGCTATGCGGAGGGTTTCTGGTAAATCTATGCAGCTAAAAGCTAAGTTACAGCTTTATTACTTCATCAATAACATTTTCTTTACTTGAACAAAATCTGCAGCTTGTATTCTGTAAATATACATACCGCTTGCAAGTTTTGTAGCATCGAAAGTAACTGATTGATGACCAGCTGGCATAACTTTGTCAACTAATTTAGCAACTTCTTCACCCAGAACATTGTAAATCTTCAACGTTACATTAGATTCTTTTGGTAAATCAAATCTAATATTAGTTGTTGGGTTGAATGGGTTCGGGAAGTTTTGGAATAATGCGAACTCAGTTGGCAACTGCTCTGTTGAAGCTACGTCTGTTGGACCTACGTTAACAGGGAAGCTAAAAGCAAAGAAGTCGTTAGTAGTAGCATCTGTAGCAGTAACAGTAACAATACAGTCACCAAGACCTTGTGCTGCAACAACAAGAGTGGTTGGACCTGACATATGAACTGTTGCAACTGCAGTATTTGATGATGTAGCTACATAAGTTAATGAACCAACATTACCTTTGAAAAGATTTGATACGGAAATTGGTCTATTCTCAGAAGTTGTTGTGTTCCATACTAACCATTGTTTTGCAATTGGTGTCTTAACAGACATATTTGATTTCAAACCAAGTGTAAAGATAGCTCCACCAGTTCTTAAACCACCGGTAGAATTCTTAGAAATAACTGTTGGAACTGTTGCATTTAAAGTGTTATCATAATCTGCAGCATCGCCCTGTAGATCCCATTCATTTGCAACGTCTGTACCAACGCCATATCTACGAATTATTCTGATGTTATTAACATCATCATACATTGTATATCCGGCAGCTACTACTTCCAAATCAAATACAAGAGATGGAGAAACAGTACCTGAGGTAGATAATCCCCAATAGAATGATGGATATCTTGCAATGTTAATACCACTTGCAACACCATTAGCAATTGGTAAACCAACTGCGCCACCAGGAGTTGAATTTGTAAAGTTTGCTGTTATTGTAATATTATTTGGAACGGTTGGGAATCCAAATGCTGAATTAAATGTAAGAGCAATTGGTCTATAGTTTGTGCCATCGCCAACCGGGAATCTGTTTATTTCTTCAGTTGAATTAAATACAGTATTGTCGTTCTTAAATGTTTTAGCAACATTACCAACAACCATACTTGCACTGCTTCCACCGGTATAACCTTGACTAATAGCAGTACCGTTAAATACAGCGCCGTGTGTTGGAGGAGTTAAATTAAGTACATTTGTAGCACCTGTAATAATATCACCAGAAATTAAATTGAGCAATCCGGTAATTGTCAGATTTCCACCAGTCATTTTAACATCGTTGGCTGATTTATTAATTGTGAGATTGCTAACAGTTGAATTTGCTGATGAAAATGTAACAGCCTGAGCTAATGCACCGCCAAATGTTAAAGAACCACTTCCAG
The DNA here is from genome assembly GCA_003155655.1 of Melioribacter sp. Taxonomy (GTDB): domain Bacteria; phylum Bacteroidota; class Ignavibacteria; order Ignavibacteriales; family Melioribacteraceae; genus Fen-1258. The sequence goes on from PMDS01000012.1 coordinate 6,130, forward strand.
CAATTGCAGCGCCGGAAGCCAAAGTAATATTACCTTGAGCCAATAAAGTATTACTTGGATTAATTGTAAGTGTTTTATTTGCTGCTAAAGTTAAATTACCTACTAATGTAGTTGTTGAAGGTGTACCTGTTGCGTTTAACACTACATTATCATTTAACGCCATATTTCCTTTAATTGTACCTGTCAAGAAATTTATTGTTAATGGATTAACAAGTGCATTAACTGTAAAATTATTTACAGCTGATACACCGCTATATTCAACTCCTGTACCTTGTGGAGTTGCAGTTGTACCATTAGTAGCATAAACAAGACTAAGACCTGTTGTTGGTACTGCAAGTACTCCCAATGTTGTTGAACCACCATCATTTAATACCAAGAGACCAGTATTATATTTTGTGAGGATAGGAGTAGTTGTACCTGCCGGTCCTAATGTTAATGTTGTTGTATTGCCTGAAGATGATTGAATAGATAAAACACCGCTTTGCAAGAACAAATTATTTGCAACTGTTCTGCTTGCAGTAGTAGCTCCGTTAACATAGAATGTAACTTTACCAGTTGAGTAAACTGCAGCGCCAGTTGGGGTTGCTACGAAGTTAGTAACGCCGTCACCTAGTGGTGAATAATTTACAGACAAGTCTTGAGCTAATGTAGATGTTGCAGATGGCCAATATTTAGTAGTACCGGCAGCAGCAACAACAGTTTGAGTAACATTTGCTAAAGAACCTGCGCTACCTCCAACAGTAATACCTGGAACTGTTACTCTAAATTGGAAAGGAGATAGAACAGCACTGGCTGCCCATGTACCGTTTAGTCCTGTAGAAGCAGTAACTCCGCTAATAACTACCGGATTAGTAACAGCTACACTTGTTGGCAATGCTGTAGTAATAATAACATCACCTACAACAGTACCAGTAAGATAAGCGTAACCACTATAGCTTGCGTTAGGAGCAGCAATATCTGCAAGACCAGTGCCGCCTGCCCAAGCAATTGTAAATACTGTTGGTGAAACAAGTGGGGAAACAGCTAGTACAGTGTAAGTACCGGCTAATGCTCCGCCTGAAATTGTAATTGAATTACCAACTGAGAAACCATGAGGTGTAGATGTTGTAACATCAACATCACCAAGAACAGCTACAGAAGAAGGAGTCACATAATTGGCAGTAGGAGTACCAAGAATTGCAGCATTTGATTTGCCTGCAAGTGTAATATCGAATGATACACCAACACCAAGAGCAGTAACAACATTGCTGATTACCCATGTGCCGTTAAGTGTAGGTTCGCCGTTAGCACCAACAGGAAGAGCGCCTGCAATTACAATAGTTTGACCATTTGCAAAAGTGTGGTTTGCAGCAGATATAGTAACTTTACCTTGATTTCCACCAGCGCCGGTATAAGAAAGAGTTCCGCCAATTTGTGGAATACCGGTAGCTGCAACGTTATGATAATTTGTAACAGTGTATGGTAATGTAACCCTGAATACTGTTGGTGAAACAACAGCCGTTACAGGATATGAGCCTGCAAACGCTGAGAATGTAACAAATTGACCAACCATAAGTCCATGTGGTGTAGAAGTTGTAATATCAACTGAACCATTTACACCGCCTGCAGCTGCGCCAACAAAGTTAACACCTGCAACGCCTGTACTATAAACAACACTAGGAGCTAAAATTCTAAATTCGTTTGCTGCAAGAGTAGCTACTGAACCACCATTATCTGGTTCATTACCACTAACACCAGTAACAACCCATTCGCCATTCAAATGAAGGGCAGTTGGTTCGTTTGTAACGACAATTCTATCACCAACAGCATAAGGAATAACAGAATTGCACTGAAGAACAACATAACCAACTGGTGTATAGTAACTTTCAATTTTTGCTGTTTGACCAGAAACAACAGTTTCGCCCCAGGTAACAGGACCAGGGAATGCACTTATATTGAAAACTTCACGTACAGTAAAATGGGTTGCAGTTGGTGTGGATGTTACAAAACCAACAAGACCTCCACCAGTCGCATAATCACAATTTAATGAACTGCCATTATTGAAAGAACCAGCATCATAAACTTTAACTTTTTCACCAACCTTTAAATAGTGAGGCGTAGCTGTTATCCATGTAACATCAACATAATAACTGCCATTCGTAAACTGACCATAAGCATCACCACCTGTAGTAGCGTTAATTACATAACCTGTATTACTGCTCCAAGTTTTATTAATTGACTCATTAGTTGCAGAGTTACTTGCTAAGTTAGCAATAACTCCACCGGTAGCAGTAGCGCTTGTAATACTGACCTGTCTATAGGCAGATGTGTTTGAACTAATTGAAATTTGTCCGCCTGTAATACTTGTATTTGTAAGTGGAATAGCGGTATTAGCAAATACATAGCTTGCTTTTCCTAACGGGAAGGTTGGAGCAACATCAACATTGCCTGCACCTTCAACAATAATATTAGGAACTGCGCCGCCGGTAACACCAACATTCATTACATTTGAACCACCGGGATTAACTGTAGTGAATGTACAATTATTTAAATAAAGATTATTAGTAACAGTGAAATTTTGATTTACAGAACCAACTGTTACAGCAGTTGAAATCTTTAGATTAGGAATTGAGAATCCAATACCTTCAACAAAACCATAAGAGAAACCAAGGGTAGACAAACCTGCTGCATACTCAAGATAACCTGTAGTAGCAAGATTTGAACCGGTTGTTCTTATAAAATTGTTTGTTAAAAGATTCCATGCAGCTAAATCAAGATTAGCAGTTTGTCTTAAACCAAGAGTTGCACCTGCTGTTGCATTATAAACAAGTAAAGTGCTAGAGCCAGTAGAACCGGTAACGGTAGCTAAAGCTGTAGGACCATTTACTGTTAAATTAGGAATTGTTCTTAAAGCAGGATTCATAGAAAGAGTAAGAATACCGGAAGTAGGATTAGTAACTAAAATACCGGATGCTAAGCCTTGAACTAAAATATCGCTGCCAGCTCCGGAAAGAGTAATTGTATTTCCGGTAACTATAACTTGTTTTCCATCTGCAATTGTAAGATCGCCTGTGGTAACTGTCAGTGAGTTCGATACAATCAGATTCTGCGCACCTGCAGCACCGCCAACAACTAACGTTTGAGCAGTAGGATCAGCAGGAGCAGCAGCAGCTTCTTTAATAATTAGATTCGGAATTGTAAACGCAGAAGTAGCGCCAGCAGGAGCATTTAAAGTCTGATTTCCTGAAGTTGCACCTGCAATAAAAGCTCCTGTACCTGTTATAGTGGCAGAAGGATCTACTGTATTATTGGCACCTTTGAAAGTTAAATTAAAAGAAGCCAGATTAACAGTGCTTGCACCAATCGTCAAGTTACCCGAAACAGGTTCAGAAGAACCGAGTGTTAAAGTTGAAGATCCAAGTGTAGTCAACTGTGCTGTGAAAGATTTAATATTTTGAACTGTAACGTTTGCATTGTTTTCAATTTCAGTATAACCCAACGTTGCAACCGGAGATGCGTTTACAGCTACGTAAGGGGAAGGAAGAAGAGAATTTGCTGTAGCGCCGTCAACAACGTGATTACCGAAAAATGCTATTTTATCTCCGCCATCTGCTAAGGTTATTTTACCGTAAATGAATTGTGTCTTAACAGCTATTTGCGGAGTAAAGTATGAAGGATTAAAAATAAAAGCAGTTGCAATGCCAGTTGGTAGATTTAACCAGCCAGCAGAATCAATTATTAAGCTTCCAACAAAATTAACATTGGAACCGCCCGGTAAATCAATTGAATATGCACCGGTTGTATTGATCCACCATAAATTAACATTTGCATTTGCAAGAGGACTTGCTTGACCGGTAATTTCTATACCAACATTCCTGGCAGCTGTTAGTGGAACAGCAGAAATTGAACCGCCAAATGCTGTGTAACTTGTATAATAAACATTATAAGGATAATTATTTAAAGCATTGAAAGTTCCAATTGAAGCATGTAAGCCTACCTGAGATTTTTCAGGATATCTTACTATAGTAGCTCCAGGTGAAGCAGGACCAAAATCAATTGGAATTAAGCCTGCTGCTGTCTGTACATCCAAGTCGCCTGAATAGAGTGTTAATGTTTGACTCCATTTGCAGCCGACACTTGCTGTTGTTGTAACCTGGGCATAATTTCCGGTACCAACATCAACAATTACATTTTGGTAAACACCAGTACCTGCAAGTTGATATGTTGGAACTTGCCAAGCAAGATATAGACCAAATGCACCTTCCGTAGCACCTCCAACACCGCCGGTTATTAAGTTAACACCACCTAAAACAACACCGCCGCCGCCCGTTGCATTAATGGTACCGTTATTTGTGATAACATTTGTACCACCATTAAGAACTAAATTCAAAGAGCTTAACGTAACAATTGTACCTGTTGCATTAGTAATTGTATTGTTGGCTCTCATTGAATTTCCAACAGAAATAGGTGCATAAGTGTTGTTAAAAATAAGATTTCCGCATTGGAAATTAGCGCCAGGGAATAAACTTTGCGCTGCAGTTCCACCGGTAAAACTAACTGTTGATAAAACCGGAGCTATAAATGTTCCGGATGCAGTAGTTATATTAAAGTTACCGGTTGTATTAATTATACTTAAAGCATTATTAGTTAAAGTAAACGAACCGCCATTTTGGTTGTAGTTTACTACATTTAAAGTAACATTGGTTAAAGTTACTGCACCAGAAGTTAGAGTAAAAGTACCTACATTTGTAGTAGCAGAACCAAAACCTAAAGTTCCGGCAGCGCCGCTTGCAACTTCAACGTTTCCTAAAGTACCGCCATTGAATAAAGCAGGTGTTCCGGTAACAATAATTCTACCTGTACCGGTTATTGTTCCGCCGTTAGTTAGGTGAGTTAAAACTCCACCATAAGCTAAAGTTAATGTAAATGTACTTTCGGCTATTGAACCAGCATTTAATAATTGGCCGCCAAAAGTTGTATTTCCACCAAGGTTAACTGTTGCACTAGCAGCATTAGCTAAATATCCATTATATGTACCACCTTGAATATTTAAAATACCGCCGGCAGCATTATTCGTAACATTAACAATTGATAGTGCATCGGTAGTCATAAATCCCAATTTCAACGTACCGTTAGCCTGGTTTAATACCAAAGTATTAGTAGTAAAAGTCGAATTAGCAGTTGGATCACCAGCTACAGACATAGTATTATTAAAAAGAAGAGAACCATTGCCTTGGTTTCTAATTAAGTGATTACCAAAAGAAAGGTTTGCAGCCTGTCCACCAGATAAAGGTGATGTTCCTGAAACTGCCCAGCTAACCGGGGCATTAAATATTATAGTACCAATACCATGGTTTTCTACTTGACCTATAGTTGCATCAGCTGGCGCATTATTGCCAATTGCAAAAGCAACACTATTATTAAATGTCAAGTTACAGGTACCATTATTGTCTATATCATTCATACCCATTGCAACTGTACCGCTAAAAATAGCATTACCTGAAAGACCAACTATACCATCGTTAGTACCAGCATTGGTACCAATTTTGGTAATATTATTCGGTAGTGTAACAGTAGTGCCTGCAGTTTTATTTATTGTAATTGAACCGCTAGCGCCGTAACTGCCGTAATTACTTTCCGCGCCGGCAACAAAACTAGATCCTCCTGTATAAATAAGGAAAATGCTGTTGGTTGCAGCTGCTTTACCAGGAGCTGCGTTTGTCCATATTGAGCTTCCTACCATATTGATAGTGGTAAGATTTGCCATTGTCCATGTAGTAGCAGCATTAAGATTAATATTACCAGCCAGCAAAGTAATAATTGTACCAAGTTGTACAAGAGTAGCTTGAGTGGCTGGAGTTGTGCCCGTATTAACAGTTAAAGTACCGCCAACAATGTTAAATGTAAAATTGCCATTTAAATTGATGTTGCTGTTAATAACAGCTAACGAAAGTACGTCTCTTAATGGAGCTAATGTAATAGTAATACCGGAAGTTATCTGCGTGTAGGTTCCGAAATTAATATTTACATCTTCAGAATACGTATCTGCAAGAATAATAAGTGTTCCGCCGTTTTGAACTTTACGCAGACCTTGATCAATTGTATTTAAAGGTCCGGTACCGGTAGGATTATTAAATTCATTCTGCCCGGTATTAGTTCCAGCGCCATTGGTCAATGAAACATAGACCGTTGGATAGTAAGTTTGTGCAAGTGACGTGCTCGTAAAAAAAGCGAGCAACACTAACACTAGACTTAAACTACTTAAGAGTTTTTTCAACATTTTGTTACTCCTAATTAAATTAATTAAAAATAAATTCATTTTTTTCACACACACATTTTAAAACTCTTTCGTCCCTAAGTTGGTAAGAGTTTTTGCATGTAGTTCCTCCTCTGTTTTGTTTAACATAACAATTGAAAATTCACACACATGTCCGTTCACTAACGGACTCTCCGTCGAGATTTCAGAAATTCTATTGTAATCCCTCTGGTTAAATGCTAACTTCATTTATTTTATACATTTATGTGAATGGTTTTAAATTTTACTTTAAAATAATGAAAACAGTACAACACCGCGTTTCTTTTCATCACACACAGAATCAATAATTTGAGCAATTTCACGATATTTTTTTTTAAATCCTTACCAAGGACATCACAAAATATGAATTCAGGAATTGCTTGTCAACATAATTTTAAAGAAATTTTTTCTCTTTGACAGACAGCACCTCCTGTTTTTTTCCTGTTTTTAACAATTTTCAAGCTCAAAAAAATAAAATTCAAAACTTTATTTACTTTTTAGAATCTTGATATCTTTATTAGATGCACATATAACTTCAGAAGTCATCCCGGTAAATATTCCGTGCTCAACAATTCCTGCCCTTTGATTTAATAATGCTGTAAGCTTATCCAAATTTTTTATTGCACCAAAATTTGCATCAAGTATAAAATTATTTTCATCTGTAATAAAATTACTTCCATCGGGGTTTTTTCTTTGTAAAATTTTTGCACCTAATGACTCCAAATAATTCTTTTCAACATTTAAAGCATATTGAATTACTTCAACCGGAACAGAAAAATTTGTGCCAAGATGCTTTGATAATTTTGTTTCATCAACAACAACAATAAATCTTTTGCTAGAACAAATATTTTTCGGGAATAGATCATTACTTTTAATTCAGAAAGATCGAGATTATCATTATAAAAAAAATGCAATGGTTTATAGAGAAATATTGTCATGGATTTTTCCAAATGCACAAAGCTATTCTGTATGCGAATACACTATAATATTAAACAAAATTCTTTTCTTATGATTTCAATAAATCTTACTGTCATTTATTTGATTGTTTCAAACTGAGATGATTTTTCTTATTGCGAGTAGTATTATTTTTCTATGATCAAAAACTAAATTCTCTGGAAGTTCATTAATATCAAACCATCTGGAAGATTTCGCATCTCCGCCCGCTATAGCATTCAGATTAGTTTCCGAAACAAATGCGATTGATACAACATGAAGACGGGGGTCTCTATCGGGCTCTGAAAAAAATCCCAATTCTTGAAAGAACAATAAATTAATACCAGTTTCTTCAATAACTTCTCTTTTTAAAGCATCTTCAACAGTTTCTCTATTTTCAACAAAGCCACCAGGTAAAGCCCAACCCATTGGTTCTTTTAATCTCTCGATAAGCAAAATTTTGTTGTGAGGTGTATTAAAAATTACTGCATCCACTGCGAGCTTAGGATATATTTTTAAATTACGTCTAATGAAATTATTATTTTCTTTTTTATACAAATTCTTTTGGCAAAAACACGAAATAATAATACTTTTAAGTAGTTCTAAAGATGTTTCACCATTAAAATGGGGAATTATAAAATTAAAATTTACATATTCTTTAAGTTCGGTTTGTAATAATTCAATTCTTTTATCTACACTTTCATTATACAATGATTCGCGACTTTCTAAATGCTGAACAAGTTCGTCCATGTTTGTTGGTAAAATAAATATCAAAACAGCATCAGGAAATTTTTCTTTAAATATTTGAGCTAAAAAAACATCTAAGATAAAAATAGCATGTTTGTTTTTATCTATCTCTTTTTCAATTTCCGATTTTGAAAGGCCATACCAATGGTTGTAAATATTTGTGTGAACAATAAATTCATTATGATCAAGTTTTTTAAGGAAATCTGTTTCGTTGATAAAAAAGTACTCAAAATCATCTTCCCCTATTCTTTTTATTCTAGTAGTATGTTTTTGGGGCATATAGAAATCGGCAAGGTATTTAATTATATTTTTGCACAAGAAACTTTTACCTACCCCGGATGGACCACTTAAAATAAAAATCATATTACCAATCTCTCGTAACGGTAAGCGCAACTAACATTATCAAAATTAGTACACAATCAAACACCCAAATTATTGTGTCTAGCCTAGAAGTGGTAAATAATAATGGTGCAGTAACAACCATCGTACTAATACTTATTACAATAAAACCTAAAAAAACAAAAAAAGTGTTTAGAATTTTCCTTAATCTTCTAAATTTATCCTTCTTACGATGGAAGTGTTCCCATGATGCAATAATATTTAGAATATCTTCTCTTGTGATATTCTCTTTGCTTCGAATAAATATTTGAATTACTTTTTCAGGAAATTCATCTGTAAAATAAATTCTGAATTTATTAACTATTATATCATTATTTAGATATACCCAACAAATACATGAGGAAACTAATGGGATTAATAAAAGAACCATAAGATTAATTGGTTGATTAGTAAATGAGATAGAGATTATAACCCCAATTGCTAAGAAGTTAGAAATAAAAGCATTTTCACGAATAGTTATTCTATAAGTCTGTTCTGCTTTTAGAGCTAGATATTCAGATTGCATAATCGCAATCAGTTTATCAATTTCTTTTGGATTTTTTTTATCCATCGATGCTATAGGTTATTTGAAGCTACAATTATTTCCACATTGTAATTAATGAAAAGACCACTTTCAATCACACCAGTAACTGATTTTATTTGTCTTTCTAAGTCATTATTAATCTCATTAAATTTTGCATCCAAAATAAAGTTTCCATTTTCAGTTATTAATGGACCATCTTTACCTTTAGCAAATCTTAAATTGAGACTTTTTAATCCTAGTTCATTAAGTTCCTTTTCTACATACAATAATGATTCCGGGAACACTTCAATTGGCACAGGAAAGTTCGTCCCTAAGTTATTTACTAATTTGGAATCATCAACTATTATGTAGTTAATAAAGCTTGAGTTCATTAAAAGTTTTTCCTTAAATAACGCTCCCCCTCTTCCTTTAATTAAATTTTTATTAGGGTCGACTTCATCAGCACCATCAAACAGCCAGTCTGGTTTACTTTCAATCATATTGGTTAATGGGATACCAAGACGTATACAGGTCATTGAAATTTCAAAAGAAGTAGGAATGGCTTTGATTTTTAACTTTTCCCTTTCAATTTTTTTTGAAATTGAAAACAAGGCAAGATAAACAGTAGAACCAGAACCCACCCCAATAATGTCACCATCTTTTACTTTTTCAGCAATTTTGTCAGCGACTTTTTGCTTTCCTTCTTTATTAATAATTGTTTCAGACCAAGATAGATCTTTAAGAATATCACTTTTCCAATTCATAATTGAAATTTAAGATTAAGTTTAAAGAATAATTAAGTTTTATATCTATTAAGATAAAATGTATTTTAAAAAATTATCTATATTGACAATGGAAATTCATTTTTTAAAAGGCGTTTCCCATTTATACTTATACTAAGATAATAATTTGTCATTCTTGGAACAAAATTTTTTATCGTAATTATTTTTTTTGTTTTAACCCAATTTTGTGATTCCTTGTTAAACTCTATACCATCTATAGTAAAAGACTTTTTCTTATTAGAAAATAATTGGAGACTTGATTTTAAGGAAAGCCAAAAAATCCCGTTAATCTCTTGGGTGTTTGGAGAAATGATATTTAAAAAATTTGGAATGTTTATCATAAAAATATCCTGAAATTCTCTATTTTTTATTTCACCAATATCAATAACTTCTGTTCGTTGTCCTAAGTAATATAATCGGGTAAATATTATCCCCAATCCAAGTTCCTCCTTAATTTCTCTAGTTATATTCTTTTTTGTTTCTCCTTTTAAAAAATGACCAGCAACACTTATATCTAAAAGATTAGGAAAAGAAATAGATGGAGACCGCAATTGAAAAACCAAATAATTTATATTTTTGATCTTAGTAAGGATCCAACAGTGAAATGTCTTATGCCAGAGCCCTTTTTTATGAACTTCGGATCTGTCCGCGCTTCCAATCTTTATTTGGTTCGCACTATAAACGTCGATTATTTCTTTCATCTTATTATTTTTATATTAGTTGTAATTAGCATTATAGACTATAATTTTATCATCACAATCGAATATTAAATCAATCTGGTTTGCATTTTACGTGTCGTTAGTCTAATTCCATATTTCTACGTCTCATGTTTTTTTACCGAGCCTAAAATGCCTTATATTTTTTTAATCTTAAATTTTTCACGTACAAATTGGACAATATTGCTTGGGTCATAAAACACTAATTCACATCGTGAGATTCTTTCGACAGCTTTTTCTGCAGCCTTTTTCTTGAGTTGATTAATCTCCATGTTCTCTCTTATACATTTTCAATATCCTTAACAAAAATAAGAAATAAAATATTAGCAGGCTCCAATTTATCGAACCCGGTGTTTATTTAACCCGGTTGTAAATAAAAGTTAGGTAATAATATGGTTCTTGTTAATCAAATCCATTCTTCATAATTTTTAATGATAATTTGAATAAGCTTGCTGTGATATATTTATTTAATTTTACATGAAAGGATTCCAGATGATTGATTTTGATATAAGAAAATATCACAAGAAAAAAAGAAGAAGAGTTGCAATTTCATTCTTTATTTTTGCGCTGATTGTTATTAACCTAATAATGTACCTGATTTCAAAAGGGTAATCAGGAGAAAGAGATTAAAATACCTTGAGCAATAATAGAATTTATATTGAAACCTATGGCTGCCAGATGAATTTTGCCGATACGGAACTGGTTATGGGTATACTTAGCCATCAAGGTTATGAACTGGCAAAAAATATTGCTGATGCAAATGTTATTCTGCTAAATACGTGCAGCATCAGGGATAATGCAGAACAAAAAATATACAATAGATTAGATCACCTTAAAGCATACAAGAAAAATAACCGCGGCACTGTAGTTGGGATACTTGGATGCATGGCGGAAAGGTTACGTAAATCTTTAATTGAAGAAGAGAAAATTGTTGACTTAGTTGTAGGTCCCGATGAGTACCGCAGGCTGCCGGAATTCATCGACTCGGCTTTTGGAGGCGAAAAAGGAATTGGGGTTAAACTTTCCCGTACCGAAACTTACGATGATATTATACCATACCGGGAAGAAGGCTTGAGCGCATGGATTTCAGTAATGCGAGGCTGTGATAAATTCTGCACGTTTTGTGTTGTTCCTTTTACACGCGGTCGTGAAAGAAGCAGATCGCTTGAATCAATTGTTGCTGAAGTAAAACAGCTTTCCGAAAGGGGTTTCCGCGAAATTACATTGCTTGGACAAAATGTAAATTCATATATTGACCAGGGGAAAGATTTTGCCGACTTACTTGCCGCTTCAGCAATTGTTAATGAATCTGTAAGGATAAGGTTTACTACTTCTCATCCGCAGGATTTATCAGAAAAACTTCTTTACGTAATTGCCCAACATTCCAATATATGCAACTATATACATCTACCAATACAGTCCGGTTCAAATAGAATACTTGATTTGATGAATAGAACTTACTCTATTGAACATTACATTGACTTAATAAAGCATGCCCGCAGTATTATTCCATCTGTAAGTTTTTCTACAGATATCATTGCCGGATTTCCTACAGAGACTAATGAAGATCATTTAATGACACTTCAGGTTATGAAGGAAGTAAGATATGACGGCGCCTATATGTTCAAGTATTCTCCGCGTGAGGGAACAAAAGCATTTAGCATGAATGATGATGTGCCCGGGGATATAAAATCTAAAAGATTGAATGACATAATTGAACTTCAGCAAAAGATCTCCTTTGAGATTAATCAGCAGTTAATTGGAAATGAAGAGATAATACTTATTGAAGGAAGCAGTAAAAAATCAGATGATTTTCTAGCCGGCAGAACAGACTCGAACAAAATTGTAATAATTCCCCGCGGAAACGAAATTTTTACTGGGGATTATGTTAAAGTAAAAATTAATAATGCAACTTCAGCAACTTTGTTTGCCGATTTTGTTGAAGTAATTAACCCCTCAAAAGTTAAAGTTTTGAAAACCGCATAAATTGAAAATCAACTAATTGAGTGCAGAGACAAAATGCTTAGGAGAAAAGGGTTCTTATTCTTTATACTCATATTAATTGCCTCAAAAACTTTTTCGCAGGAAGAAGATATTATATCATCACTTCAGGAAATTGAAAAAGGGAATATTAAGAATGCTGAGAATCTGCTTAAAGATCTTAAATTAAAAAACCCTGATGATCCGTCTGTTATCTTCCTGGATGCTGTTCTCACAAAAGATGGTGAAGAAGCAGTCAAGAAATACAATATATTATTAGAAAAATTTCCCGGGTGTAAATATATAGATGCAGCCTTGTTTCGAGTTTTTTCCTATTATTATGCATTAGGTTATTATAAAAAAGCGGAAACATATTTAAATAGATTAAAAAAAGATTTTCCTGAATCCCCTTATATTGCAGCAGCAGACAGAAAAATTCCGGATATTGAAGATGCACCTGTTAAACCCGGGATAAAAACCCGGCTTATTGAGCAACCCGAAAATAGCGTTGAAAAATCTTATAATTTTACTATTCAAGCAGGGGCTTTTTTAGTTGTTGAGAACGCAAAGAACTTTGTAGATAAACTCAAAAAAGAAAGTTTATATACCGAAATATCAACTAAAGAAATTGGGGGAAGTATATTAAACGTTGTAACGGTAGGCAGATTTGAGACTGAATCAGAAGCCCGCCCGGTATTAAACCGCCTCGAAAAGGATTTCAACCTCAAAGGCAGGATTGTTCCAATTCCCAAATAACAAACTGCCCTTGCCATAAAATCTTATATATTATCATAAATTGAACTGTATTACAAAATAATGAATGTTAATTGATTTAATTTTGTTTGTTAATTATTGATTCAAAAAAAGTTATTTTAAACGGACAAAAAATCTCCATGCTGATTTCTTAAAATGAAAGCGGAAGAATTCCAGAAAAAATTTGGCATAGTAGGCAGGTCACAGGAAATACGTGATCTTGTAGATATCACTATGCAGGTTGCACAGTCTGATATCTCTGTTTTAATTACAGGGGAAAGCGGAGTTGGAAAAGAAATTTTTGCGCGTGCCATACACGGCTTTAGCAAGCGGACAGATAAAGAGCTTGTAAGTGTAAACTGCGGCGCTATTCCAGAAGGAATTCTTGAAAGTGAACTGTTCGGTCATAAAAAAGGCTCATTTACAGGCGCAATAGACGACCGCAAAGGATATTTTGAAATTGCCGACGGCGGAACACTTTTTCTTGATGAAATTGCAGAAATGCCTCTTACTACACAGGTTAAACTTTTACGCGTTCTTGAAACACAAGAGTTTATGCGTATTGGCGGAGAAACAGTTACAAAAGTTGACGTTAGAATTATTGCCGCAACAAATAAAGATCTTCAAAGGGAAGTTGACTCTAAAAAATTTAGAAATGATCTTTATTTCAGACTTAAAGCGGTAACTTTAAATATTCCGCCTTTAAGAAACAGGCGCGGCGATATAATTGAACTATCCTCACAGTTTTTAAAAAATTATTCTATTAATAATAAAATAACACCTGTTCCACACTACACAAAAGATGCAGAGGAACTTCTTATCAATTACAACTGGCCCGGAAATATACGCGAGCTTAAAAATGTAATTGAAACAGCCGCTGCTTTAAGTAAATCCAGCACGTTAGACGCTGATTCTTTTATTCCACTCCTCAATGAAACAAGAACAGACGATGAATTTAGAAATTTGCCTGTTTACGTTAACAGGTCGGCAGAATCATTAGACCGTGAAATGATTTACCGCGCATTAATTGAAATAAAGAGAGATTTAATAGACCTAAAACAAATTGCTTCTAAAAATCAAAATGAAAACGGTAATTCTTCAGTTAGTCTAAACCCGAATGAAGTAATTCCTCTAGATAAGATTGAAAAGGAAGCAATTCTTAACGCAATCAATTTTACAAAGCATAATAAAAGAAAAGCTGCCGATTTACTTGGCATTAGTACACGAACACTTTTTAGAAAATTAAAGGATTATGGAATTGATTAAAACAAATCAATGCTTGGTCTCGCTATTTATTCTCTGCGTTTTAGTTAGTTTATCTGCTTGCAGTTATTCATTTTCCGGTTCATCAGTTCCGGCTCATTTGAAAAATGTAGCAATTCCTATTTTTGCAGATAGAAGCGGGTCAGGCGAGTTTGATCTAAGCCAGAAATTTAATACTCAGCTTACTCAAAAATTTATTGACGATAATACTTTAGCGGTTAGCGACCGGGTTAATTCAAATTCTATATTAGAAGGAGTTATAGTTTCTCTCGATGATGCACCTGCGGTAGTTTCCGGAGGCGCATCCTCTCCATCTTCTCCGGGAGGAGAAAAAATTACTGCACGAAGAATTACAATAACAGTGAGTGCAAGCTTTAAAGATTTGGTAAAAAAGCGGACAGTCTTTGAAAAAAATTTTTCCAACTATAGTGATTATCTTATCACTGGAGATATAACTTCAGTAAGAAAAAAAGCAATTGATGATGCAATTGATAAAATTACGGAAGACATTTTGCTGGGTGTAGTTTCAAATTGGTAACTAACTAAAGGTTAATTAATGATATTTGATGAAATAGTTCTCTTCACTTACATATTTGCTCTTTCGGTTATTTTAATTTTTGGAAGTCACGGATTTGTAATGATTTTCTACCATCACAAGTACAGGAAAAATATACCAAAACCAAATGAAAGCCATGAAGAAGCTATTGTAACAATACAGCTGCCAATGTATAATGAATTGTACGTTGCCGAAAGATTGATTGATGCAATATGCGATATGGATTATCCAAAAGATAAATTAGAGATTCAGGTTCTTGATGACTCTACTGATGAAACAGTAGAACTTGTTGATAAAATTGTAAAACAGAAAAAAGCTCAAGGTTTTGATATCCAGCATATCTGTCGTCCGGACCGTTCGGGATATAAAGCCGGGGCATTAAAAGAAGGATTGAAAACTGCTAAGGGAAAATATATAGCAATATTTGATGCGGACTTTATTCCTAAGAAAGATTTTCTCCATAGTACATTGAAGTATTTTACTAACGAAAAAATCGGGTTAGTTCAAACACGCTGGGAACACTTAAATGAAGATTTTTCAATACTTACAAAAATTCAGGCACTGGCTCTTGATGGTCATTTTGTAATTGAGCAGTCTGTACGTAACAAAGCTGGGTTTTTTATCCAGTTCAATGGAACAGGCGGTGTTTGGAAAAAAGAATGCATTGAAGATGCCGGAAACTGGCATGCCGATACTCTTACTGAAGACCTTGATTTAAGCTACCGGGCCCAGTTAAAAGGATGGAAGTTTGTTTATTTGCGCGACTTTACTACCCCGGCAGAACTTCCTGCAGAAATGAACGCTCTAAAGGCTCAACAATTCAGATGGACAAAAGGAGCAATTGAAACCGGGAAAAAACTACTTCCAATGGTTTGGAAATCAAAAGTTTCATTGCGAATTAAACTGCAGGCTACTTTTAATCTTACAAACAATTTGGTCTTTCCTTTTACCCTGCTTGCGGGAATTCTAAATGTTCCGCTAATATTTATTAAAAACGCAGGTCCATACTGGAACTTCTTTAATTTTATGGCTGTGTTTGTTGTTGCCTTTATAAGCACATTTTTGTTTTATCTTTTTGCACAGAAGGACGTTTACACGGACTGGCGGAAGAAGATAGCACTCTTTCCACTATTTATGGCAGGAAGTATGGGCTTTGCATTAAATAATACAAGAGCAGTTATTGAAGGTCTGATGAGCAGAAAAAGCGAGTTTGTGCGTACACCTAAATTCAAAGTTGTTAAAAAAGGCGATCAATCATCAATCCCTAAAAATAAGTATCTTACAAAAACAAAAATTCAGCCTTCAACATATATTGAAATGCTTCTAGCGGTATATTGTTTAATTGGTGTTTGTGCAGCAATATATTTTATGGAAATTGCCGCGCTTCCATTCCAATTGATGTTCTTTCTTGGTTTCGCGACAGTTTCAATAATGTCAATAAGACAAAGTTTTACAAAAAAACAATTGGCTAAGTGAGTCAGCAAGAAAAAGATTTAACTGCAGATAAGATTAAATTAATTTATGAATTCAATAACGGCTCGCCGCTTTTTGCTCGTGTTGCCGCATTTGAAATTGAGAAAGGTAATTTTCTAGAAGCAATTAAAATTCTGGAAAATGGGATCGATCATTATCCTTATTACCCAACTCCATTTTTCGTATTATCGCTTGCATATGCATATGCCGGTAGGGAGGAAGAGTCAAGAAGTTCGGCAGCGCAAGCCAGCGAGCTGCTTGATATCCCCGATATTCTGGCTGTTTATTATAAAAAAATAGATGAAATAATTGCTGAACGAAACTCACTAACCGAAGCTAAGCGCCCGGTATTCCATTCTGACGAATCACAAAAAACTTCCGATGATGAATCTGAAAAATTAGAAGATAAACTGGATATACTTGCTGAGAAACTGAGTAAAGCTAAAATAATTCCTAAAAAAATGGGCGAGCCGGTTGATGAAAGTATTTTGACAGAACCACCTGCAAAAAAAATCGTCTCTGAAACTATGGCGGATATTTATTACTCACAGAAGAATTATGAAGAGGCAATTGCAATATATGAAGGGCTGATTCAGCAAAAACCCGAAAAGGCTGAGGTCTATCTTCAAAGAATCTCTGATATTCGCTCATCCATGGATACAATTTTATAATTTTTTTTAGCTGTATAGTACCTTCTATGAAACTGGAGCAAATTAGTCTGCAAAATAAACTCACCGGGAAATTTTACACCCGTAATGTTCACACTGTTGCTAAAGAATTACTTGGTAAAATATTTGTCCGCAATATTGCCGGCGAAATTCTAGCCGGAAAAATTGTTGAGCTTGAGGCATATGACGGCAAGATTGATGAAGCTGCCCATACCTTCCGCGGAAAAACAAAAAGAAACGAAGTTATGTATAAAGGCGGCGGGTTGCTCTATGTATATTTTACATATGGAATGCACTTTTGCTGCAACGTTGTAACCGGTAAAAAAGATGAAGGCAAGGCGATTCTTATACGCGCGCTTGAACCAGTCGAAGGGATTATTACAATGTCTTCTAACCGGTTCGACAAAAAGGAATGTACATATAAAGAGCTTATGAATTTAACTAACGGACCCGCTAAAATTTGCGAGGCATTTGGTATAAAGCGGGAACAAAATGGAGTTGATTTATGCGGCGATGAAATTTTTATTCTTGAAGCACCTAAAATTATCAAATCAAGTATTACTGCTTCAACAAGAATTGGGATTAAAAAATCTGTAAATTTACCCTGGCGTTATTATATTAAAAATAATCCTTTTATCTCGCGGAAATGAATTCACCCAAAAATATTTTAATTGTTAGAACTGACAGAATTGGTGATGTTGTTCTTACTCTTCCAATAGCATCAACAATAAAAAAACATTTTCCCGGATGCAGGGTATCCCTACTAATACGCCGCTATACAGTAGCCCTTGCGGAAAATAATCCATTCATTGATGAGATAATCACACTTGAAGAAAAAGAGGGAAAACCATCTATTCCGGCAAATGTTGCCAGGTTAAAAAATAAATTTGATGCCTGTATTGTTGCATTCCCAACTTATCCATTGGCATTAATACTTTTTCTTTCCAACATCCCGATAAGAATTGGCACCGGGTACCGGTGGTATTCATTTTTATTCAATAAAAAAATTTATGAGCACAGGAAATATGGTGAACGCCACGAATTGGAATACAATATCAGACTGCTTCAACAGATTGGAATTTATGAAGATATAAACGAAAAGAACGTCTTATTTGGAATCGGAGTTTCAGAAGATAGCAAAGAAAAAATTTCTGAAGAATTGAAATCCCCGGGAATAGATCAAAAGAGACCTATAATAATTGTGCATCCCGGCAGCGGGGGAAGTGCGGTTGACCTGCCGGTTGTAAAAATGAAAGAGCTGATTAATCAGCTTGCCAAATTGCCGGCACAGATATTAATTACAGGCAGCAACACAGAACAGGAACTTTGTAAAGGGCTGGCTGTAAACAATACTGCAACCAATGTTGCAGGGAAATTCAGCCTGAGAGATTTAATTGCATTAATCGATTACAGCAGTATTGTAGTTGCAAACTCTACAGGACCAATACATATTGCAGCAGCACTTGGTAAGTATGTTATTGGATTTTACCCTAGAATTATTTCATGTTCTCCAAAACGTTGGGGACCTTATACTGAGAAAAAGATTGTTTTTCAGCCGTTGATTGACTGCAGCAACTGCACACCAAAGCAGTGTAAACAATTAGATTGCATGAGCAGTATTAATATTGAAGAAGTTGCTGCTTCTGTGAAAAAAATTCTAAATGGAATTCTCCCGGAGAGAAAATGATTTTCAAAAAATTCTTACTCAAAGATAAAATCTTGCTCCTGCTCATATTCCTGTTCTTGACTTACTCAGATTCAGAAGCTCAAAAAAATGAGTTTAGAAAAATTGATAATAAAGCATTTAAGCTTGGTGAAAAATTAACATTTGAAGTGAACTATGGGTTTGTTACTGCCGGAATAGCCGAATATTCAATTCCTAAAATTGTTAAACTTGCCGGGCGCGATGTTTATAATGTTACATTCAATGTCAGTTCTGTTTCTGCTTTTGATCCATTTTACAAAGTAAGAGATCATTATGAAACATTTATTGATGTAGAAAGCATTTTCCCTTGGCGTTTTGAACAGCATATCAGGGAAGGCGGTTATTCCCGTGACTTCTCTGCATTTTTTGACCAGCGAAAAGGAAAGGCAAAAACTTCTGAAGGCTCGTATGACATTCCAAAATACGTGAATGACATTGTTTCGGCATTTTATCTTGCAAGGACTTTTGATTATTCAAAAATGAAACCTGGTGACAAAGTACATCTCGAAAATTTCTATAAAGACCAAACATATCCTTTGGACGTATTATACAAAGGTAAAGAGACCATTTCAGTAGCTGCGGGAACATTTGATTGTATGATTTTGGAACCACTTGTTCGCGAGGGTGGTTTATTCAAAAGTGAAGGGAGTATAGTGGTTTGGTTAACAGACGATGACTTGAAAATTCCTGTAAAAGTTAAAACAAAAGTAATAGTCGGATCTATTGATGCAGAATTGAGCGGATATTCAGGTCTTGCCGGAGAATTGAAATCCAAAAGAAAATAAATTTTGAATGTACGAATTGCGATGTGTTAAAATAAGAGCCTGAAAAAGCAGGAAATTTGCAATTGAATTTGATACTCTGCATTCTACACTCTTAATTCTACATTATCTTTTAGCAAATCTTTTCCCTTTTTTATAATTTGGACTTACAATGAATGAAGAATTTCAAAATCAAGACGATCAAATAAAAGAAACCGGAGGTGGAAAAAAGCCTTTTTCCTCCTTGCCGCCAATCACCGCAGCATTTATTGCTTTAATAGGAATATTTTTACTTTACCAAATCGGCGGGGCAATACTGACATTTGCTATTTTCGGGTTCAACATAGAGAAAGCAGACGTCAATGCAATGCGTATGCTTACAATGGGTGGACAAATTCTTCTTATGCTGGCGCCAACTCTAATCTTTGCACGAGCGGTTTACCATAATAATATTTCTACTATCCTGCGTGTCAGATTTCCTTCATATAAAGAGGTAGGGGCATTTATAATTGGATTAATTCTTCTAACTCCCCTTCTTCAAAATTTTCTTTACATACAGAACTACCTTCTTATGAAACTATCTTCAAGCAGCTTGTTTATAAAACATATAATGGATTCTCTGGACCAGCTGGACAAACTTGTTGAAAAAACTTATGGCAGTTTACTTACATCTCATTCAATATTTGAATCGTCGTTTATAATTTTTGTTGTTGCTGTTATTCCGGCAGTCTGTGAGGAAACATTATTCCGTGGTTTTGTTCAAAAAAGTTTTGAATTAAAGATGCGGCCTGTTTGGGCAATTTTAATCACTTCTGTTTTTTTCGGATTCTATCACTTTAGCCCCTATGGATTAGTTGCGCTTATTTCACTTGGCGCTTATTTTGGATTTGCCGCCTACACAAGCAACTCTATATTTGTTTCAATGGCTCTGCATTTTACTAATAACCTTATTGCTGTACTTGCTTATTTAATTTTAGGCAATGATGAATTAATAAGCAGCGCGCCGGTGAAATATGACAGCATTTTACCGCAGATTATTAGCTTTGCAATGTTTGCAACACTCTTCTTTTCGTACATGATATATGTGAAAACAAACTATCACAAATTATTGCCAAAAAGTAAGGAGGAGTTATGATTTGCCCAAGATGTGAATATGAATATATTGATGGGATCAAGGTGTGTGCAGATTGCGGATCAGAATTGATTCCTGTTGAAGAGTTTGCAGGGAACCTAATTCATCCAAAAGATTGGATAGTTGCATTCACATGTGAAGAGCCATATGAAGCCGACATGATGAAAGCAAACCTGGTAAGGGCAGAAATTGAATGTATAATCATATCCCAAAAAGATAGAAGCTACCCAAGCATTGGAGATTTATCCGGCGTTAAACTTCTTGTAAAGAAGAAAGATGCAAATGCTGCCGTGCAAATTATTAAGGATATAAACAGCACTCAAATTGATGACGAGGAATAAATGACAAAAAAGCTTGGCAATTTATCAACGCGCGTTATTGCTGCTTTAATCGGAATTCCACTAATTGTAATTGTATGCCTGGCTGGAAAAATATTCTTTTTGATTTTTGCTCTTGCTGTAGGATTAGTTTCTTTTTGGGAATATTCCAGGATGCTTAAAAGCAAACAGGCTTTCACAAATAAGTTTGTTGGATACATTTCTGTTGGAATAATAATAATTAATGAATACAAGTTTTTTGTTGACTACCGCCTGCTATTTCTAATAATAAGTATTTTGCTTTTACTTATTGAACTGTTCAGGAATAATCATTCTGCCATTATAAATCTTGGTTCAACACTGCTGGGAATATTCTACATCGGATTTTTCAGTTCTGCATTAGTCAGTATAAGAGAATTTTATAATGAATCGGCCTTTATATACAACCAGGGCGGATATTTAATTTTATCGATTCTTGTATCAATATGGATTTGCGACTCAGCAGCATATTTTATTGGCACTGCCTATGGAATTCATAAACTAATGCCGCGTGTTAGCCCTAAAAAAAGCTGGGAGGGCGCAATTGCTGGTTTTGTTTTTGCAGTTGCGGGAATGGTTGCAGCACATTCCTTGATACTGGAATTTATGGAATTGCGTGATGTTATTATAATTGGAATTTTCGTGGGATTATTTGGACAGTTAGGAGACCTGATTGAAAGTTTAATAAAACGTGATGCTCACGTAAAAGATTCTTCTTCCATTATTCCTGGTCATGGCGGAATGTTTGACCGTTTTGATTCTCTGCTTTTTACAGCACCAATTGTATATTTATACCTCACATTAATTCGTTAAAGGCATTTTATTAATACCCGATCTTATTCTTAAAGCAATTTTTAATTGGAATAAGATTTGGAGAAAGAATTCCGCAAATGGACAAAAATAAAATTTCTGTTATTACACTTGGCTGTTCAAAAAATACAGTTGATTCGGAACGTTTAATGAATCAGCTCAAACTCAATAACTTCGATTTAATCGATGACCCCAATAATGCAGACTCTGTTATAATTAACACGTGCGGTTTTATAGACGCAGCTAAAGAGGAATCTGTTAATACAATTCTATCTGCAATTGAACTTAAGAAACTGGGTAAAATTAAAAAGATAATAGTTGCCGGATGCCTTGCTGAACGCTACATGAAAGACCTCAAAGAAGAAATCCCTGAAGTTGATGCTTTCTTTGGAACTGAAGCTTATGAGGAAATTGTTCGTGAGTTTGGCGGCAATTTGAAATATGAACTGCTTGGTGAACGGATAATAACAACTCCAAAACATTATGCTTATCTAAAAATTTCCGAAGGATGCGACAATCCCTGTTCATTCTGTGCTATTCCATTAATGCGCGGACTTCATAAAACAAGACCTCTCGAGAAACTTATTGATGAAGCAAGTTCATTAGCAAGCCAGGGTGTTAAAGAACTTATTATTATTGGTCAGGATACAACTGATTACGGAACCGATCTTTATGGAAAAAGAAATATAGCAGAACTTCTTCATAAACTTTCAGAAATAAACGGCATTGAATGGATACGTTTGCTTTATGCATATCCGTCTCATTTTCCTGATGAATTAATAACTGAAATTGCGGATAATCCAAAAATTTGTAAATACATTGATATTCCACTTCAGCATATTTCAGATAATGTTTTAAAATCTATGCGCCGTGGAATTACACAGCACAGAACAAAAGAGTTATTAAACCATCTAAGGGAAAGAATTCATGGTTTAACTGTACGCACAACATTTATCGTTGGTTATCCAAATGAAACAGAAAAAGAATTCCAGGAACTGTGCGATTTTATACGGGAAATAAAATTTGACCGACTTGGCGTTTTTACCTACTCGGTTGAAGAAAACACACCAAGCTTTATTCTTGGCGATCCAATTCCAGCGGAAGTTAAGGAGGAACGGAAAGCAGTATTAATGGAAATTCAGAAAGAAATTTCTGAAGGGAAGAATAAATCACTAATCGGGCAAAAAGTAAAAGTAATAATTGATAGAATTGAGAATGAAAATTATGCAGCACGTTCCGAACGGGATGCGCCTGAAGTTGATGGTGAAGTATTAATTAGTACAAAAAATAATCTATTACGAACTGGTGAATTTTATCAAGTTGAAATTTATGATTGCAATGAGTATGATTTATTTGGTAATTTACTTGAATAAGACACGTCTGACTAATCATCAAGGAGTGTGGGCAGTGAAAAAATTAATTGTATTTTTATTCTTATCATGCTCTGCATTTTTTGCACAGACTGAATATTCCGGCAATAGCGGCCAGCTCATTAATTCTGTAGTATTTTATATAGATGCCTCCTCGCATAAAAGTGATATTGCAAAAAAAACAAGAGTAGATTTTCTTATACAGGTCCCCTATCCAAGCCTCCAGTTCACCCAAAAAGGCGATTCTTTCAATGGCGGTTTCAATATTACAGTGTCCTTTATGGATGAGAAACAGAATAACATTCTTTTTGAACGAGAATGGTCGGAATTTGTAAAGACAAAGGATTTTAACTCAACGCTATCCAGGAACAATTTTAATTTAAGTTATAAATCATTCGATATTGACCCCGGAAAATATTTTTTAAAATGCTACTATGAAGACAGCGATTCCAAGCGCACTGCAATTAAAGAAATTCCGCTAAACGTCCCGGTAATTAACGATACACTTGGATTAAGCGATGTTATTTTTGTTGCCGACATTGTAAAAGATTCAACCGGTAGCAAAATTGTTCCAAATGTTGCAGCTACTGTTACAAATAAAAGCACATCTATTACATTCTATTTTGAGGTATATTCCGACAAAGTTCGGGATGTTAATTTTGAATATTCTTTGAATGATATAAAGAAGAACACATCATTCAAGCAGGATGATCACCATTCAATTAAACCCGGTAACAATACAATCATTCATACAATAAGCTATACAGGTTTTGCTGTTGGAGATTATTTT
The DNA here is from genome assembly GCA_003155655.1 of Melioribacter sp. Taxonomy (GTDB): domain Bacteria; phylum Bacteroidota; class Ignavibacteria; order Ignavibacteriales; family Melioribacteraceae; genus Fen-1258. Next base: position 30,100 of record PMDS01000012.1, read on the forward strand.
CTTAAAGTATCCTTAAAAGATAAAGACTGGAAGGAAGTTGCTGTTACCGAAAAAAAATTTATATCAAAGATTTATGGCGCTCCTTCCTTAATTATGGATTTGGACAAAGCTGTTGACCAATTGAGATATATTGCATCTTCAGAGGAATTGGATTTTATACATGACGCAAAAAGTTATGATGAAAAGCTAAAAAGATTTCTTGCTTATTGGGATAAGAAAAAACCAAGCCAGCGTTCAGAAGAGAATCCGATTCTTTATGAATATTATAGACGTATTGATTATGCAAACAAAAATTTCAAAGGATTTGGAGAAGGTTGGAAAAGTGATATGGGAATGATTTATGTAACTTTAGGCCCTCCCAGCAATATAGAGCGTCATCCATTTGACGCTAATTCAAAACCATACGAAATTTGGCAGTATTACGAATTAAATCAAAGTTTTGTATTTTTAGATCAAACCGGATTTGGTGACTACAGGCTTTACAATGCGGATTACAGCCGCTGGCCTGGATACAGGCAATAAATTTTTGAACGCAGAGTGTAGAACTAAGAATGCAAAATTGTTCATACACTCATTCTACACTCTGCGTTCTTCATTCTAAACTATTTTTAATCCAATGATTCTCACAGTTACGCTCAATCCCCTTTTGGAAAGAAGATTATTTTTTAATTCGATTCAATTAGGCAAAACCAACCGGTGCAGTAAAGAAATATTTTATGCGGGCGGAAAAGGCATTAATGTAAGCCGGCAATTGAATTACCTGGATGTTAAAAATTCAGCATTCACCTTTCTAGGCGGAAATAATGGAAAGGTTTTGCGTCATTGCCTCGTTCAGGATAAAATTGATTTCAGCATTGTTTCAACTAAATCTGAAACCAGAATGGCTGACCTTATAATTGAAAAAAATCAAAGGGTCTCTACTTTTTTTGGAAAAAACAGCGAGATCACAATTGATGAAGCCAATGAGATGAAAAGCAAACTTGAAAAAATGATTCAGAATTGTTCAATTGTTGTTTTTTCTGGAAGTTCCGCTTCTTCAAGCACTGATTATATATTTCCTTTTGGAATTGAAATGGCTAACAAGCATGATAAAATTTCAATAGTTGATACTTACGGCGCCCACCTGCAAAACTGTATTGATGCCGGACCGACTGTCATCCACAATAATGTTGATGAAGTTGAGAAATCGCTTGGAATCTCACTCGAAAGCGAAGATGAGAAGATACAGTTTCTAAATGACCTTTATTCAAAAAAAATCAGATTAGCTTTTTTAACTGACGGCGCTAATCCATTTTACGCATCAAAGTTCGATTTCCATTATAAAGTTGAATCCCCTTTTGTTAATGTTGTTGATGCTACCGGAAGCGGTGATGCATTTGTTGCAGGTATAGTTTATGGCTTGGAAAACTCCCTCGTATTTGATGAATTTATTAAAATAGCTGCTGCACTCGGCGCAGTAAATGCAACAAAGCTTGAAACGTGCGGGATCTCTTTTGATGAGATGAATAAATACATAGATGGAGTGAAAAATTTTCCTATCGGCAAAAAGATGAAGCTTATTGATGATACGCCAAATTACTAATCACGGACTTATTTTTTTCCTACTTATAAATGCGAATTTACTTTCCCAAACAATTGTAAAAATTGAAATTACCGGCAACAAGGTTTTTTCTGAAAACAATTATTTAACCTGGACAAAGATTTCCCCGGGAGCAAAATATTTTCCCGCCATAAAGGATTCTATAAAATTCAGAATAAGCTCTGCAATGAAAGAGCTTGGATATTTTAATTCATCATTGGAAAAAATTGGAATTGATAAAATTGATTCTTCGAAGATAAAGCTTACACTAAATATTAAGGAAGGGAATCAAACGACTATCAACAAAGTACTTTTTATTAAAGCACCAAAAGACAGTTCACAGATTTCCGGAATTATATCACAGCTTCAAAATTCTCCTTTTACAAAAGCAAATGTTGAATTTACTTTTTCTCAAGCGCTGGATTATTATGAAAACAATGGTTACCCATTTGCTTCAGTGAACATTCATTCTGTTGAATTTAAAAAGGATTCCACTAAAGAAAGCTACTTTGCCAATCTCTTTCTTTCAGTTGACGAGGGAGTAAAAAGCAGAATTGATAAAATTGAAATCATCGGTAACGAAAAGACAAAAGATCATGTTATAGCCCGCACAATACAAATTTTTAATGGTGAAGAGTATTCACAAAAATTGATTGACGGTATACCGGAAAAATTAAACAAGCTCCGTTTTTTTGAACCTGTTGAGCAGCCTTCATTCTATTTCAATTCTAAAAGAGAGGGTGTTCTTAAAATTATTGTAAAGGAGAAGCAGACAAATAACTTTGACGGAATTATTGGCTATGTTCCTGCGGCGACGGATCAGAGTTCCGGTTTCTTTACAGGTTACATCAATATTAGTTTGAGAAATCTATTTGGCACCGGACGTGCGGCATTATTTAGATGGCAACAGGAAAGCCTTAACTCGCAGGAATTAGAATTACGGTATATTGAACCATGGCTGTTCGGATTCCCATTCAATATTGAAGCAGGACTTTTTCAACGCAAACAGGATTCCACTTATGTTCAGCGCAATCTTGATGCAAAACTTGAATACCAGGCGACTCAGACGATATCAGCTTCAATTCTATTGAGTACTCAATCAACAATTCCTACACAATTGCAATCCGGTGTTTTTACTGTTTTCAATTCTTCAGCTTTTACAACCGGAATTAACTTAAAAATAGATACACGCGATGATTTCTATGCACCCACAAGTGGAATATATTTCAACAATACTTTTTCCTACTCGTCAAAAAAAATAAATGGACCGTCTAATTTCTTAACCCCCGATATAAAGACAGAAGTATCATTTCAAAGGCTTGAATTTGATTTCAGTATATTTAAGGAATTATTTGCAAGACAAATTGCAGCGCTTGGGGTTCATGGAAGAGAGCTGCGTGGTTCCGACAGCGAAATCAATGATTTATATTTTCTTGGCGGCACAAACTCTTTGCGCGGCTACCGGGAGAAACAATTCCTGGGTAACAGGATTCTCTGGTCAAATTTAGAATACCGCTTTCTTCTTTCGCGCCGCTCTTATACTTTTTTATTTTTTGATTCGGGATATTTTTTACGCAACGAAAATACTCTGAATAATACTCCTGAAAGTTCCGCCATTAAACTTGGATATGGCTTTGGTTTGAATATAGAGACTTCATTGGGCGTTCTGGGTGTAAGCTTTGCACTTGGCAAGGGAGATACTTTCAGTCAGGGTAAAATACATTTTGGAATTGTAAACGAGTTTTAATGAATTCACTAAGATCATTTGACAATAAATATATATCCCGCAAAGTAAAACTTATAGCCGGGGTTGATGAGACAGGAATCTAATTGAGATATATGAATACAACCAATTGCATTGAATAATAATTCGCTTTATTTTCAATTAAGAAAAATAAGGAAAGTAAAGAGATGGCAGAAATGACGATAAACGATGCGTTGAGTGATTTTCAGAAACTCAACGATGTTGATAAAGAATATTTTCTTGAGATTGCCCGGAAGCAACTAAGTGAATTGAAAAGGAAAAATATTAGCACTAGAGTTTCCGAAGCTGAAGAAAATTACGGAGCAGGTAAAATAAAATCCGGCAGCCACGAAGAATTGCTGAAGGATCTAAACGATGATTGAATTAGTATAAAGAAATATATTTTCACTCCTTTCATTAATGAACTCTTTAAAAACATTTGACACTAAATATCTCTCCCGCAAAGTAAAACTTATAGCCGGGGTTGATGAAGCGGGGCGCGGTCCACTTGCTGGTCCCGTTGTAGCGGCTGCTGTAATGTTTGATAAGAAATCTTTCAACAAAGAGATCAATGACTCAAAAAAAATCCCTGAGAATAAAAGAGAAGAGCTTTATAAGTGGATAATGGAAAATTGTTTAAGTTATGGAATAGGCATTATAGACCATGAAGAAATCGATGAAATAAACATTTTGCAGGCATCATTAAAGGCAATGCAGATTGCTGTTTCTCAATTAGATCCAAAGCCGCAATTAGTTTTGATTGACGGGAATAAATCGTTTGCTTCAGATATAAAAACAAAAACAGTTGTTAAAGGTGACGCAAAATCATTTTCAATAGCCGCTGCTTCTATAATAGCAAAAGTAACACGTGATAAAATAATGCGGGACGCTTCAAAAGAATTCCCGGAATATTTCTGGGAGCGTAATAAAGGTTACCCGACAAAAGCTCATAGAGAGGCAATAAAGAAGAATGGAGTATCACCTTTGCATAGAAAAACTTTTTTGAGAAAGATCCTGATTAATGAAGAAGTTCACAAAGAATTATTTTAACTTCTTATGTGAATTAGTTTGCAATCCGTTGAAACGGGTACAATTTGTTTTATAAAATAATTGGGGACTTATGTCTAAAGAATTTCAAAAAAATACACGCAAATCCGGTGATGACGGAGAAGATCTGGCATGTGAATTTATTACAAACCTTGGTTACGAAATAATTGAGAGAAATTTCTTCTACGGTCATGGCGAAATTGACATTATAGCCAAGGATAATGACACTTTAGTCTTTATTGAAGTAAAACTCAGGAAGAATCTTGAGTTTGGCATGCCTGAATATGCTATTACAAAAACAAAGCAAAATCAAATAAAGAAAATTGCTGAAGCTTATCTTTTCCAGAAAGAGATAAAAGAACAGGTTTGCAGGATTGATGTAGTAGCTATTTTACAACTCAAAGACAGGGAGCCGCAAATCAATCACATAATAAATGCATTTTAAAACTTGGAAAATGTGATTTATCTTAAACAGTTAATTCTTCCCTATAAAGTATTAGATAGTTTTGTTATTTTAGGTAAGTAATAAAAATCAAATCTTAAATGGAACTTCCCAAACATAGATTCGGACGCAAACTTACTTACACAGATTATGTGTATAATTTTTTTGCTACAATGACCGGGCTTACACTTTTTAACTGGGAGTTTGTAAAGCAGGCATTTGTTCCCCCTTACGAAATTTCTGAAATTAAAAAGCACATGACCGAGCTTGGGGTAAAAACTTTGGGAATAGTGAGCGTAACCGGTTTTATTATTGGACTTGTGCTCACTATGCAAAGTCAGCCTGTAATGCAAAGATTCGGAGCAGGTGATTTTCTTCCCGGGATGGTTTCCCTTTCAGTTATAAGGGAACTTGGACCTGTAATAACCGCATTAATTTTTGCAGGGCGGGTTAGTTCCGGAATTGGCGCAGAGCTTGGCTCGATGCGTGTTACCGAGCAGATAGATGCAATGGAAGTTTCAGCAATCAATCCATTCAAATTCCTGGTTGTTACACGTGTATTTGCAACAACAATGATTCTTCCGATTCTTACAATATATGTTGTGATAATTGCAATTTTTGGCGGGTACCTGGCAATTATTCTTACCGAACCAATGAGCTGGATTTATTACCAGAATTCTGTGATTCAATCAATAGAGTTTGGAGATTTAATTCCCGGTATTGCAAAGACATTTGTATTTGGTTTTATTGTTGGGATTGTTGGTTCTTATAAAGGTTATTCAGCCGAAGGCGGAACTGAGGGTGTCGGGCGCGCATCAACAACATCTGTAGTTCTTTCTTCGCTTTTAATATTAATTTTTGATATGGTGCTTGTAAAAATTACGTTGTGGTTATGGCCGACTCTAGGGTAGTTATAGTAAAAAATTTAACTGAACGTTTTGATGAACTTTTGGTTCTTGAAAATGTTTCGATAGAAGTTCTCCGCGCTGAAAATCTTGTAGTTTTTGGAAAAAGCGGTTCGGGAAAAAGCGTTCTTCTTAAATGCATCATTGGTTTGATGAAACCGGATAAAGGAAGCATTTATATAAACAACCAAAACGTTTTGGAGCTATCAGTTCATCAACTGAACCAGGTAAGAAAAGATATAGGTTTTCTTTTTCAGAGCGCCGCATTATATGATTCTATGACTGTAAGGGAAAATTTATCATTTCCGTTAAAGCGCCATTTCAATGAAATGGGCCCAAAGGAGATTGACGATAAGGTCAGGAACACGCTTGAGCTTGTTTCCCTTGAAGAGGCAATTGATAAAATGCCGTCTGAACTCTCCGGCGGAATGAAAAAGAGAATTGGTCTAGCGCGCTCTATAATTACTGATCCGGCACTTATGCTTTATGATGAACCAACGACAGGCTTGGATCCAATTACTTCAAAGGAAATCAGTGAGCTAATTCTAAATCTACAGAAAAAATTAAATATGACTTCAATTGTAGTAACACATGATTTAATATGTGCAGAGATTATAGCAGACCGGGCAATATTTTTACGTGATGCACATGTTGCCTATGAAGGTAAAATTGATGAATTGACAAAGTCAAAGGATCCTTTCCTGAAAAATTTTTTCAGTCATGGAATAATTAAAGTTTAGCGGAGCGGAAAAATGTTTAAACAGCTTGAAGGTGCACGTCTTGGAATTTTTATTTTCTTTGGAACCGTGTTATTAGTAATCTCTATATTTCTGTTGGGTAACAAAGAAAAGCTATTTACAAGTACAATTCAAATTAAGGCATATTTTAACCAGGTTGAGGGATTGAAGCCTGGCGCACCTGTACGATTGAGCGGTTATGATATTGGAAGCGTCAGTTCGATTTCCTTTGCAAGCGACCAATCAGCAAGAGTAGAAGTTAAAATGAGAATTGACAATACACTTAAGCATTTTATACGCCTCAACAGTGAAGCCGCCATTGAGACAGAGGGCCTTGTAGGCAAAAAAATTGTTACAATTTCTGCGGGATCAGATCAGGCTCCTGAAATAACTGAAGACGGAACAATCCGTTCAAAAAACCCGGTTAATGTTTCTGCAATAATTGAGGAAACGGAAGGCTTGATGGGAAATATTAAAAATCTTTCAAAGGATTTCTCGGAAATATTTGCAAAGATTAATCAGGGGCAGGGCACACTTGGTAAATTGGTTAACAACGATGAACTTTATAGATCAACTGTTGCAATTACTCAATCAGCAGACAAAAGTATGACCTCGATTACTACAAGGTTGAACGAGATTTCCGACATCATAGTAAATATGAGCGGGAACATGAAATCGATTATCGGCAATGTTGACAGCGCCACCGCGGACGTAAGGCATCTTTTAACTCATGTAGACCGGGGCGAAGGGGCCCTGGGCGCATTGATTGCTGATAAAAAAGTTGCTGATTCAGTTAAAACTATAATTAGAAATTTTGCAAAAACTTCGGATGATGTTAGAATTGCCGCTTCGGGACTTGCAGAAAACATGGAAGCTTTAAAACATAATTGGCTTTTCAAAGGATATTTTGAAGAACGCGGCTATTGGAACCATTCTGAGTATGAGAAAGCTATTGATCTTCAACTGACAGAATTAAAAAAGCAGCAGGAAATTATTGACCAGAAAACGAAGGAACTTAAGGAATTAGAATCACGTTTAGAAAAAAAATAATTGCGCTAAAATCACATTAATTGATTTACAATTTTGAGAACACTTCATAAAAAATTCCATAATTGTAATTAGAAATTCATTAATCATTCATGCCTAAAGAATCAAATAGAAATCCATTAAATACTATCATTGTAAAAGGAGCCCGGCAGCATAACAGTAAAATTATTTCACATGAAATCGCAGATTATTGTGGTAGTTAGCCTCAAAACTTTACATTTTCAGATTAATATCATAAATTATAAAGGAAGTAAAGGATATAATTATGGATATAAAGACTATAAAAGTAAAAAAACCGTCAGTTATTCTGAACGAGGATAAATATGAAGAACTAAAAGAGACTTTGGAAATTCTCTCCAATTCGGATCTTGTCCGGTCTATTTCTAAGGCACTCGCAGAGCCAAAAGAAAAAAGAAAATCTCATGAAGAAGTTTTCAGTAAAAAGTAAGTCCCTTTTTCAACTATCAATTATAATGTACTATAACGACCTCGAAAAAACAATAGTTAGATTGGAAGTAAAAAATTATTTTTGCTAAAAAGCAGAATATATGTGGAAACTGGAATATTCAAGTGAAGCAGAAAAATTTATACTGCTTCTTGATAAACGGGACAATACTCGAATCAAAAACGCTGTCGAATCACTTGTAGACAATCCTGATCTCGGAAAGCAATTGGTTGGTCCTTTAAAAGGGCTAAGATCCTTGAGGGTTGGGAAATACCGTGTGATTTATAAAAAGGAAAAAGAAAAATTTATCATATTCGTTGTGGCTATAGGACTAAGAAAGAACATTTATAAATAAAAGATAAAACCTATCATTAAATATCCTCTATCGAATGCCTGAAAAAAAGAATGTACATCCTATTGATAAGATAATTGTAAAAGGAGCCCGGCAGCATAATTTAAAGAATGTCTCGCTGGAAATTCCGCGCAACAAGTTAGTTGTATTCACCGGTGTAAGCGGCAGCGGAAAATCCTCTCTTGTATTTGATACTATTTATGCAGAAGGTCAGCGCCGCTATGTTGAAAGCCTTTCCTCCTACGCCCGGCAATTTCTTGAAAGGATGAACAAGCCCGACGTTGATTTTATATTTGGAATTTCTCCTGCAGTTGCAATAGAACAAAAAACAGGGGCTAGAAATCCCCGGTCTACAGTCGGGACCAGCACAGAAATTTATGACTACCTGCGTTTACTGTACGCCCGCATCGGCAAGACTATATGTTTCAGCTGCGGAAACGTTGTTAAAAAAGATTCTGTTGCTACAGTTTCCGGGTGGATTGAAAATCAAAACGAGGAAAACAAATTTTATCTTGGCTTTCCCATTCATTCCCATGAGGGAAGAACAATAAAAGAAGAATTTGACCTCCTCAGAAAGAAAGGATTCTTCAGGATTTTTATAAAAGATAAATTAATTGATTTGAATGAAACCAAGGCCCTGCCAAAATCAAAAAACAACATATTTGTTGTTCTAGACCGTTTTAAAATCAAAAAAGGAAAGGTCCGTGAGACATTGGCTGAATCAATTGAGGGTGCATTTAAAGAAGGGGAAGGCCGCGCAACTGTTATTAATGCCGATACTAATGAACTGAAGCAGTTTGCAAAATTTTACGAATGCTGCGGAATACGTTATGAAGAACCTGAACCAAGATTTTTTTCTTTTAACAATCCGTTTGGCGCGTGCCCCGTTTGCCAGGGATTCGGTAAAACGATGGGATATGAAATGGAGTTGGTTATTCCTAATCCAAATTTAAGTTTGACCGAAGGAGCAATTGCCCCGTGGAGAACAGTTAAAAACAGCAAGTACCTGCGTGATTTAATCAGGAACAACGAAAACAGGATTCCGCTTAACATCCCATTCAAAGAATTATCTGAAGAACAAGTTACTTTACTGAAAGAAGGGTTTAAGGGTTTTGCAGGCATTAACGGATTCTTCAAGCATCTTGAAGAAAGGACTTACAAGATTGGAATCAGGATAATGTTGAGCAGGTATCGCGGGTATACAACCTGTGCGGCTTGCAGAGGTTCGCGCTTGCGCCGCGAAGCGTTACAGGTAAAGTTAGATGATAGATCAATTCATGAAGTTGTTTTAATGCCGATTGAACGCGCGCTTATATTCTTCAAACTGCTGAAGCTTACAGAATATGAAAAGGCTGTTGCACAGAGGATTTATGATGAAATTGTAAAACGCCTGCTTTTCCTTAATGACGTTGGACTCGGCTATCTTACACTTGACCGCTTGAGCAGCACACTTTCCGGCGGTGAAACTCAAAGAATTAATCTTGCGACTTCTCTAGGCTCTGCATTAATGGGCACTCTTTATGTTCTTGATGAGCCTTCAATCGGTCTGCATCCAAAAGATAATTCCCGCCTGATAAAAATATTAAAGTCATTACGCGATCTTGGCAATACAGTTTTGGTAGTTGAACATGATTCGGATATGATGAGGGAATCCGATTTGATTTTTGATATGGGTCCCCGTGCAGGAATTCATGGGGGAGAGATTATTGCAAGCGGAACAATTCAGGAAATAATTGCTAATGAGAATTCCCTCACGGGAAAATATCTATCCGGTAAGCTGAAAATTCCGGTTCCGCAAAACAGAAACACAAAAGAAACCGAAATAATAAAAATAATTGGCGCAAGGGAAAACAATCTTAGGAATGTTGATGTTGAATTCCCACTTAAAAAATTTGTTGTTGTTACAGGTGTCAGCGGCTCAGGCAAATCAACACTTGTTCATGATATTCTTTACAGCGGGATTGTAAAAATAAACGGCGGCAACCCTCCGAAACTTGGCAAGTATGATTCAATTGAAGGTTCGCGTTATATAGATGAGATTGAAATTGTTGATCAATCTCCTATTGGTAAATCCCCACGGTCTAATCCAATAAGCTATGTAAAAGGTTATGAACTAATACGTGAACTTTTTGCCGCCACACCCCAGGCGCGCGCACGGGGATTTAAGCCGGGATATTTTTCATTTAACGTTCCGGGCGGACGATGTGAAACCTGCCAGGGTGAAGGTGTAATTACGATTGAGATGCAGTTTCTTGCAGATCTTCATCTTGAATGTGATGACTGTAAAGGAACACGTTTCAAAAAAGAGACAAGGGAAATTACCTACCGCGGAAAAAATATTGTTGAAGTATTAGACATGACGGTAGATGAGGCAATAGAATTTTTGACAAATAATAATAAAATTGTTTCGATGCTCCAGGTACTTTCCGACGTCGGCCTGGGATATATTAAACTCGGGCAGCCATCAACAACTCTTTCCGGAGGCGAGGCCCAAAGAGTAAAACTTGCGCTCCATCTATCCCAGCAGAAAAAAAACCAGCATACACTTTTTATTTTTGACGAACCTACAACCGGTTTGCACTTTGATGACATAGGCAAACTGCTGAAATGTTTCCAGATGCTGATTGAAAATAAAAACTCGGTTGTAATAATCGAGCATAACCTGGACATTATTAAATGTGCCGATTATGTAATTGATCTTGGTCCTGATGCGGGCGATAAAGGCGGAACTGTGGTTGCTGTTGGAACGCCGGAAGAAGTTGCCAAGAACGAAAAATCTTATACGGGAAAGTTTTTAAGAGAATATCTGAAGTAAAGATTTTGTATTACTTCAGCAATTCGGTAACAGTTTTAGATCTCGTAAACATCAGGATTTTTTGCCAATCTTTTATTTTTTTTCAGAACTGTTTTTGCAAAAAAATAGCAATTCTCCTTTTAATACTGGTCTTAAACTTTCCAACCATTCTCACCAATTTCCACCCAATTTTCACCGTATTTTTATCCCAGTTATCACCATGTTTTTATCCCATTTTCACCCTGTTTTTATCCCGGTTTTTCGCCATTAGGCATCAATGGAATAGTCAGTATGTCAAAGAACTTTTTTCAGGACGAGACATTTTCCCGTTTTCTCCCTCTCCTTTTTTTAAGCCTGTCCCGTGCTTTTTTACGGGGGAGACGGTCGGGGTGAGGTCCTTTGCAAATATGCAAAACTTCTTTCTAAAATAATTTTGAACTGTTCAAAATTATTTTCACAACTTTTTTTTGTAAGTCGGGTTATTAATTAAATATAACTCCTGTGCTACCGGAATACTGAAGAATTGCAGACGATAAAATTCATAGTTTGCGAAACAAAATTGAACAATTGAGAAAAGGAAAAAACAACAGAACTCTGATATAATTATTTTTTATCAACGGCGTCGCGGTTATACCGTTTTTTACTTAAATATTTTATAAACTTGAGTGTGTTTACCTAACATAACAAGATTTAAATATTTCTCATCAATCTTAAATATAAGTAACCAATCGTTTTTGACATGAATTGATTCAAAATCCTTCATGTTTCCTTTTAGTGAACGTCTCTTATACATTGGGTCAATATTCTGTTGGTTTTGTAATAAGTTGATTATTGATTTTAATAATTCAAAATCGTTTTCTGAATAATCCCCGCTAATTTTATCGCGTTGAATATCTTTCTTAAAAGATTTATCAATTCTTATTTGCAGCAAATTTAAATCCCTAAGTCTTTAAATAACTCATTTGCAGTATTATAAATTTTCGTGTTTTTATTTTTATTTAGATTGATAATTCGCCCTTCCAGTTCTTCTGAGGGCAGACTTAAGTCAAATGGAATAGCCTTTTCCATTGCTACTTTAGCTAAAAAAATATTTACCGCATCTCCAAAACTGAGTCCAAATTTTGAAAAAATATTTTTTGCTTCATTGTATAATGTTTTTTCAACTCTAACACTCGTTTGAATCTTCATATTTCGCCTTCTATATTATTTACAATAATACACCATATGGAGTATTAAGTCAAGCTTATTCTTTAGACGGATTATAATCTCTCATACTTCAACCCATATAACAGCGTGGCTTTTACACCTCCGCCCATAATAGCAATGCAACTTTAACCACAAATGCCGCAATCTTTAAAGCGGCCGCTTTAAGTTTCGGGTTATAGGGCTACTGTAATAATTCTTTAACGTTTTTTATTACTCTTTCAGCTAACAAAATTGAATTATTACAAATTACTTTATCCGGGTAAAACAAAGGTAGTGCGCTGCCGAGGGGATATTTGGTGGGCAAATAAATACTATCTAGAAAATCACATTCATCTTCTGTCAAATTGATGACAACATCATTATTTTCAAGTATAGTTTTTAATTCCATAATATTATGTGTCTTTATAAATGGAATTATTTTCTCAATAAACATGGACTTTAATGCTTTTTCAATCGCTTGTTGAATGTTATGCAAACATGGATTAAAAAGCTCACTTTCTAAAAGAATTTTTGCAGCCTCAAAATTCTCATCAGAATATATAAGCCATTTTTTAGTTTCCTCTTGCATAAATTACTTCTCCGGTTTCAACTTCATTTTTAAAAAAGCTGTTTTCGGTTTTGTTCAAGACCGGAAAAATGTCAATTGCGATTTCCTTAGACACGTCGCGAACAAGTTTTCTATACTTTAACGCAAGTGTTAAGTAATTCTCCGAGCTATTTTGGACAATAGCAATATCTAAATCGTTTGGAAATTCACTTTTATTAAAAGAGCCGAAAATAATTATTTTTTCAATTTCATTTTGCCCTTTCAATAAGTCTACAATTTTGTTCTTCAATTGATTTTTATTCATAATAATCTCTTTTTTCAATTCAATATAGAATTATTGATTTTTATTTGCCATATTTTACCATGACTAAACCGCTGCCCATTGCTTGTCCCGCGTCCGTTTCCGTTAGCTAACGGATAACGGATTTGCGGGGGTTTGCGTTGCCAATGTTTTGTTTCACTGTTTATACTTGTCCGCAGTTTTCTGGCGGATTATTTACTCACCTTACGCATAATTTAATTTATTATAACTCCGCCGTTCACGGCGGAGGAAAAGAGCAACAAAAAAAGGGCTTTAGCCCAAGTGATGGCTATGCCAAGCCCAACTCTTTGTTCAATTGAAACAAAATTTCGTTATTAGTTTACATCTTCATAATGAACTCGAAAATATGAAAGCATGCTTTGCTATGAAGTCTTAAAATCAATTGGTGTAAATACCGTTTTTACGTAACGTGAGTTATTTAGTTACATCTTACTTTCATAAAACACTACCAAGCTTAATTGCAAATATTACGGCCGGTGGAATTTATCCTGCAGTTCTGTTGCGGAAGCAGCCGGTTTTGAGTTGCTGGTTAGGGCACAATTAATTGAACAAATTTGAATTTTTCATTATATATTAATTGTAAAATAATTGGAATATCATATGTCTACAAGTATTGCATACATGACTAAAAAAGAATTCACACAATTACTTTCAAATATTGTCGAACAAAAAATTACCGAGTTATTTGGCGATTTAGATGACAACCTTAAAATGAAGGAAAATGTCAAAAAAAGACTCATTCGCCAGAAGAATGCAGTAGCCAAGGGTGAACGGGGTGAAGATTTCACCGTTGTTCGAAAGAGACTTGGACTATAAACTTTGTTTCCGATACGCATTTTAAAATCCGCTAGTAAAGAACTTGCTAAGATCGATTATTCTATCGCTTCCCGTATAATTGATAGAATTCAATGGCTTTCTAAAAATCTCGATTCTATCAAGCTATTTCCACTAAAGGGTGAGCTCAGTGGCTTATATAAGATCCGGGAAGGATCATATCGAATTATTTTCGAGATTTTAAGAAACGAACACATCATCATTATCCATTATATTGGCCATCGCCGTAACATTTATAAACAACGATAATTAGCTGTGCCCTAACGTAACGGCGTGGCTTTTCACCCGTCTGCTCTGAAATGAACTTCTAGTTTATTCCCTGATGAATTTCTGCAATGGTTTCATCACCTTCCATGAGATTATAAAATGCGGTCGGAAAATCACAATGGGAATTTAAACTTTTATGCCGGTTGTTGTTATACAGATGAGCAGGATATCATTCGTTCATTCTTTGAAAGACAGATAGAGGATTGCAAATGATAAATTCAAAGTATGAGAGATCAGTTGAAAAATATAAAAAGAAAGAACAACAGTAATTAATCAACCACACTTAATGCAATTTGATTTTATAGTAATATTTTTTGTCTATTGATTAAATCCTTTTTTAAGTGGTTATGTGGCCTAAATAAGAATTATTTAGTGTCCAGTCAATTCCCAGATATCGTCAGTACTTTTACCCTCCAATTCCTCATCATAACCTAATAATTTAGCAAGCACAGCCACTTCTGGATCAATTCTATTTTCAATAAACAGTTCATCATTATACACATTCCCATTTTTATAATCTTCATCTTGAGTTAATAAGTATTTCATTCGTTCCAACTCTCTTAACATTCTCAGATACTTTTGTATTTCGCATAATATAGTGATGATTTGATTTTTTGTCTGTAACCTTTTTAACCCTTCATCAGCTAATTTATTTATTCTATTTATAATAAATAATTGAATTTCTTTCATTTGGTTCATTGACGACTCTTCTAATATTAAAATGGAACATTATCCTTTAATTCTTCCTCAACCGATTTAATATGTGCCTTATTTTTTTCAATTTCATCGTCAATTAAATCCAAACTTTCTTTAAGCATCTTTACAATTTTTTCCATTGCATATATTCTGTTTTCTATTTCTAAATCTGTTTCATTTTCAAATTTTGCCGGCAAAGTTGCAATCTTTTTTAACTCCTTAAAGAGAAATACCCTAATATTATTAAAACTGTTTTCCATTGTTTTTCCTATATATGATTATTAAAAATTATTATTTGATCTTCATAATTTAGTCAACTAATGGTTTTGCGTTTAAGCCGAAGCCGTGGCGTTTCCGCTACAAATAATTTGATTTATTGAAAAATGTAATTCACGAAAACCAAAACAAACAACTAAATCAACTATGACAACAAATGTTACGACCGACTACAGCGTTCCGCTTGAGACGCTTGTTAGCTTTTTAGTGTTTAAGTCTTGCAATAGTTCTCTCAATGAACTTATACATTTTATATGATTATCTTTTGTATAATCATTAGAATATTCACTTTCATCTAGCTTGAATAAATGTATATTATTACTTCTTTTATCCCAAATCCAATCAAGTTTTTCTTTTAATTTTTGAGAAATAATATCTTTCTTTACTAAGAATTCAGTCCGATTTTTAAATCTATAACTATCACCACAAATCTTTTTCAAATATTCCTTCGTAAGACTTTCGACAATTGCAGCTACAATAATAATCTGAACCTTAAAAAGCATTCCTTTAGCTATACCAGCAATATCAGTTCTGTTCAATAACCACATAATAGTATCTGATAACATTATATTATATGCAACATTACTTCCTAATATTTTATTCTTAATAAATCTCAATCTTGGTTTTTGTGATGAAGCAGTGCGAATAAAACCTCTTGGGAATCTTACTTTAGCTTCTTGAACTTCTGAACGTATAAGATTTTTCGATGATAAATAATCTTGAATATCTTGCAAAATTTGCCCAGCTTCTCTTGAAGCAATGGCTAAATCATTATCGTTTTTTATTTTCATTTTATTAAAAAGCCAATGGCCTGGCAACTAAAGCGTTGCCAAAAGGTTTACGCTGCCAATGTTTTGTTTTACTGTTTATGCTTGTCCGCAGTTTTCTGGCGGATTATTTAGTTACATCTCACTTTCATAAAACACTAGCAAGTTAAACTGCAAATATTACGACCGACCACAACATTCCGCTTGAGACATGGGTTAGGTAACAGTATGAATTATATTATTCCAATTTAAGTTCATAATAACCACTTAAAATAAATTGCTTTGTAAATGGAATACCATATCTTTGGACTATTCGACTGTCATTAGTTTCAATAACAATGCGTAAAGCAACATCACCTTGTTCAATTAATGGAATTAATAGTCCTTCATTAAGAAATTGCGTAACGATAAAACAGTCAGATTTTGATGGAACCACTAAAGAATCATTACCTTGTGAGGCATATACACGGACACGTGTAGCAGCAATTTGTATTTCAGTAAAAGGGCCGTCTGGAATAGTAAAAAAGGCGCTACCGAAATGAGAAAGAGATACAGGTTTGTTTGAGTTATTATAAAACTTAAAAAGAATAGGTGGAATTCTTGAACTTGTTGGTAAAATTGAGTACCAAGTTGGGATGAGAGCAACTAGAACTGCTGAAATGGCTAGATAACGTGCAAATTTTCCATACTTATGAATAAGTTGTTTTGAATCAATTGAACTAGGAATTTTAGCTGTATACACATAAACACTCCAACCAATACAAATAATAAGTGCTGATAAAGAAACTATTCTCCAACCTATTTTTTCAAGAACAGTGCTAAATTGAATAACAACCGTTGATGAATAAATTATCGCTATAATCGGAATTCCTACTTTCTCTAATGCTTGTAAAATATTTTCTTTAGAATTCATATTACCTCAATTCTGCCGCCTAACTATTAATTAACAAGCCTAAGGCTGGCAAGCCTGCCAACGGATATGTTGATGGTTGTGTGTTAGAATCCTGTACTTATTTATTTATTATTCTAATAACAAAATTTCTGGCTTGATATCATTTCAACTATTTTGTTTTTATAATGCTAAATATTTTGATGCATAGTAAAGAAATAATCTATTTTAATTTTAGATATACAGTGTAGGAAGAAGAAAATTAAAAAGAACAGTTGTAGAATATTGAATCATAAAAAAAAGCCCTCTGTTCGTAATGCAACTTAGAAATATAATTTGATTATTCAAACAGGAATTCCCATACGCGCCGGGTATTGGATTTCATTAAAAGCGGGATAGTATTATAAACTTTTATACCGGCTGTTTTGTTAGTAAAGTAAACAGGAATTAATAATGAATTACTGGCTTATAAAATCCGAACCATCTGTATTTTCAATAGATGACCTGGCAAAGAGCAAGAACCAAACAACCTGCTGGGACGGCATCCGCAGTTACGCTGCAAGAAATTTTATCCGAGATGGAATGAAAATTGGCGATAAGGTTTTATTCTATCACAGCATGACTGAAATTCCCGCAATAGCAGGTATTTGTGAAGTTGTTAAGGAAGCATATCCCGATTTAACAGCTTTTGATCCCAAGAATGAATACTATGACCCCAAAAGCAAAAAGGATAATCCTGCATGGTTCATGGTTGATGTAAAGTTCGTAAAAAAATTTACAAATTTAGTGTCACTTGAGCAGATCAAGAAGAATAAAAAATTGGAAAATATAAAGCTTCTTAAAATAGGTCGTCTTTCGGTAATGCCTGTAACCAAAGAAGAGTTTGATGAAGTTGTTAAAATGTCTAAGTAACTCACCTTACGTATAATTTAATTTATAACCACGTCCTTCAGGACGTGGAGTCTAACCAAGCAAAAAAAATCCGGGCTTTAGCCCAACTTTTTGTTTAATAGAAACATAATTTCGTTATTAGCCCACATCTTCATCATGAACGGCGGAGTTATGGAGTTATATTATTAACCACGTCCTTCAGGACGTGGAGTTTAACTAAGCAAATAGTTTCTGGGCTTTAGCCCAACTTTTTAAATCCATACTTCCCAATAAACTCATCGTACTCTTCTATGAAGCTCTTTTCTCTATGATGATCTTCTTGATTTTTTATGTAATTTCTAATTACTCCTTTAGCACTCAGCACTCCTTTAAAACAAAACTCTCGCTTTAATTGTCTCGGGAATCGATTTCAAATCTTTCAAGATTTCCGCATTCTGCTCTTTGCTGTCAACATCCACAATAACATAACCGATAAAAGGATCTGTCTGCAGGAACTGTGCGGCAATGTTCAAATTCCTTTCAGTAAAAACTTTGTTAATTTTGTTCAGCACACCGGGAGTATTTTTGTGAATGTGCAGATAGCGCTGTTTATTCAAATTTGGTTGAAGAGCAATTTCGACAAAATTAGTCGCACCTATTGTAGAGCCAATATCGCAATACTTAACAAGCTTTTCAGAAACCTCAAGAGCAATGTTAGCCTGCGCTTCGGTAGTACTGCCGCCAATGTGAGGCGTAAGAATCACATTCTGATATTTTTGAAGAACGCTTTTAAATTCACCTGCATTTGAAGTTGGTTCTTCGGGGTAAACATCAATTGCGGCGCCATTGAGATGTTTTTCTTCAATTGCTGCGGCAAGATCGTCCAGATTTACAACGCTGCCTCTTGATAAATTTATTAAGAAAGCCCCAGTCTTCATCAAATTAAGCTGGGTGACGGTTATCATATTATGGGTAGTTTCATTCTCAGGTACGTGAAGCGTTACAATATCTGCAACCTGCAAAAGTTCTTCAAGGGAATTGCACGATTTTGCGTTCCCAAGATTTAATTTTTTCTCAATATCATAATAGAAAACATTCATACCCAAATTTTCTGCAAGAATAGAAACCTGCGAACCGATATGTCCATACCCAACAATTCCAATATTTTTCCCTCTCACCTCAAAAGAATTTGCAGCTTCCTTAAACCATTTTCCATTATGTGCGCAATAATTTTTTTCCGGAATTCCTCTGATCAGGTAAATACACTCGCTTATAACAAGTTCAGCAACAGAGCGTGTATTGGAAAACGGGGCGTTAAAAACCGGTATGCCCTTCATCTTGGCGGCGTTCAGATCAACCTGGTTGGTACCGATACTATAACAGCCAATTGCAATTAGCTTATTTGCGTTTTCAAGAATTTCCGAAGTAAGGTGTGTACGTGACCGGATACCGATTATATGTACATCTTTGATCTTTTCAATCAGTTCTTCTTTTTCCAGTGAACTTTTAAGGCATTCGACGTTGGAATAATCGCTGCTATTAAAATAATTCAGCGCGTTTTTGTGAAGTCCTTCTAAAAGAAGCACCTTGATTTTTTCTTTAGCTAATGAATATAATTTACTCTCGCTGCCCATAATATTACACTTTATATAATAAATTAGTTTTTTACTGCGGAATAACGGAAACCGCTCAATGATAAAATAAATGAAAAAGATTATAAGGAAATGTTATGAATTATTCCTTATTTACCTGAATAATTATTAAAAATATTTTTTTACTGTTGATAATATATCTTAATTACTCACATGACGCATAATTTAATTTATAACAACGACTTTTAAGTCGTTGAATAGATAACGAAACATGTTCTTGGCTTTTCCCGAAGGAATGGCTATGCCTAGCCCAGAATTTTTTACTTGGTTATTATTATAACTCCGCCGTTCACGGCGGAGGAAAAGAGCAACAAAAAAAAAGGGCTTTAGCCAAAGTGATGGCTATGCCAAGCCCAACTCTTTGTTTAAAAGAAATATAATTTCATTATTAGCTTACATCTTCATCATGAACTCGAGAATATGAAAGCTTGCTTTGCTATTAAGTTTTAAAATCAATTGGTGTAAATACCATTTATGCGTAAAATGAATTAATTATATAATTGAGAATATCATTTATAAATTTTTAGAATAATCCCGTTGTTGCAACTTCTTTAGTTAATTAACGGTTTATTAAACTGTAATAATGGATTTATTAATGAATGAACATCGAAAATTAATTCTAAAAGAAGGGATAACAAAAACAGGACCTATAGTTTATTGGATGCAAAGAGATCAGCGGGCACATGATAACTGGGCACTTCTTTATGCACAAAAGCAGGCGTTGAAAAAATCTGTTGACCTGTACGTTGTTTTTAACCTTATAACAAATTTTTTGGACTCTGGGATGCGCCAATATGATTTTATGCTGGATGGGCTTAAAGAAGTTGAAAATGAGTTATCTAAGTACAACATTCATTTCCAAGTATTGTGCGGAAACCCAATTAAAGAACTGCCCCAATATTTAAATGATGTTGACGCATCCCTGCTGGTTGCAGATTTTAATCCGTTAAAAATTGTCCGTCAATGGAAAGATGGAATATCGCGGAAAATCAAAATCCCTTTTCACGAAATAGATGCTCACAATATTGTTCCATGTTTTATAGCTTCCGGCAAACTTGAGTATGCCGCTTACACGATCCGTCCAAAAATTCAGAAATTATTACCTGAATTTCTGGAAGAGATACCGTCTTTGAAAAAAATGAAGAAATCCGAATCTTTCGCACAAAAAACCGAATGGCTTAAAATTAGGGATGAATTGAAGATAAATAACAGAATTTCAAAAGCTGGTGGGTTCGTTCCGAGTGATATGGCTGCAAAGAAAAAATTAGAAGAGTTTACAGAGTCAATATTTATCAATAAAGACCCTTTATATAGCAAATTAAAGATGCAAATATCTTCGCAATTACCGTTAAATCAGCATTTTCACAACAATTCGGGGGAAAAAGCAGCTATAAGTACTATCAAATACTTTATTAAGAATAAATTTGCCAATTATAACCTTCTACGTAACAATCCAAATGCTCAAATGACATCAGAATTGTCGCCATACCTTCATTTTGGGCAAATTTCAGCACAACGTGTTGCCTTAATGATTCAACCGTTTATTGAATATCCGGAATCTCATAAATCCTTTTTAGAAGAACTAATCATCCGGCGGGAACTAGCCGATAATTTTTGCTATTACAATCCAAATTATGATTCATTCGAGGGCTTTCCAGATTGGGCAAAGGCTACTTTAAATAAACATAGGAAAGACAGGCGTAAGTATGTTTATTCTGTTTCCCAATTTGAGCACAGCGAGACACATGATGACTTGTGGAATTCCGCCCAAAATGAAATGGTACGTACAGGAAAAATGCATGGTTACTTAAGGATGTATTGGGCAAAAAAAATTTTAGAATGGTCTTCCAGCCCCGAGGAGGCAATGAAGACTGCCATTTTTCTAAATGACAGGTATGAACTTGATGGGCGGGATCCAAATGGTTATGCAGGAATTGCATGGTCGATTGGCGGGGTACACGACAGAGCCTGGTTTGAAAGAGATGTCTATGGAAAAATCAGATATATGAACTACAATGGCTGTTCAAAAAAATTTGACGTGAAGCAATATATTACCACATGGCGTTAATTTTCCTTATTAGCAATTAATGCTTTATCAATTTCCGCTTTGAATTCATCAAATGTTTTTTTCCCTTCAAGCAAAATTAATTTGTTCCCTTTTCTATCAAAAATAAAGGTAGCAGGTAAAGCTCCGTTCCATTTTTTATCAAGGGCGTTAATTAAATCTTCATCTTTCTTAAACCCGCTGACAAATGAGGCAAAGTTTGCTTTATTTGATTTTAGGAACGGTACAATTTTAGATTTTACTTCATCCGGATAATCGGCGCTGATCCCTATAAAATCCACCTCATTTTTATATATACCTGCCAGCTTGACAATCTCAGGGAATTCTTCCCTGCATGGAACGCACCAGGTTGCCCATAAATTCAGGAAAAGAATTTTTCCATTTCGTTCATTTATAATTTTTGACAGCCTGGCTTTATCAATCACTTCAACGTTAATTCTAGCTGATTGCGCCGGTGAAAGTACACAGCCAATTATGATTAGAAAAATTGACAGAGCTAATATTTTTTTCATAATTAACTTGTGCGTTTAATTGTACACCCAAAGGCTTTAGTTGTTGGAGTGGACACAGTTTTACTGCCAAGAATTTCATCCAAGGCATTACGCAAATCCTTTTCCTTAACATCACTTTCGCGGCGTGAGTCATCAATCCGGCCATGATAAAGAACATCCAGTTTGCCGTTCAAAACATATATTTCAGGGGTAACGGATGCGCCAAATTTATCGGCTATTACGTTGCCCTGATCTTTCATAATAATAAAATTAAGATCATGCTCTTTTGCATGGGTTTTTATTTCAGCAACACTTTCTTCCTTGTTGGAATTGATACCAAGGAATGTAATACCTTTGGCTTTATAATCCTGATAAAGCTGTTCCATCCTTGTATTATACCCGTTTGAAACGGGGCATTGTGTTGCTATGAACATTATAACCACTGCTTTGGAATTTTTGAAATCGCTTAGCTGGTATTCCTTACCGTTATAATCCTTTAATTTAAAATTTTCTGCTTTTTCAGGATTGGCCGGAGCAGCAGATTTGGTAAAACCCAATGAAAGGGCGATAAACATAGCCGTAAAAAAATATATTCTTGATTTCATTTTATTCCTCTTTCGTAAATAATTTAAGGTGATTGCTACTTTTACGAACAATTATTGTATGGAATGGGTTCACTACACAAGCAACCGGTTAATTATCAAATTTTTATATAGCTTTTTGCTTGTTATATTTATGTTTATAGATATAATATGAAGGATGGAAATGGAAACATTTAAGTATCCGTATATTTCAAAATTGATCTACCGGTATGGAAATTTCCCTTTATCCATATTGCTATTGTTTTATTTATTAATATCAACAAGAGAAGCATTATTAAATTGGTTTTACATAATCTTTGTTATAATTAACCTGGCTATACTTATTCTGTTAAACAGATATTATTTCAGAACATATAAGACATTTCCATTTACAATTAGGATAGACAATGAAAAAATGATCTGCAGTAATTTCTTTTTAAGCAAGCGGATTGTTGAAATATATCACTGTAATATAAGCAGTATTTACGGTGGATTATTTGATGGTTACCAGGGCAGGCCTGTATATGTAAACGATTCAAAACAAAATATAACAATTGGATTTTATCAGCATACGGGAAAATTACAGATAATGTTAAAGATAATTATCCAAAACATTAACGAAGAACTATACAACACGCTTATTAAAAAGTTGAAAACAGCACACGGAAAGAAATAAATTTAAAAAAAAGAACCCCTGAAATTCAGGAGTTCTCAATTATTTATTATTTCTTAGAAATTAGGATAGCGTCTTTTGCCTGTTTTGCAATTCTGAACTTTACCACCTTTTTAGCCGGAATTTGAATAGCTTCACCTGTTTTGGGATTTCTACCTAATCTAGCTTTGCGGTCAACAAGAACTAATTTGCCTAAACCAGGAATTACAAAACCTTTTTTTGCTTCTTTATACGCAAGCATTACTAATTCCTGCATGAATTCCCCGGTAGCTTTTTTGCTTAAGCCGGATTTAGTTGCCATGTGTGTTAAAACTTGGCCTTTTGTCATTGGCATTGTGCAGATCCTTTATTTTGTGAATTAAAATCGCTTGAAACTTACAATTTTTTTTATCTAAAAGAAACAAATTGACTGGTCGAATAAAGATTTCGATTTAGATCACATGATCCTGATTAAGCAATATATTAACTGCTAAAGTAACCATGTATTTATTTACTTTGAAAGAATAGTAAATTCCAGCTATTTTACAACTAATTATTAAATACACATGTGAAGATTCTGAATAGACTAATTTTACTGTCAATTTTTATTATTTCACCTAACCTGCTTGCTGCCACAAATTTTTTCAATATGGAAAAAGCAGCATTCAAAAGTGATACTACAAAAAAAATTATTACTTCAATCAAAGATACTTCCGCTGTTAAAAAGAAAATTTCCGATTCAGCTAAAGACACATCCGTTGTTAAAAAGAGAATCCCTCTAGTACCATTAAAAATTTCGCCGCTTCAGGAAAAATTTCTGCGAAACATGACAATCCGCAAAAATACTCTTGAAGGAATGGATTCTCGAACTACTGCAGATTTTATTACAAATATCCCTTTTGGATTTGTACGCGATTTTGGATCTGTTGGTCAGCCGAATGAAGCCGTAATCTGGGGCCAAGGTTTTGGAAATGTAACTTTTCTTAACGATGGTTTATCAATTAACAACAGGTTATCCAACTCATTAGATTTGAATTTATTTCAAACGGAAAGCATAGACTCAATTGAAGTTATTCCACTGGAGCGAGGCTTTTTATTTGGCGGAATGAATAATCCGGCTTCTATCAATTTTATGTCGCGGGAAATAAATATCAATAGACCATATTCAAAAATAAAATTTTACCAGGCGCCACATTCCGAAGGCTTTATTGATGGTTTATTCTGTTTTACCCCGTTTAATAAACTTAATGTAATTTTTGAAATTACCAATCAAAGTACAGTACCATATTATAAAAATACAGATTTAAGTAACTGGCTTGGTTCTTTGCGGCTTCGTTATTTACTCGCGAAAGATG
This sequence comes from Melioribacter sp., assembly GCA_003155655.1. Classification (GTDB taxonomy): domain Bacteria; phylum Bacteroidota; class Ignavibacteria; order Ignavibacteriales; family Melioribacteraceae; genus Fen-1258. Next base: position 54,662 of record PMDS01000012.1, read on the forward strand.
TAAATATCTTTATGAGTTATAAATACCATAAATCAGAAGTACAGTTAAACGGCGGCGGCGATGCGGATTCCATTCATACTTATTATGATGCTTCACAATTTGACAATATACTTTATAATAATTTAAAGGCTCCGGTTCGATTTAACGATAGATATCAAAAAGCATCGGGCAATAATTTCAATTTACGTTTATTATCATCATTGATGGAAAAAGCCCCGACGGATATTTCTTTTTACTACCAAACCAGCCTTACAGAGTTCAGGCAAAATGAAAACGGCAATGACCCTATATTTGATACAATAATAAACGACGATGAAGCCGCAACGTTTGGCGCCAATCTACGGCAGGATTTTTCTGTTAACGATGTAAAACTAACGTCCATAACAAACTATGAACGGACGATCTATGATTCCCCTTTGCTGGATCATGAAACTACCAAATCCCATTTTTCAACATCTGCTATGGCTGCTTTTACTTTTTTTGATAAACTGCTGGAACCAACATTTTTCGGGAAGTATTTATACTATTCAAACAGCAGTTATACAGGAATTGGTGCAGATGCCATTATCGAGATAGGTCATTCATTAAAAATTTTCGGTGGCTTATCATCTTTTGAAAAGCCATATACTATGTGGGAAGAACGCTTTGCCCTGCCCACAATAAATTTAAATAAGCAAAGAATTAACACATTTGAATTAAACGGTTCCCTTGAAAGCAATGTTATAAAGTGTACTTTTGGCTACTTTGCACAGACCACAAGCAACTCACTTATGGCAGCAATTGAGAGCCCTCAAATTCTTATAAGTGATAAAGCAATATTTTTCAATTCAAAAAACTTATCATTGCAGGGTGTTAATCTAAAATTAAACTTAAAGATCTGGAAAATATTACTGCTTGCAAATTCCAGCTACTACTTTTCTTCTTCGGACCGTCATGATAATAATATACCAGATTTTACTTCCCAGGGCGGAATTTATTATATCGACACATTATACAATAATAACCTGAAATTAAAAATGGGGTTTAATTATTATTTCACCGGCAACCAGGATTATTCAATTACAGATTTTGAAAAAAATATCACTTCAAATTATATCTATAATACTTTGACCCAAAGTGCATCTCTAATGTCCACATCACAGTTCTCTTCAAAACCACAATTGGATTTCTTTTTGGCTGGGCGTATTCAGAAATCTGCTATTATCTATTTTGTTGTTGAGAATATTATGAACGAACTATACTTTGTTGTTCCTTATTACCCTAAACAGCCGCGCGGCTTTAGATTTGGTTTAGCCTGGGAATTTTTAGACTAATTTAAACAAGCTAATTTGTGAGTTCTGAAAGTATAACAGCGGAAGCGCTGGCAACATTCAATGATTCTGCTTTACCCCGTTTTGGAATTGTAACTTTTGTATCACTTATGTCTAATAGATTCTTAGTGGGTCCGTTTGCTTCATTAGCAAGGACAATTATTTCTTTACCCGCTTGTTTATAATTGTAAATGTTTTGTCCGTCAAGATCTGCACATAAAATTTGATAGCCTGACTGCTTTTGAAGTTTAAGGAAATTATAAAAATCATCCTGTTCAAAAATATCCAGATGAAAAACTGAACCGGCAGAGGCTCTTATTACTTTTGGATTATAAACCTCCGCGCAATTGCCATCCAAAATAACCTGCTCAATTCCAAACCAGTCGCAATTGCGTAAAATTGTACCCAAGTTGCCCGGATCGGAAATATTTTCCAATGCGCAAATAAGTTTACCTGATAAAACATTGCCGGAATTTCTATTGGGCATCTGGAATACTGCTGCAACTTCCTGGGGTGTTTTTGTATCTGTAAGCTTATTGAAATCAAGAGATTTTAGAACTTCGATTCTGTCAGCCGGTAAAATTCCCTTTTCAAAAAACTGCTTGTTGTCATCAAAAAAAGATTTTGTATGTAAAATAATTTCACATTTTAAATTTGAGTTAAGACCTTCCTGTATCAGCTTTCCGCCTTCTACAAGAAATTTGCACTCTTTCTGCCTAACTTTTTTCTGCAGAAGTGATGAGTAATATTTTAGTTCGTTTTTAGTAAGCATATTAAATTTAAGCTGCTTCAAATATAGAAATTTCTTAAGAAAAGTTAAGAGTTCATTTATTGCATGGTATAGAGATTTTGTATTAAATTTGCCACGCAATTTTGAAAACATGATTAATGCTGGTTTCGCAATTGCTGGTCCCGCTGAAACGGGATTGGTAGAGCATCCCGATTATATCGGGGAAGCCTGTCCCGATGAACCTTTAGGTGAATCGGGGGTCGATGGTTCATAAAAATTTAATGCTGGCGTAGTTCAGTTGGTAGAGCATCCCGATCATATCGGAGAGGTTGACGGTTCTTAAAATAAAATTTTTGCTGGCGTAGTTCAGTTGGTAGAGCATCCCGATCATATCGGGGAAGCCTGTCCCGATGAACCTTTAGGTGAATCGGGAGTCGACAGTTCTTGAAAATTATGTATATAAACTAATGCTGGCGTAGCTCAGTTGGTAGAGCATCCCGATTATATCGGGGAGGTAGGCGGTTCATACAAATTTATTGCTGGCGTAGCTCAGTTGGTAGAGCAGCTGATTTGTAATCAGCAGGTTGCGGGTTCGAGTCCCATCGCCAGCTCTAAGGAAGCTCGATTATAATTTATAATCGAGCTTTTGCTTTTTATACTGTTACTTGTTGAAAGACGGTTTTTCTTCGACTGACTGACGGTTTTGAAATCGCTGTTTCGAAGACCGTCATCTTGTCGGGAAGTTACCGGAACTGAATAAATTTTCTACTTCAGCATATCTCCAAATAACCAATCAAATGCTTCTTCGATTTCTTTTCGATCATAAGTTTCAGGATATACAATTTTAACTGTAATTCGAGGATCAGATTTAATTCGAGACTTAGGTTTAGTTTTCGTGATTTCTTCCTTTTGAATAGAATCAATTTCTTTCTGTAAAAGCAATTCAAGTTTATTGATACTATTATTTATTGTGTGCAGTCGATTTGTGGTTTCATTTTTTTCAAGACACAAAGTGTTTAGTTCTTGGCGTAATTGTTTGAGTTTTTGAATTTGGGAAGACATGTTCTCTCCGGTTGTTTGCAATGAAAGAATTTCGTTTTCTAAAATTAGCATCTGTTTTGAACAGTACACTTCTGGGAACCATTTCTCCTAATCATTAGTAGAGCTTTGAGACTGGTTTATTCTGTGGTGATACATTTTATCTGGTCAACATAAAATGAAGTGGTTTTAATCAGCACCTATTATTTCAATCGAAGTCAAATCTGCAATAATCTTGTTTTCTTTTATTATTTTTATTTTTTCATCTGTATTGTAATTGATGAATCCATTCTGATAAAGAATCACTTTCAATTTTTGGACGATTTTAGGAGTTGTTCCCAACAAACACGCTACCGAAAAATCATCTGCTTTTATTATACGAGTGTCCTTTTGGAGAAATGAAAGTGCAACATAAATGTCATATAATTTCTGCGCCATTCCGGTATCATCAATCTTAATCAATTCAGAGTATTTTTCTTCGTATGTCATTGCATTCCCTCGATTGTTATTGTCTCTATAACTATCAGAGAATAATTATTCCCATCTGGATTAAAGTGAATACTAGACATATTTTTTGAAAAAAATGATGGATAGAACATTAACGTCGGCAACTTTTTAACCTCCTCTATATTTACCAAAGAGAGACTTTTGAAGAATGACCAACAGTAAGATGAAAAGAAAATAAAATTAAAAAGTTTCAGCCGTCTGGAAAAATAGTTGTTTTACTTGGTCGTTTACAACAAAAGTTTCCTCATCCAGACGGCTGTTTTATTTTAAATAACGAGGAGACTATTATGAATTCGACCAAAAGAAAATTTGCATTTCCCAATCTGTTGTTAATTAACGCTACAAAAATCCCTAAACTTACACCGTTCCAGAAATTACTTTTGATGACCATCGCCGATTTGTCACAATTATATGGAAAGTGTTTTGCTTCAAATGCAGAACTGATGCAAAGACTTGATATTAAAAAAACATATTTAAGTAAAGGTATAAAAGTCCTATTAGATTCAGATTTTATTACTACCAAAACCAAAGTCATATCTGATGGAAAAGGTATTATTAAAAAAAGAGAGATATTTTTAACTGCAAAATCATTGTCAATTTTTACAGAGAAAAAATATTTATCTGCCGTAGTTCACAATAGTCAACCCGTGGTTCACTCCAGTCAACAAAAAGTTGACTATAGTGAACTAGTAACCTATAAAGAACCTATAACTACTGAACCTATAAATTCCTTTTTAAGTATTCCTTTTGAAATTGCTAGCGCAATTTCCTCAAATGCAAAAAACGCATCTGAGGTAAATATATTACCAGAGAAAAAGGATTCTGAAAAAGAGAAGAGTAGATTAGATACAGAACCAAAACAAAAGTTCGAGGGTTTCGCGCCGGAAGTAGATTTAGAACTATTAGCTCACAGAATAATTAAGACACAAGAACTTGATGGTTTCGCAGTTTCAGAACTTCTTTCAAATACAGAAAAAGTCCAAGAACTACTTGCAAAAGTTGATATCAATTTGAACGGAGATTTTTACAAGTTCAATCTCATTCTAAAAGAACAAGTACAGAAATATATTTTACAGAACTTGTTAAACATTAGTAGTAATAATTGAAGATTGCTAAAATAGTGTCTATGTAAAGAAAGACACATCTTTGAAATAAATCTACCAGTATTGGTTTTATTCAACCGAGTTTGGAAACGAAAAACCATTTTCATCTCATGGTTTCGTTTTCATCTCCGATATGAAAACATACTACTGTCTATAAAACCCGATTATCAGAATTCTGATTAACGACAGCCACAAGACCCCCGGTGAAATTTCCTCTCACTTTTTACAGATATCAATATTTATAATAAAAATGAGGTGACATTATGCTATACTATTCAAACGATCCCAACATCATCCAAATTGTAAATGAAATTTTCGATAATGAATTTTCTTCAAATATCAGAGTAAATTTTTCAGTATGCTATTCGCAGAATAAAAGGATATCAGCAATAGTGATAGAGATGAGTCCTACGCCAATTGTTCACGCTTTAACTTTTTATTACAGTCGTTCATTCAGTTTGTATGATGTCGTAAGATATAAACAAAGACAAATCAAGAGAATAGGAACTGGAACAAGCCCAATTAACGAAATCCATAAGCTCAACAAATTCATCATGAAGAATATTTCACGTTCGAATCAGACCGGAGAAAGAAGAATCAAAGAGGATTTAATAAATGAAGTTGATTGTGTCTCGAAAGATTATCAGATTCAATCTTTGAAAGATCGATTGAAAATTGCACGGGATACAATTCAAAGTTTGAGAAACAAAATTGAACAATTGAGAAAAAGAAAAAACAACGGAAATTAAAAGTAATTATTTTTATCAACGGCATTGTTTTAAAGCCGCCGCCCATAACATCAATGCGGTTTTGAAAAGCTAACGCCAATAATTAGTTATCAATTCATTTTGTTAACTACATTCAAAGAGCAACCAACTATTGAAATCCCAATTTTATAATTACACAAATGCCGCAATAATTAAATCTGTCCATCTTGAAGAACTAATTAGGCAAATTTTTAATACACTATTGAAACTTCAGATCAATCCTTTCATCATTTAACAAAATTATTGACTTATCTACCAACTGTTGTCCAGTAATATCATTGTTTTTGTAATTAGTAACTTCCGTTTTCAATAGATAATACTTGTAGACTAAATCTTTCGAAATGGATTTCTCGTCAATAAAACTTTTGGATTTTGATTGAATAACAATACAATATCCGGCAACGTCTTGGGACTTGCTTAAATTAGCATTTAAAGGATTTAGAAGTTTTCTAACGACTTCATCAAAAACTCTTTTGGCAATATCATAGTTAGTAAGTTTAATAGAGTTATATGTATTAACGTCTGTAAACTGCAATCGTAAATAATTTATTCTTTTGAATAT
>PMDS01000096.1 GCA_003155655.1 Melioribacter sp.
AGCTTGTTGTACTTGTGTTAATTTAATAAATCTTTTATCTTTTCGCTTCTTTTTAACTTTTTGCTTCTAGGCTGTCAACTTGAGTAAATTATTTATTAATATCTTGATTTATAATTTTTTTTATAGTTATATTATTTTATAAAATTATCAGATTATTGTTGGCGGCAGGATGGTAATAAATTGTTTTTAGTGGGCTCGCAGCATTTCTCTTGCGAATATTATAAAGATTTTCAAATAAATCACTGTTAAATATTCTTAACATTATTATCCATAATCTAATTGGTATATAATGTGGAATATATAAATATAGAACTCTTAATAATATTCAAAAGGTGTCCAAGTATTAACAGCCTATCTATTAAAACCTTTCATTTCAGGTTGTGGCGGGTTTTTAGTTTATTTTGCAGGGTTGTCAGTAAAAAGTATTTTATGGGATTTCCATATCAAAAAAAATAGTTGCAGATGATTATGAAATGGCCGTGAAGACTAAATGTTGAATATAAAATTTGAAAAATCATCCAGAATCTAGGATTATAAGATCTTATTGGCAAAAGGATAATTTTTCCAAATGGAAAAAGTTAAGGAGTTGGTATGTTGCTGGAAGTCACTTTTTCTGGGAGTTTATCTTAGCAAATATTTTTAAAAAAAACTATATTCGTGATAAGATATTAGAATTAAATCATCCTGCATTTTTTTAAAGACTAGAATTCAGGGCGTAAGTATTTCGTTCAAGGGAACGCAAATAGATTAAGTATTAAACAATAGAAGATGTAATATCTTTTTAACATTTATATAAGCTCTTAGGTAACGGTGTTTATTTATCGTCTAGAATATTTTTTATCAGGATAGTATTCTAAATAGTCGATCCTTAAAAAGTATAAAAAGTATGAGAAATAAGTAAAAAATGAAATAAAAAGAGAAAAAAGAGTTGTTAGATATTGCAAGATTTAAATAAATTGTAATGAAAATCTTGCAAAATAATTCAATGAAAAAGGAAGCAACTCGATGAAAAGCAGGTCACCAAATCAAGATCAGGAGAGTTTTTTGTATAAAGGACTCAGAGAGATTCTAAACCCCAAAGAGCCATTGTATCAGTTAGCAGAAAATATTCCGTGGTTAGAATTAGAAAAAGAATTAACAAAATATTACGTAGAATTTGGTCGACCAGCAAAACCAATTCGGTTGATGGTATCATTGATACTACTGAAACAGATGTACAACTTAGGAGATGAAACAGTAATAGAACATTGGGTTCAAAATCCGTATTGGCAATATTTTAGTGGTGAAAAAGAATTTCAGTGGAAATTCCCTGTAGAGCCAAGTGACATGGTGCACTTTAGAAAAAGAATAGGAGATGTCGGAATAACCAAGATATTAAAGATGTCAATAGCCGTACACGGAAAAGAAGCTCTTGAAAAAGAAGTAGTTGTAGATACGACGGTACAAGAGAAAAATATTACATACCCCACAGACGTAAAACTTCACAAAAGAATCATCGAGCAATGTAGAAAGATAACAGAAGAAGAAGGAATCCAACAGCGTCAGAGTTATAAGCGAACGGTAAAGAAATTAATAATGGCGCAACGATTTAGGAATCATCCAAAGAATAAAAAGAAAGCGCTTCAAGCAGCAAGGAAGCTGAAAACCATCGCAGGACGTATGGTACGGGAGATTGAACGAAAAATAACGACAGAACAAAAACAGAAATATTCATCAAGCCTGGAGATTTACAATAAAATATTAAGGCAGAAAAAAGACGACAAAGAAAAAATCTACAGTATCCACGAACCGAAAGTATATTGTATCTCGAAGGGTAAAGAGCACAAGAAATATGAGTTCGGATCGAAGGTGTCAATTGTAGTAACAAAGCAGAGTGGAATAATAGTTGGGGCCTATAATTTAAAGAAAAATGCATATGACGGCCATACATTGCCGAAGGCATTAGATCAATGTGAACAATTACGAGAAGAAAGACCGACAGTTGCCATAGTAGACAGAGGATATAAAGGAAGTTCAAGAATCGGAGGAACAGAAATATTGCTGCCGAAACCTCCGAAGAAAAACAGTACTGAGTATGAAAAGAAAAAAGCGAAAGCAAGATTTAGAAGACGAGCAGCAATAGAGCCGGTGATTGGTCATTTAAAAACAGATAACCGATTAAGCAAAAACTTCTTAAAGGGAGTCTTTGGCGATGAAATAAATGTAATGTTAGCTGCTGCAGCATTTAACTTACGAAAGTGGATGCGTAAAGCAGAAACTTTTTTTGGCTCATTTTACAAAAGCATTGAAATACACATTTACAGATTTTTGGAATCGGTTTTATCAAATCCAAATCTAAAAATGACTTTTTAAGGATCGACTAAATAAATTATTGTCGCACTGTACTTTAAGTAAAATATTGTCGATTTATATATTGCCACAAGAAGAAATCACTAATTGGTTTTAGAATTTTTAACAATTATGTGACTCACGTGGCGGAGCTGTGTTTGGAGTGGGGGAAGATAGAAAAAGTTAATTACCGGGCGGGAAAAAAGGTAAATTAAGTATATCGAAGTAAAAGTTTTTATAGAAAAACTCCCTCATTTTATGTAATAGAAACTTGCTTTTTAACATAAAAGAAGCTTTTAAGAATGAATTTAAATTTACACGGGTAATAGAATGAAAGTGATAATCTTATGCGGTGGAATATGAACACGTTTGAGCAAAAAAAAGTACATAACCAAATCATAGAGTGGACTGGAGTTGGATCATTTGCCTCATCTCAAAATTAAATTTCAAAGAATAATCAATGTCAATAACAGTTGAAAAAACAAACTTAGATGGAGTACTATTAATTAAACCATCTAAACATGAAGATTACCGTGGAACATTTGTAGAATTATACAACGAGGATGAGTATTTTCAAAATGGGATAAAAATCAAATTTTTAAGAGACGATATCTCTACTTCAAGTAAGAATGTACTACGAGGAATCCATTATGACAATAAAACATGGAAATTAATTCAATGTTTATACGGTAAATTTTATTTTATTGTCATTGATATGCGTAAGGATTCAAATGATTATTTAAAGTGGGAAGCATTTATTTTAAGCAGTGAAAATAGGCATCAGGTTTTAGTACCTCCAAATTTTGGAAATGCTCATCTTGTATTAAGTGATGGGTGTATTTTCCATTATAAAATGTCGGAATATTATAATCCAGAGAGCGAAAAATGTGTAAGTTGGAACGATCCAAAGGCAAATATATTTTGGCCAATTAATGATCCAATATTGTCACAAAAAGACTCATCAACTGCATTTATTAAATAGGGAAATTACATGGATATACGAAAAGATTTTTTATCACTAGCTGTACCTGATATTGGTGAAGATGAAATAAATGAAGTTGTTGATGCATTAAAATCTGGCTGGATAAGTGTTGGACCTAAAGTAAAGAAATTTGAGGAAGAATTCGCCAAATACCATAATGTTAAACATGCGGTTGCTAACGCAAATTGTACAACAGCTCTATTTATATCTGCAAAAGTTTTGGGAATTAAAAAGGACGACTATGTTATTGTTCCTACAATAACCTGGCAATCCACAGCAAATATAGTAGAACAACTTGATGCTATACCGCTTTTTACAGATGTTGAAAAAGATACAATGAATATTAATTTGGAGGATGTTGAAGCATATATAAAGAAATATGGAAGTAAAATTAAAGCAATTATACCAGTACATATTTCTGGTCTGCCTGTTAATATTGATTGGTTCACTGAAATTTCTAATAAATATGGAATACCAATAATTTATGATGCGGCGCATGCTGTATTTTCTTCCTACAAAGAAAAAATGGTAGGTCAGTTTGGTGAAATGTCCTGTTTTAGTTTTTACGCAACAAAAAATATTACTACTGGTGACGGTGGAATGATAACAACTAATAATGATGAACTGGCCGAACAATGTAGGATATGGTCGTACCATGGTCTGCCAAAAGATTCTTGGAAAAGATATTCTGCTGAAAATGCAAGTCCGCATGTCCAAAGTATTGTGCCTGGATACAAATTTAATCTTACCGATTTACAAGCTGCTTTAGGACTTGCACAATTAAAAAGAAAAGAAAAATTTATTGGGATAAGGAATGAGCTGATTGGATATTATAATACATTATTAAAAGATTTGGATTATTTGGAAACGCCTGTTTTTGAAACAAGCAGTGGAAAATGGGGCAACCATGTGTATGTTATCAAATTCCTGGATAATGATATAAACCGCGATAAATTTATGCTGGAATTACGCAAATTTAATATTGGTACAAATCTTCATTTTTATCCCGTGCATAAAAACATTTATTACCAAAAGAAGTATCCAAATATCAATTTGCCAAACGCGGAATGGTTAATGGATAGAATATTAACTTTACCACTTTGTACAAAATACTCTCAACTAGATCTCGAATACGTAACGGATGCTATTCAATATATTTATGAGAATAATTTAGCTGTTAAATAATGATATAGTAATAATTTTTTTCTTTTTAATTTATTAAAGATATGAATAATACAAATACTTATTTATATAGTGAAGAGATAAAAAAATTTTTCGATAAAGGAGAAATTAAAAATGAATATAAACTCGAGTTGGAAAATTGCCCTGTGTGTAATAACAAAAAGGTAGATATTATATTTAAGCATTATAATTTTTATTATAAAAGATGTAAAAAGTGTTCATTTGTATTCGCTAATCCTAGACTTAATGACCGAGGAAGTGATATTTGGTATAATAGCAATTTCTATAATGCGGCGGTAGAAACAGAATATTTTCAAGTGAAAAATGGTAATAGGTTTTTAGCCTCCTTGACTTTAGAATTTTTTGAAATAGCTCTGACGATTCTAAAAAAATTGAGTTTAACTAAATCCAGTCGGATTCTTGATATAGGATGCGGAGGCGGAGCTTTTCTTAATTATTTAAAGGAAATGGGAGGATTTTTAAATTTGGCAGGTATAGACTTAAACGAAAAAGCTGTATTATTTGCTAGAAAATTTAGAGGATTAAATGTAGAAAGAATAAATGCTAATAGCTTGAGTACAAATGAGAAATATGATCTTGTCATTTCAATGGAAAGTATTGAACATGCCAATAATATTAATATGTTTATGAATATTCTAAAAGAATTTATGACTAAAAATAGTTACATCTTAATCACTACTCCATACAACGATAAAAAAGCGACATTACTCGGCGGTATTTGGGGTGATCATTATATGGCTCCAAATCATATTAATTTTTTTAACTTAAAATCTATTAGTCTTCTCCTTGCTAAATATAGGCTTGAGATAATAGACTATCAAATTATTCGCGGAAATCTTGGGATAGGCTTAATTAAAAATAGACTTCTAAATAAAAGGGATTGGGCAACACACTACCCACCAATTTCAGTCGAACATGGTGTTACAATTCCTAAATCATCAAATAATCATATCGATTATGTAAAATATATTTCTTCAGACGCAAAGAAGACTAACCTACAAAAAAGTAATAATGGAGAAATGGTCTCACCATTTTATTCTACGGCAAGGAAAGTTTATCGTTTATTAAGCGAACACATAAATTTGAAATGCAAAACACATATGATGATAGTTGCAAAGGAGGCTAATTAACTTGTCAAAAGTTTTAGTTACTGGTGGTGCAGGAAATATTGGTTCTTTTATAGTAGATCAATTGATTGAATTAGGTCATCAGGTTGTTGTAATTGATAATTTTTATAACGGAAAGTTTAGAAATGTTGCTGATCATTTAGCAAATAATAGGATAGATTTGGAAACTGCTGACATTGGCAGTTATGAAATGGTTAAATATGTTTTTGATAAATATAAACCTGAATATGTTTCTCATCAGGCATCTTTAATGATTATGGATTCAAACAAATTTCCACATAAAGCAATAGAAACAAATATAACAGGTACTTTTAATATTATTCAGGCATGTAATGAATTTGGCGTAAAAAAACTGACTTACGGCTCTTCTTCGTCTGTTTATGGAAATCCAAGATATATACCGGTAGACGAAAATCACCCATTTGATCAGCAAAATTTATACGGGGCCACAAAAGTTGCTAAAGAAGCTTTGATGCATTCATGGGCTTATTCCCATAATGTACCTTACGTAGGCTTTAGATATTTTAATATTTATAGTGAACGGCAGGGTATTGGGGCCTTTTATACACAGGTATTTCAAAAATGGATTCATGGAATTAATGATGGACAGGAAATAGTGATGTATGGAGACGGGGAACAAACGATGGATCTGGTACATTCTTATGATGCTGCAAAAGCAAATATATTAGCAATGTTTAATGATAATGTTAAAAACGAACATTTTAATATTGGCAGCGGACAGGAGACAAAAGTTAAAGATTTACTTGCATTGATAGAAAAAATGCTTGGTAAAAAAGCGCTGGTAAAACATGTTGAAAGCGATCCGCATTTAGTAAGACGCAGATGTGCATCTATTGAAAAAGCAAAAAAGATGCTTGGTTTTGAACCAACCATTTCAGTTGAAGAAGGAACAAAAAGATATATTGATTATTTATTAAAAGGAAAAATTTAATGCTTTATAACAAAAAGCATATTTATTTACGCGCTCCAATGAGGATAAGTTTTGCTGGAGGAGGAACTGATTTAGAATCTTACTATTCTCAAGGTAAAAAAGGGCATGTTGTTTCTGCAACTATTGATTTGTATTCATACGTTTCAATAAAAGACATGTTTGATTCAAATGTTCGTGTTCATCATGCCGAAATTGAAACGGAAGCAATTACTAGTCGTATTAAGCATCCATATGCAAGAATTGTATTGGAACACTTTGGTATGTTTAAAGGGGCTGAAGTTGTATTAACTTCAGATGTAATGACAACCGGCAGCGGGCTGGGAGCTTCTTCTGCAGTGATGAGTGCTTTAATAATGGGATGTAGTGAGATACATAACAAAAAGATTAACGATAAATATGAATTAGCAGAATTCACGTATAAATTGGAACACGAAGCTGGAACAGTTGGCGGGAAACAGGATCAGTATGCAGCAATATTCGGAGGTCTAAATTCAATTAATTTTTCACCGAAGGAAATCAAAGTTAATCCAGTCAAAATATCTGATGCAAGACTAAAAGAATTTGAAGATAGATTGTTTCTTGTTTTTACAAATATTGCCAGAGAATCAAAAAGTATTCAATTAAAATTAAATGATAATATTGCAAACAATGAAATCAAGGGGCAATTTGATTTTGTTCAGCAACTATCTTATGAATTTTTAAATGTACTCGAATCCCCTAATACAGATATTTGCGAATTAGGCAAATTATTGCATCAAGGCTGGGAACTTAAAAAATCAACTAACGGAATTTCATCGAATCCATATATCGATCAACTTTATGAAACATTGCTGAAAAAAGGAATTATTGGCGGGAAAATACTGGGTGCTGGCGGCGGAGGCTTTTTCCTGGCTTTTGCAAAAGATCCTGATATTAAACAGAAGATAAAATATGATCTTTTCCCAAACTTTATTGCCCTTGATGTTAAATTTAGTTCTGGCGGTACGGAAATATTATGGAAAAATTTCTAGGCGTTTTATTTTGTGGCGGTAAGGGAAAGCGTTTAGGTGAAATAACAAAGTATATCTCCAAATCATTTATACCAATATATAACAAACCTGCTTTTAAATACGGACTTAACCTGCTCCAAAATTCAAAAATAGTTGATGAAATAATTATTTTAACAAATAAAGACAATGATCAAATAATTAAGAAAGAAGGATATAAAACAATTATTCAAAATGACAGGTATGTGTCTGACATGTTCTCTGGCTGGGAATTTATTAAAAAAAAAACTGGGACTAAAAAAAATGGGGTTTTAGTTCCTAGTGATAATGTAAGTGACATAAAGGTTGATGAATTAATTAAAAAATTTATTAGTGAATATGTTGAATTAGTTTTTTCGATAACAAAAATTGATGATGTGCCTAAATTATCACAAATGGGAGTTTATGATTTGGATATGAAGAAATTTTCTTATAAACCAAAAAAACCGGCTTCAAAATATGGGGTTATAGCACCCTACATTATTTCAAATAAACTTAATTGCGTTGATGGCGAGAATGTCCTCAATCATAAAAATTCAAGTTTTCTTAAATGTTCAAGCTTTTGGTTTGATATTGGAGATATTGAAAGTTTGTTAAATGCGTCAATTTATATTTCTAAAAGGAAAATTTAATGATGATTGATGGCAAAAAAATTTATTTAAGGACTATCCTGCAAAGTGATGCTGAAGACACATTAGCAATTCATCAGGATTTTGAAGGAATAAAATCTCTGATGGGGTTTATTCAACCAGTTAACATGGAAAATGAAAAAGTTTGGCTTAGTAGTTTATATCCTACTGAGAATCGAGATAAAATTTATTTTGGGATTATTGAAAAAGAAGGGAATAAATTTGCAGGATATGTAAGCGCCAAATACATAAACAATATTGATAGAACTTGTGAATTTGGCATTATTATCAAAAAAGAATTTAGAGGCAACGCCTACTCAAAAGAAGTTTTACAATTGTTTTTCGATTATTTATTTAATCAACTAAACATCAGGAAAATTAATTTAAAAGTTTTAACTGATAATGTTTTCGCAATAGCATTATATAAAAAATATGGCTTTGAAGAAGAAGGAAAATTAAAAGAGCAGGTATGGCAGGATGGTTATTATAAAGATTTGATTGTTATGAGCTTGTTTTCCGAAAAATATAAATCGGCTGTTAAATGAATGTTGCAATCATGCAGCCCTTTTATTTGTTTCTAAGAAAACATTTCCATCTCTTAAAGAGGGCGGATATTTATGTGTTTATGGACGATACCCAATTTGTTAAAAATAGTCATCATAACAGAAATAGAATTAAAAGTTCTCAAGGTTATACCTGGTTAACAGTACCTGTATTACACCGTTTTGGACAGTTAATATTTGAAGTTGAACTGGACAATAAAAAAAACTGGAGAAAAAAACACTGGGAAAGTATTAAACAAGCTTATTCAAAAGCTCCATATTTCAGCCAATATAAAAATTTTTTTGAAGAAGTTTACAGCAAAGAGTGGGATAAACTATCAAGTCTGAATATTTTTTTAATTAAAGAGATTTCAAAGTTTTTGAATATTTGTAATACAAAATTTATAAATCTTTCAGAATTGAATATTCTAAATGATAACCCCACTCAAAGATTAATTGATATTTGTGAAAATCTTGGCGCTACTAATTACATAATAGGAACCAAGGCAAAAGATTATATGGAAGAATGGCGTTGGGAAAAAACTAACGTCAACCTTGAGTATTATGAACCTGAATATAAGCCATATCCGCAATTGCATGGCAATTTTTTGGATAATTGCGCCATAATTGATTTACTTTTCAATTGCGGCCCGGAATCCGGAAAATATATCTGGGGAAACGATAATTAATGGGGAATATTGATTTTTCAAAATTAAAGATCTATTTGATTAATCAAGGTTGGTCTGGTGGTACATTTTCCTTTTTTGAACAAGAATTTATTGACTTTGGATGTCAATTAAAGGTATATAGAATACCAGGGTGGAACTTTTTTAGACAAAGATTCATACCAACAAAACTGCTTACAATTGATTTTACAAAAAAACGTTTGGATAGATATTACAGAGAAACTATAAATAAGGATATTCTTAATGAGGTAAAAAGCTTTAAACCGGATATATTTTTTGTTCAAAATGAATCTGATTTATTGCCGGAAACTATCTGCGAAATAAAAAATTTAGGCGTAATAACAGTCAATCTGAACGGAGATTATGCATTTGATTCTTCCAGGTTCAAATATTTCCCAATAATGTTAAAATACTATGATTTTGTGTTCTACGGTGAAAAGATATGGATTGATAATTATTTGAGAGTTGCGCCAAATACTAAATTTATTAAGACAGTAGGGGCTTACTGTGAAAAATATTTTTTCCCTTTAGATAAAGAAATCTTAAGTAAAAGTGATATTAAGGCAGATATTTCATTTGCGGGTACAGCATATGGATTTAAAGCTGAAGGTCAGTACAGGGCGGAAATATTAAATTCAGTAGCTGATTTAGGTTTGAAGATTTGGGGCAGTGACGCATGGGAAAGATATTTCGGCTATTTCCCAAAACTTAAAAATTGCTATGTGGGAAAAACTCTTCCTTTTCAAGATTTGAATATTTTATATCAAAATTCAATAATAAACCTAAATATAACAAACCCGCAGTGTTTGACTGCCTTTCAACAGCGCACCTTTGAAATAGCAACAGCTGGAGCATTCCAAATTGCTGATTATAAGGAAGAAATATTTGAATATTTTAATACGGATGAGATAGAAACATTTAAGATAGTAGAAGAACTAAAAGATAAACTAAAATTTTATATTAATAATCCTCTTAAAAGGATCCCGTTTATAGATAAAAGTTATGCAAGAGTACAATCATCTAAGAACACTTATAAAGACAAAATCCTTGAATATTTAAATACAATTTTATTATGAGAGAAGTTACTAATCCTATTCAATTTATTATTCCCCGCTCCAAATAAACACAATCTAATAAAGATTCATAATCTAAAATATTTTTATATTGTTCGAAGAAAAGAGCCAAAATCTTCGAATTTTTCAAATGATTTTTGATTTTATAAAGAAATTCATAATGGAAATTGAATAATGATAATAAATTCAATAGATAATAGATTTAATGTCGAGGAAATAGATATTTGGGATTTTAAGGAAATTAAATTCGTCGAAATCTTGTTTAGCACAGCAATTTATTCACTTTTAATAATCTCCATACTTTTTTTAAAAACCATTGGACTTATTGTTCTTTTTGTCTATATCTTTTTTTCATTATATTTTAATAAAGGCAATCTTGAATTTATTGTTGTAGCTATTTTAGTTATTAGTACTAATGTTCTTGAGTTCGCGCAAATTGATTCGTTACCTTATTTGCAAATAATACCAGGGGTAAGATTTAATGCACTTGATTTATTAATCATACCTGTTTCTATATCGGCCTTTTTAAAAATATCTAAACAAAAAAATAATAAGTATCCTTCTGAATGGATTATTCAATTTATGGTTGTGTTGGCTATTATTTATTTCTTCGTGGGGGTTCTACTTAATAAAGGAGACTGGAGAGAAGCAGGTTCGAACTATTTAAGGTATTTAGTTTATCCGGCTGCTTATTATATATTTTTGAATTACTTTCAAAAAAAAGAAAATATTTTAAGATTATTTTACATCCTAGGTATATTTGTCTTTATTGGGTTAGTGATTCAGCTATATGAAAGTTTTCTTGATCATAGATTAGTAATTCCTGGATTGGCTCCATTAGGAGCTGGATTTGAGGAAAAAGGTCTTAGGATTATGACTAGCGGTGGGAAAAAATTATACCTATTATCCAGAGTAACACTTTTTGCTTATTTTGTTGATGCTATTGGGGTTTCTTTAATATTTAATAAAAATAATATCAACAGAATATATTATTTATTTGTGTTAAGTGGTATTTTGACATTCTTAATAGCGGGAGTTAGAATTTGGATGGTGATTATATTTTGCCTGGTTCTAATAATTTATCTTGCCAGTCATTCTTCCGGAAAAAAAAGAAGAGGTTATTTAATTATTCCATTATTTATTGTCTTAATTTATTTGATTCTATCTAGCATTGATAATAATTTAGCTAAAGTATCGTTTATTGACATGTTGCAGGGGAGAATTAATTCAATATTTTCATTAGGGAATACGTATGGAGAACAAGATACATTTACAGTAAGAGTATTAATTACGCAGGTTTTATTTGATAAGATTCTTCAATCACCAATAGTAGGGTGGGGTTTTGGGGAGAATATTATTGGTTATTATTATAATAGTGATGTAGGAATGATTAATCGTTTTTTAATGTTTGGTTTGTTAGGAGGGATTCCGCTATTAATTTACTTCTTTAAATATTCTATAAAATTAGTCAAGAATATTAGAAAAAATTATCATTTCTCCAGTATTGTTCTAATATCTGTATTGGGATTTGTTATTTCTCACTTTATTGGGTACTGTTTTCAAATTGACTTTTGGACACGAGAATGGGTAATAAGTTCAGTTTTATTCATTGCAGCAGGTGATCGTATCCTTTATCTAAAACTCTATTCTAGCTGTTAGATCATATGCTTTCTCAAAAGGTATTTACTGGATATTTTGGTAAGCTAATTGCACTTTTCATAAATCTTGTTGGCGGGATGATAGTTGCACGTCTAGTCGGTCCATCAGAATTAGGGAAAGTGGCATTTGCGCTTTCTTTCATTTCTATATTTACTTTTCTATGCGATTTTGGTACTGGAACTGTACATTTGACAATAATACCCCAAAAAGAAAATTATTCGGATTATTTAGGAACGTTTGTTTTTCTAAAAATATTATTTATTATTCTTTTTTCAGTCTTTTCATTCGCAAGTTTAATAATATTTAAAAATACGATATTCCATAACCTGAGTAGTGATTATTATATTATTTCTCTTATCACATTAATCTCAGTTATATTTTCACAATTAAACGAAATTGCCAACTCGCATTTTATAGCAAAAACCGAGCAAGCGAAGCAGGAAGTTATTAGGATATCATCTTCAGGAATAAACCAGTTTTTACGTCTTACTTTTTCCGCAGTAGGTTTTAAGGCGATTGGATTAAGTATCGCATATATGTTTAGCTTATTCTTCACAATACCTCTATCAATTAAATGGCTGGTAAAGGAGAAAATTGGAATATTTCAATTAAAGAAAGCTAAAGAGTATTTAATTTTAGGACTCCCTATTTTATTTATATCTATATTTTCTACGGGTACAGAATATCTGGATAAAGTGATAATTCAATTTTATGCGTCTTCATACGAATTAGGGCTCTATTCATTTAGCCAAAATATTTCTTCAATGATTAAAATGGGGATTCAGTCTGCAGGGTTGTTATTTATTCCTACTTTCTCATTTTGTTTAGTAAAAAATAATTATGATGATATTTTTGGAATAATCAAAAAATTTGAAAAGTTTATAGTTTTTATAGCTATGCCGCTATTATTTTCTTTTTTCCATCTCTCAAATGAAATATGTTTAATACTTGGAGGGAAAAAATTTTATGATGCTGGTCCGGTGATGGGTTTTTTAATTTTATCAATTTTAATATTTGGATTAAATCATCCATTTGATAATTTGTTGGCAGCTCAAAAAAGATTTACGACCGTTGCGGTAATTGCATTTTTTAGAAATGGATTCTTCCTTTTGCTTTTATTTGCATCAATTAAATATATCAGTATCCAACCATCCTTAATAGCTTCAATTTGTATTCTAATTACAAATATTATTTTTGGCTTTTTTTCTAGATTTATTGTTTATAAATCCTTACAGCGGAGAAATAAATTATATTTGTTTTTTGGAAAAGAATTTTTTGTAATACAGCTTATTTTTATGTTATCTCTTTGTATTTCTTTTATATTAACTTTAATTTATCATTCATTATTTTCACGAATAGTAGGTCTATTTTCATTTCTTATTCTGGTACTACCTTACCTATTTGTTAAAAAAAAATTATTTCTTACTGATACAATTTTAGTGTTCAAAAATATATTACCTAATAAATTAATAAAGTATATCAAATCAGAGCTTTAGTAAAATATTTATGATTAAATTCCGGATAGTCAATATTCTTTCGCATCCGCCAGCATATGATTTATATGTAAGCCAGCCTAAACCGAAAATAAATTTTAATACATTGAACGGTTCCTGGGTTGGAATCTGGGGATATGACTGGCCGGACCAGCTTGGAAACGAAATATTAAAAAGAACTGATGAATTTGATTATGAAGTATGGCAGCCGGATACGAGAGCAAACAAAATATATTCACATACATTTGAAAATGGTTTAATACATAGGTTATTTCCTGCAGAAATAAAAAATTTTCCTTTCAGCTTTGGAAGGAAAAAAGAAATTATATCACAACAAATTGTTAATTCAATTATAGAAAGAGCAAAGGAAGAAAATCTTTTAATTCAAATAAATAATTACCGTGGTTTAATCACATATGATGTTTTAAAGAAATTGACAGGTACGAAAATACCAATTATTATAACGGGGCATGGTTCATTTTTAACGCCACTTGATGAACTGAAAAAAATGGCAAGACATCCATATTCGATCTTTAGTCTATTATATGAAAGTTCTTTTTTGTTTAGAAATACCAACCGTATAAATATTGCCGCTGACGAGAATAATATTTTAATCAGGTATATAAGTGAAAAAATTAGAAAAGATACCTTCTATTTAACTATGGGCATTGATTATGATTATTGGAATCGACGCGAAAATGTAATTGACAAACAGATTAGTTTAATAAAAGAAAAACAAAAAAAAATATTTTTAACTGTAGCTTTTATTATCCCACGTAAAAGAATTCTCGAGTTGATAGGTACTTTTAATAAATTAAAAAGATATAACAATTATTGCCTGATAATTGTCGGAACTGGTGAGAAAAAATATTATAAGCAGGTTAGAGAGAAAGCTGGAGATCTGGAAAAAGAAGGGAAAATAATATTTAAAGATTATATGAGGGGTGAAGATTTAAAAAGAATGTACAGTGCCAGTGATTATTTCATAACAGTATCAAAATCGGAAGGAACGCAGGTTGCTGCAATGAATGCTTCCGCAATGGGAATTCCTATTATATCCACAAAGAATAACGGAATTGCTGACATTATGCTGGAAACAAAGAGCGGTTTGATTTTAGATGAGAATGTTAATTTGTGGCCAAATTATTTGGAAAAAGTTCTTCAAGGTGAGAAAATAACTCCTATTCCACAAAAAATTGTATTTGAAAAATATGATTGGAAAAATGTTGCAGATAAATATATTGAAACTTACAAAAATCTTTTTAGTAAAACAGAGATACAATGACCTTCTCAAATGAAAATTTAAGAGATTATTTAGTAAATAAAAAGATTTTGATAACCGGTGGAGCAGGATTTATTGGCTCAAATATTACAAGTGCTTTGTCTCAATATAATTGCCATACATATATTCTTGATAATTTCAATAAAAATTACGGCGGAAATAAATATAACTTTACTGGAATTTCAGCCGAGAAATATTCGATAATTGAGGACAGCGTTCTTAATATTTCGAAATATGAAGATTTGATCAAAAAAACTGATTGTATTATTCATCTTGCCGCTCAAGTAAGCTATATTGATAGTCTTAATTATCCTGACGATGATTATGATTTAACAGCAAAATCAACTTTGAATTTATTGGAATTACTTAGGAAACATAATTTAAAACCAAAAATTCTATTTTCTAGTTCAAGAATGGTTTTGGGTAAATCGCAATATTCACCAATTGATGAGAACCATCCAACAAATCCTTTGACTATATACGGTGTACATAAATTAACATCTGAAAAATATTTAGAAATTTATGGTAGGGAATTTGGAATTCCATACACTATTTTCAGAATAACAAATCCATATGGGATAAAGCAACAGGTTAAACATTCAAAATATTCTTTAGTAGGCTGGTTCATCAGACAGGCAATTGAAGGAAAAACAATCAAAATATTTGGTGAAGGAGAGCAAAAAAGAGATTACATTTATATTGATGATGTAGTCAATGCTTTTGTGAAAGCAATAACAAACGAAAAAGTTTCTTTTCAAAGATATAATCTTGGAAGAGGGAATTCTGAAAAATTCAGTGATATGGTAAAGAAAATTGTTTCTATCGTGCCAGGTTCTAAATATGAATTTAATGAATGGCCAAGTAATTATGAAAAAATAGAAACAGGTGATCTTGAAATAGACATATCAAAAATTACCAATGACTTATCGTGGGAAGCTAAAGTTACTTTGGATGAAGGTATACGAAAAACTTATAATTATTTTAAAGATAATATGAAGTATTATATATAATTAAAATATGATAACTATAAAAGATATTTGCAATATCGAAGAATATGAGAAAATGCCATGGTCATTACACGGTGGCAGTCATTTTACAAAACCTCCATACATGGATATTGAAAAATTATCTAAAGTACCTTATGGAAATAGATCTCAAAATTATGGTGAGTTTTATGAATTGACTGAATACCTTAAAATAGTTGGTTCAATAAAGAGTAAAGGGAAATTGTTAGACGCAGGAGCCGGATGCGGGTCATTATCTTTTTTATTTTCAAAATTAGGTTGGAAGGTTACTGCTTTTGACTGGGATAAGAACGCGTTTCAATTTAATCAAGGAATATTTTTTCAAGGAAATCTAAATCAACTATTACCTTTTAATGAAAATGAATTTGATTGCATAACATGCAAGCAGACAATAGAGCATTTAGAAAACCCGAATCATTTAGCTAGGGAATTTAGCAGGATATTGAAGCCAGGAGGAATAGTTATAATTTCAACGCCTAATACAATTTCAATTAAGTCCAGGGTTCAATTTCTTCTTAAAGGTTATCCAGCATTTTTTAGTGATGAGTATTGGAACGAACATAGAACAATTATCCATTTTAGGCAATTGGCAAATATGTTAGAAGGGAACGGATTTGATCAATTCCGATATAACACAAACAGGTATGAATGGTTTAATTTTAGTTCTGCTGCTAATGGAAAAAGAATGAAATTTATTGCTCCGCTTTCGAGATTATTTATTAGAGATAATTTCCCTGATTCTATGAGATATGGGCAGTTTCTAATACTTTCCTCAATTAAAAAGAATATCGAGATTGAACCTTCCATGCTTCAATTGGAAGTATAAATGAAACTGTAGTCCAACCTATACATAGAATATTAATTTTTAAATCTCATACCAATTAAGACTAAAAATTATGCAAAAAGAAATTACGATAAAAATAAATAACGATTGTTACTTTTATAAAGGCAACATGCCTTGCAGTTTTCATAAAATTGACGGTCGATTATGTGATAATTGCGGCAATTATATTAAAACTGAGAAGAGAATCATTATTGTTAAATTAGGCGCAGCTGGTGATGTATTAAGGACAACTTCAATATTACCTGCATTAAAGAATATTTATCCTAATTCGCATATAACCTGGATTACACAATTAGATGCAGGGCCTTTACTTAATAATAACTATATCAATCGTGTTTTATTTGTAGAACGGAATTATTTTGAATTTATTCAAAATGAGCATTATGATATAGCTATCTGTTTAGATGTTGATCAGTTGGGAGCAACGATTTTAAGTCTAATCAAAGCCGATAAAAAACAGGGTTTTATATGTAATGAAAAAGGATGTATTGTACCTGTTGACGATTACGCGGAAGAATGGTGGCTTATGGGATTAAATGATAAATTGAAAAGAGATAATAGAAAAACATATTATGAACACATTTATAAAATATGTAATCTGCCTGAACCTGTAAACAAACCGATTATTAATGTAAATGGTGGTAGTAAAAAAAACGCGGAAAATTTTTACAGAAAAAATAATTTAATGAATTACAGAAAGATTATAGGCATAAATACAGGCGGTGGCTTAAGATGGCAGTATAAAAAATGGATTAAGAAAAATTATGCTGAATTAATAAACGTGCTGAATGAAAAATATAAAGATGTGGGTGTTTTATTATTCGGGGGACCGGATGAAAAGGAATATAATGAAGAAATTAAGGAAATGATAAAGGTCCCGATTATAGACACTGGTACAGACAATATTATTGAAGACTTTATTGCATTAGTGAACTTAACTGATATATTTTTTACACCTGATAGTCTAGGAATGCATATTGCTATCGCTTTAGACAAAAATGTTCTTGTTACGGTCGGTCCTACCTCTCCATGGGAACTGGATGTATTTGGAAAAGGAGAAATAATCTTTTCTCAAATGGAATGTATTTCATGTTATTTATCGAAATGTCCTAAGGAAATTAATTGCATGAATTCGCTTGATGTAAATTATGTTTTAGAAAAAATTTCGAAATATTTATGAAAGTTCTGTTTGTATGCTACGGACATTTTGACAGTGGTTTAGAACTTTATAATGCAATAGCGGAAAAAATAGAATGTCAGTTATTAATTCAGATGCATGAAAATCATATAAACCAAAGTATAATAGATGTTAATACATCCGATATTCCCTTAGGACTGATGAAGAATGTTGAAAAAACAAAGTTATTTAAATCTATAACTTCATTTTTTAATTTTGATCACAACTCCGTCAAATTTGTAAAATACAATTCTTTATCTTTAAGAGATTTTAGAAATTTTAAAATTTCAAAAATTGTAACAGACTGGATAAAAGAAACAGGATTCGATGTAGTACATTATTATGGTTCATCACTAACTTGGCTTCAGCAGGTCATTTTCCTAAGAGGTATAAGAAGAATTTATACCGTTCATGATTATTTGCCTCATTCGGGTGAAGGGGAAGGATCTTGCCAGTACAAGTTTTACATGAAAGCGATTATATCTATCAGAAAAAATAATTTTCTGCTACTTTCGAAAAAAATGATGACGGAATTTACCGGTTATTATAATATAGATGAAAATAGATGTGGCTTTGTGAGATTTGGAAGTTTTGAAAGTTATACCAAATATGGGACTAAGAAAATAGAGCAAAATAACCAAACAATACTTTTCTTTGGAAGAATTTCGCCTTACAAGGGTATTAAATATTTAATAAATGCAGCTGATAAAATAAAAGCTGAATTACCTGGAATGAAAGTTATTATAGCAGGTTCAGGAAATTTTGATATTGATATAGGAAAATTAATCTCCGATTCCACTTATGAGATTCACAATAAATATATTACAAATGAATTTCTTGCTAAACTTTTGCAAAGATGTTCATTTGTTGTATGTCCTTATACTGACGCAACACAAAGCGGCGTGGTTATGACGGCTTACGCGTTTAATAAACCGGTGATAGCTACAGACGTAGGCTCATTTAAGGAATATATTGACGATGGAAAAACAGGATTAATTGTTGAACCTAAAGATTCAGGCTCTTTATCAGAAGTATTTAGAAAGTTATTAACTAATTCTGAATTATTAAAAAAAATGTCTGATAATATTGAAAAATTAAAAGGAACTGAATTTAGTTGGAAAAAAGCTGCGTTAAAATGTATTCATCTATATAAAAATTGAGGATATTATAATGCCGTGGCTTAAATCCGGAATAAATAAAATAATCCCTTCTACTATCTGACAATCCTATCCGCCAATTAATGAAACTCTTAAAATGCTTGGAGAAGATGACATTATCATTGATGTTGGGGCGGGAGGAAGACAAATTACACCTAAAACTATGAGTATTGACTTCATTCCTTTTGAAAATACAGATCTTGTATGCGATTTACACTCAATTAATTTTAAAGATAATACTTTAGATTGCATTTTTTTACATGGGAACTTTTGAACATATACATATTTCTGAAATAGCATTAAAGGAATTTTTTAGAGTTTAAAAAAAATAATGGAATTATTCACATAGAAATTCCTTTCATGCAGCCGTATCATGCTGACCCTGTTGATTATTACCGTTGGACTGAATCGAGTCTACAATTGTTCTGTGAAAAGTATGGATTCGAAAAAATAAAATGTGGTATCCATTTGGGTCCAATCTTTGCAATGAACGTGCTAATTATTCAACTCTTTCAAAGTTTTTTTGAGACCAAAATTATTAGTTTTATTTTTTTCATACTTATTATTTCCATTTAAGTATTTGGATTATTTTTAAATCAAAAGGAAAAGTTCTTTCTTCTTAGCTTCCGGGGGTTTATTTTGTTGGGAAAAAAAGTTCTGTTTAATAGTTAAAGGCATAAATAAGTTATGAAAGCAATCATTTTAGCTGGTGGATTAGGTACAAGATTAAAACCTTTCACCGAAATAATTCCCAAACCCTTATTACCGATTGGTGAAAAATCTGTTTTAGAAATTCAAATTGAACATCTTAGAGCAAGCGGATTTGACGAAATTTTCCTTGCTACAAATTATAAATCTGAGTATATCAAAAATTTTTTCGGCGACGGTTCTAGATATGGAGTTAGATTAAAAATAAGTAAAGAAGAAAAACCCCTGGGTACTGTTGGACCAATTTCTCTTCTTAAAAATGAATTTAGGGAACCTTTTCTTTTAATGAATGGTGATATATTAACGCTTCTCAATTTTCAAGAATTATATAATTTCGCAGTCCTTCAAGATTCACTTCTAACAGTTTCCATTAAAGAAATTATTACTCCTTTTCAATTTGGCAATATTTATTTTGAAGGAGATTTTGTTATACGAATTGAAGAAAAGCCAAATATAAAAACAAATATTCTTGCAGGAATTTATATTTTAAAACCAGAAATATTTCAGATTATTCCAGAAAATAAATACTTCGGAATGGATATGTTGATTAACAAAATGCTTGAAATGAAAATGCCTATTACGAAATTCCATCTAAACAATTATTGGCTAGATATTGGGCAAGTCGATGATTATCAAAAAGCGCAGGAAATTTATAAAAATCATTTTGAAACAAGTGTATAAATGAAAAAAATTTTAGTAACAGGTGCCGCTGGATTTATCGGTTCACATTTGACAGAATATTTAGTTCAAAATGGTCTTAACGTAAAGGCATTCGTCCATTATAATTCCCAAAATGATTGGAGATGGATTGATAATTCAGTTGTTAAAGACGAGATCGAAATAATTTCCGGTGATATTAGAGATTTTGATTCTGTATTCAATTCGATGAAGGAGTGCTATGTAGTTTTTCATCTTGCTGCTTTGATTGGTATACCTTATTCATATATTTCACCTAAAGCTTATATTGATACTAATATTATCGGTACTTATAATATTTTGCAATCTGCCAGAGAACAATCTTTAGAACAAATTTTAATTACGTCAACTAGTGAAACTTATGGTACTGCACAGTATGTACCAATTGATGAGAAACATCCTATGGTTGGGCAATCACCCTATTCTGCTTCCAAAATATCAGCGGACCAGCTTGCATGTAGTTATTATCGTTCATTTAATTTACCTGTAAAAATTGTTAGACCATTTAATACTTATGGACCAAGACAATCTGCCAGAGCGATTATTCCAACAATAATATCGCAGATTCTAAAAGGAAAAATGGAGTTAAAACTTGGTAATGTTAAACCAACTAGAGATTTAACTTTTGTAAAAGATACTTGCATGGGTTTTTATGAAATATACAAATCAGATAAACTTTTTGGTGAGATAACAAATATTGGGATGAAAAACGAGATATCTATTGGAGAATTAGTAGAAAAAATCGCTTCCATACTTAATAAAAAAATTAATATTATAACCGATTGGGAAAGAGTGCGACCTGAAAAAAGTGAAGTTGACAGATTGCTTTGTGAAAACAAAAAATTAATTGAAAGCACAAATTGGGAACCAGTATACAATCTTCATAAAGGATTAATTGAGACCATTAGCTGGATGGAAAAGAATATTGATCTATATAAAACTAACTTGTATAATCTCTAAAAAGTCTCTGAAAAAAATCTATGTTCTAACAAATTTAGTAACTTTATTTTAAAAATATAAATTATGGACAAGATCATACGAAATATAAAACGATAATTTTATAATTAGTGAATAAATATCTGAAAGTAACGAAATTTATTAAATCTCTTTATCCTGGTCAAAATCCTGTCCCACTTCACGCACCAGTGTTTTTAGGAAAGGAAAAAGAATACCTGATGGAGTGTATTGATTCTACTTTTGTCTCCTATGTTGGTAAATATGTAACCAAATTTGAAGAAATGACTGCTGAATTTACCGGAGCCAAATATGCTGTTGCTATTGTAAACGGCACAGCAGCTTTGCATATAGCATTAAGAATTGCTGGTGTTCAGTATGGTGATGAAGTAATAACTCAACCTCTTACATTTGTAGCAACGGCAAATGCAATCGTTCATTGCGGAGCAAAACCAATTTTCGTTGATGTTGATTTGGACACAATGGGAATGTCTCCGGAAAAACTAAATGACTGGATTTCAAAAAACGTAGAATATAATCATTCAACCAAGCGTACCATTAACAAAACTACTGGATGCCATATCTCTGCTATTGTCCCAATGCATACTTTCGGATTTCCGTGCAGAATAGATGATATAGTAAAAATTGGGAGTAAGTTTAACATACCAGTTATTGAAGATTCCGCTGAATCAATTGGTTCTTTTTATAAAGGAAAACATACAGGGACTTTCGGCTTAGCAGGAGTTTTAAGTTATAATGGGAATAAAACTATCACAACAGGTGGTGGTGGTATGATAATAACAGATGATGAAAGTTTTGCTAGAAACGTAAAACATTTGACAACTACAGCTAAAATTCCTCATAGATGGGAATTCGTTCACGATGAAGTTGCATATAATTATAGACTAACAAATTTAAGTGCAGCTGTGGGTGTAGCTCAAATGGAATATATAGATAAAATTTTACTTAACAAGAGAAATACAGCTGAAAGGTATAAGCAATTTTTTGAATCATCAGATATTGAATTTTTAAGGGAACCAAGGAATTCAATTTCTAACTACTGGCTGAATTCAATAAAATTGAAAAATAGAGAAGCAAGAGATAATTTTTTAGAATATGTAAATAATAATGGTGTAATGGCCAGACCAATTTGGCGATTAATGAATAAACTAGAAATGTACACACATTGTCAGTGTAGTGATATTGAAAATTCAGAATTATTAGAAAATTGTGTCATTAGTATTCCAAGTAGTGTTATAAGCAATTTATCATGAAAGGAACCAAATCAATAAAAATTGGGGGTGAATTTGAAATTAATCCAATTTCACTTAGCGGATTGTCAAAATTCATCCCAGATATCAAAAATTGTTTATATGCAAGTGGTAGTATAGCATTAATGGCTATTTTGAATTTTATTGGTAAAAGGAACAAGAAAATTATTTATATTCCCTTCTATATCTGTAAATCAGTTTTTAATGCTTGTGAAAAATCTGGTTTTGTTACCCGTTTTTATGAATTAGATACTCAATTCCTTTTTCCTTTTAATGAAATTGACAAAATTGAAAGGAATGCGACATTATTATTTGTTAATTATTTCGGATTTATTGATGCTTCTGATATAATTTCTAAGGTAAAAGCTAACAGACCTGATATAATAACCATATATGATAATGTTCAATCATACTGGACATATAAAAATACACCCGCAGATTTTTCTTTTACAAGTTTGAGAAAACATATAGCAACACCTGATGGTGCATTAATTGATAGTAAAGATCCAGATTTTTATAATTATTCAAATTTGGATGAGAATAATTTTTATTGGGCGAAATTAACAGCTTCATTATTGAAATATGAACAAATAAATAATGAAGTTTATTTAAATTTATTTGAAGAAGGAGAAAATCAATTATATAATGCTAATAATATTACTAAGGCATCAATATTTGGAAATTATTTTTATAAAAATGCTGACTGGAATAAAATTAAAGAAAGAAGAAAACTAAATTATCGGAAAGTGTATGAAATTGGATATAATGAGGGTATTGAATTTTTATTTAGTTATAAAGAAGGAATAATACCATTGAATGTTCCCATCCTAATAAATAAAAGGGATAATATTAGGCGAATGCTTTTTGACATGAATATTTTTTTGCCGGTTCATTGGCCTCCAGAAGATTTCAATAAAAATTCAAAGAATATAAATGCCTTAATTAATAATGAATTATCATTAATTATTGACCAAAGATATACTGTCAAACAAATTGAATTTCAAATGAAAAAGTTGTTGTCAGTATTGGAAATCTAAAAATGAATACTTTATTTATTGGTACTCGAGTTGAAGCTTTAAAAGCTTTTAATATTCATTGCATTAGCCATTTTCAAGAGAGAACTGATATAATGTCTTTTCATGATACAAGACTTAAATCTTATTTGGAAATAACAAAATATCCAGTTTCTCATTTTATTTTAATCGATAAAGGCAAAACAAATGCATTACATGAACTTGATAACATTCTGACAAAGAAACATTATGAAATATTACTTTCTGTAGGCTTCCCATATATCATACCTCAAGAAATATTTCGAAATCATTCACGTACCTTGTTTCTGAACCTTCATCCACATATCTTACCTAAATGGAAAGGTTTTAATTCAATTAAAGAAAGCTTTGCCAAAGGAGAAAAATCTTTTGGGGCTAGCCTACATTATATGATTCCTGAAATGGATAGTGGAAAAATAATATATCAACTTGAATACAATATGGAAAATCAACCCCTTGATTTCATTTATGAATCAGTGTTTTCCATAATAGAACCAATTGTATTGTTACGGGGACTGGGGAAAAAAATCTTTTAATTGATTTTAAATCTCTTTTAAATATTTTATCATGATTTTTACCTTAAATGAGGGAAATTTAATTAAACGATATTTGAAGAAAATATCTTCTAGTCAAATAGATATTTACTTTACTCCAGAATATTATTATTTATATGAGAACTATAATGATGGCAAAGCATTATTTTTTGTATTTGAAAAAAATGATGAAATTGCGCTATATCCCTTTTTATTAAATCCAATCAATGAATTAGGATATAACTTAGACAATCTTTATTCTGATATTCAAGGAGCTTATGGCTATAACGGTGTAATATCGTCTACTGAAGATAAAGCATTCATTGAAAAGTTTTATAATGAATTTAATTTGTATTGTACTAGAAATAATATAATTTCTGAATTTACAAGATTTCATCCAATATTAAATAATCACGTATTCTCTAAGGATTATTTAGAAGTAATTTATGATAGAGAAACTGTTATATTAGATCTAACAAAATCATTTAATGAAATTTGGAAAAACGAATATAGCGGAACTAACAGAAACATGATCAGAAAAGCAAAAGATAATGAGGTAATAATTGAGTTTAATGAATCTTTAAATGGCTTATTAAAATTTGCTGATCTATATCGCGAAACGATGGATGATTTGAATTCTGACAATTATTATAAATTTGATAATAGTTATTTTGAGAATATTTTCCATCTCTTAAAAAGTAATTACGATTTGGTAATGGCATATAAAAACGATGAATTAATAGCAGCTTCATTGTTTTTGTACTATGGTAACTTTTACCACTATCATTTATCAGCACGCAATCGTGAATATCAAAAGTATGCTGCGAATAATCTAATACTTGATAAAGCGATAAAAAAAGCTCAAGAAAGAGGTTGTAAAAAATTCCATTTTGGTGGTGGTTTTGATAAAATTCCTCAAAATAGTTTGCTCAAGTTTAAGAGTAATTTTTCAAGTCAAAGAGGAAAATTTTATATTGGTAAAAAGATCCATAATAAAGAAGTATATAACAAAGTAATAAAACAATGGGCAGAAAAAAATCCAAATTATGAAGGGAACAATAATCAAATATTACTTAGGTATAGAAATCATTAAAGTGTTATGAAGATTTTAGTTGCTGTTATTGCATTTAATGAAGAGAAAAACATAGATCTCGTAATTAATGATCTAATCGTTCACAATAAGTATAATTATGATATAGTTGTGATTGATAATGGCTCCAATGATAATACACGGAATATTGCTGAAGAAAAAGGCATTACAGTATTAAGCCACCCAATTAATTCCGGTCATTCAGGGGGAACTGCCATTACTTATTTTAATTATGCATTTTATAACAATTATGATTTATTAATTCAATTTGATGGTGACGGACAACATGTCGCTGCTGAAATCGGCAAAATTGTCGAAGTTTTTTCTAAGAGTAATTGTGATTATATAATTGGTTCGAGGTTTTTGGATAAAAATGGGTTCCAATCTTCATTCATTAGAAGAATAGGTATAAATATGTTTTCTGTTATTTCTTCATATATAATTAAGAATCGAGTAACTGATGCAACCTCTGGTTTCAGAGGGTATAGCCGTCTTATAATGGAAGTCTTTTCAAAAAAATTTCAGCATGAGATAAATGATCCAATGCAAGTGCTCATGATATCTTATTATGCTGGTGCAAAAATTTCTGAGGTACCTGTCAAAATGACGGTAAGATTACATGGGAAATCAGAATTTACTTTTTTACCATCTATAAGTTTTGTATTGAACGGACTAATGAATTTATTTGGGATTTTACTCCAAAAAAAAACAATAAAGAAATATTTTTAATATGGGCATCGAAATTAAATTAATTACCCTTTGTTTAGGTCTTATTTTTCTATTTAATATTTTAAGATCCTTAAGAAAAAATTTATTTAAACCTTCATATGCATTACTCTGGATACTTGTTTCTTCTTTTTTAATTTCTATTCCTATCCTAGAACCTGTTTATAAATTTATTGCCACTGATATAATAGGAATATCCGATGCACGACATATTATTTATATTGTCCTTATTGGATTTTTGATTGTTTTTAATTTTAATATAACATCTAAAATCAGTCTTCTGACTGACCAAGTACAAAAATTAATTAGTATCGTTGCAATTCTTGAAAATGAAATAAAAAAGAGAAATGAAGAGTAAATATTATAAAAACCTCAACTTTATAATAAAGGGTATATTAGGCTATATTGCATATATCACCATATTCCCTTTATGGTTAAGCCCACTATTGCACAGGTGGCGTGGAGTAAAAATAAAAAATATTCACAACATCTATATTGCCCCAAATGTTTTGATAGATTCTATTTTCCCTGAAATTGTTACTATTGAAGATGACGTTTATTTAACACGTGGAGTAAAAATAATCTCTCATTTTAATCCAACTGATGCAATAAAAAAAATATTAAATAAAGAAACGCTAAAAGGTAAAGTTGTTTTAAAGCAAGGAGCATTTATTGGTGTAAACGCAATTATTCTTCCAAATGTTGTAATAGGAAAGTGTGCTGTGGTTGGAGCAGGTTCTGTAGTTACAAAGGATGTACCAGATTATTCAATTGTAGGTGGTAATCCTGCTATTATTATTGGTGATATAAGAACTCATAATTGGAAAAACTCGTGATTAAGTTAATATTCTTAATGACAATTCAATGTATATTTTTAGTTTCAGCTCAAGTTTTTTTAAAATTAGGATTAACTAAATTTCAATTTGAGGGAATAAATATCAATCTAATAAAATCATTAATAAAAAATCCACTTATTTGGATATGCTTTCTTTGTATGGGATTATCAGGGATAGTTTGGTTTTACGTAATAAAAAATTATAGAATAAGTCTGGCTTATCCACTAGTTAGTATTAGCTATATATTCATGCTGATTGCAGCTATATACGTATTTCATGAAACAGTGCCATTCATTAGGTGGATTGGGGTAATTATTATAATAGTTGGTATAATATTAGTTTGTCAAAAATGATTTATTACTGATAATATTTAATATAAAAGGAATATCTTTTAATGAAGTCACTAATATTAAAATTTGAGAAATATTTTTGTAATGGTAATCTAGTTTTAAGAGTTTTTTTATTCCATTTATTAATAATGTTATCAATTGTGATGGTGCTAATTTTTTATTTCAATGTTAATACAAATTTTTTTTTGGAAGATGACGGATATTATAATTTAGGAAAACTTTTTTTTCATGGGAAAATTGGTTTAACAAATCAATATATCGGGCCTGGTTTACCATTAATCATGTCTGTAATAAATATTTTCCCGGAGAAAATTCATTTTTTAGTTAGGATTATTTTCACTGAATTATTTACCCTAGGGAATATTTATTTAGTTTACAAAATATTTAATACTCTAATTAATAAAAGAGAAATATTCTGGGGCTTGATTACAGGATTATTCAACCCATTATATCTAAGGTTTATACTTAAGCCAGTTATTGAGATATATGTTGCGTTCTTTTTAGGCTTAGTGATTTATTCTCTGATCTTCTACGAAAGAAAAAGAATAATAATGTTTTTACTATTATTACTAGTACTGTTTGTCGGGACCTATTTTAAACCAATTTTTTTATTTATTCCTTTTGGAATATTTTTATTTGCTCTAACAACAAAATATAAAAATTATTTGTTGCTGTCAGGAATCTTATTATTGTTTATTATGATAACTTTTTATTCATTTATAAACTTTACAAAAATAAAAGAACCAGGTGAAGGTTTGTATACAACTCCTTATGGCACTAATGACTTTATAGCATCTGTATTTTTTATTCAAGCAATTCACCAAACTAATAATATTAGTTTAGGATCTAAATTAATAGAGGTAGCGCCCTTGAATTCTAACATTTACCTTGCTAGAAAATATACTATTGATTGGAAGGATAATTATCATAAGCTTGGAGGCAGTGAAAATCTAATTATAATGAATAGTGAATTTATATTACAAAAATTTGGTTCGGTAATTATTGCTAAACTTTTAGCTCCTGTTTTTTTTATTTCTTTGTCTGATACATTCCAAGAAACAATTATTCATTTGTTCATAAATATTTTTATTCTATTAATTGCTTACAGATCGATCAAAAAACTTTATCGCTACAATAAAAAACAAATATTATTAATTGTGATAATTCTTTTCAGTTATGCATCAATTTTTTTTATCACTTTTAGCTATGTACGGTATTCGTTGCCCTTTATATTTTACATGTCAATTTTTACCGGACACTCAATATGTGGCTGGTTGAAAATTCAATAGTAATATAAATAATTTGTCAAATGCTTTCCCTTATTTTATTTGTAAATTTTACAATCTGTTATTATGTTTCTTGAAATATATTGAAATGAAAATTACTACTGATAAAGTTATTATCTAATTATTACAGTAATGGTTTTCAAAATGATCTGTTTTACTACATTCCTAAATTATTCATATATTGTAAAACATATCGGTTCGAAGGAATAAAAGGCGGAATGCAATTAAGTTCAGTTTAAATAATGAATATTATAGTTATTCTGCTTTTCAAGAGTTATTTTAATAAATGATTATCATCTAAAAATAGGATATTTATTCCTTCTAAATATATTATTCCTCATTGTTAAGTAAAAATAGACATTCAAAATTGAATATCGCGATTGTTCTTAATCTTGATTCGAACGGATTAGGAGTAATGCGAAGTCTTGGAAGATTAGGAATCGAAGTTCATGGGATCGACTATAAGAAAAACGCTGTTGGGTTAAGCTCAAAGTACTGCAAAAAAAAATATATTTTTTCGAGTCCAATACTAAAAAGAAAAGAGTGTTTAACTGAATTAATCGAACTTGGCAAATCTTTTAACTTGAAGCCGGTACTTATACCTTCAGCAGATTATTATGTCACTCTAATTTCGGAATATCAGAAAGAGCTTTCAAAATATTACCTGTTCAACATTCCTGAGCCTGAAGTACTTGCAAGCATTGTTGATAAAAGAAAGCAATATAAATGTGCCGAGGAACTAAGGATATTAACCGCTAAAACATTTTACCCAAAATCTTTTGATGAAATTAGAAATAGTGATTTTAAATTCCCGGTTTTTATTAAAGGAGTAAGTGGTTATAAGTGGGCTTCTGTTTTTAATAACAAAGGCTTTGTTACTAATAATCAAGATGAGCTGGAGAAGTATTACATGAGTGCTGATAATGAAAATGTAGAAACAATAATCCAGGAAATTATAACGGGACCAAATAAGAATCATTTTAAAGTCTGCGCTTATTACAATAAAAAAAGAGAACTGCTTGCAATATTTTCAACTCAGAAAACAAGGCAATTCCCGGTGGATTTCGGAGTAGGGAGTTACATGATCTCAGGTCATTACCCGGAATTAATTAAAGAAGCAAGAAATTTTTTTGAAGGAATAAAATATACAGGCATCGGGTCAATTGAATTTAAAAAAGACGATATGGACGGTAAGTATAAACTCATAGAACTTAATCCAAGATTATGGCAGCAGAATATTCAAGCGACATACGCAGGGATTAATTTTGCATATATAAATTATCTTGACTGTATTGGGGAAGATGTAAAACCAATATTGGATTTTAAAGACGATATTAGATGGCTGGATGCAATCCAGGATTTTCAATCATTTCTTGGTAACAATAAAAAAGGGGATGTTAAGTTCTATGAATGGATTAAGTCTGTTTTTAAGACAGATTGTTGCGCATATTTTGCATTAGATGATGTTAAACCTGGATTGGAAAATTCGCATTATTTTACTAAATATCTGAAATTACCACTTAAAATATTGAGATGAATTACATTAATAAAACAGCAAAAATATTATTATCGAATTCTTTGAATCGTTTTTCGGCTTGGAATGATGACAGGAAAATAAAAGTATTGGTAAAAACATGGGATGGATTTGACAACGCTTTATGGTCGAATATAACCGGAGAAAAAATAGCAAAATTAGAAAAATATGCTCAATTCATTTTTACTTTCAATAAATTGGATTTCATAAAAAATATTAAAAATGCGGACATAGTATTTTCCGATTCAATCGAAACTAGTGTAAATAACAAAAAAATTAAATTCATCCAGGTTCCATTATCCGGTGTTGATTATATCGAAAAATATAAGTCATTAAAAGGAAAGATCGTTACTTCAAGAGGCTTATCTTCGGATTTAATCTCAGAATATGTGCTGACATTTATATTACTCCAAAGCAAGAGAATTAATATAATTGAAGATAACATGAAGAATCAAAAATGGGAACAATCCGCATTGCTGAAAGAAATGAAAAAAAATAGTGATGTAAAAATATGTGTTTATGGATTTGGGAGTGTTGGGAAGAAAATTGTTGAAAATCTATCTCAATTAGGTTTTATTATTTACATAATAGATGAGAACTACAACAATAAAATTAAAAATGATACAAAAATTCATTTTATTAAAAATTTATCTGAAATAAATGGAAATATTGATTTTATTGTTTTAGCTGTTCCATTAACTAAAAAAACAAAAAAAATGGTTGACTCTAAATTCATTGAAAATATTGGTGAAAATTGTTGCCTTATAAACATTTCAAGAGGAGAAATTATTAACGAAAAAGATTTGATATATGCGTTAAAAAATAATTTGTTAAAAAGTGCAGTCCTGGATGTAGTCAGCAATGAACCTTTACTTCCAAGTTCAGAATTATGGAATTGCCCAAATCTTATTATTACACCACACGTTGCTGGTAATATTAACTTAATCAAAGAACAAATACTGGAAAGATTTATTAACAATGTCTGGGCTGTAATTAAAGGGTCTTCTTTAATTGATGGTAGTATTTGATGTTTGATTTATTACTTGCCTTCAGTAAAAATGAAATAAATACTTCTATTAGAGAAAAAATATCTAATTCTTTTAGCAAATATGATCTCTATAAAAATATAGAATATCTATGTAAACGGTTCAGCAGCGATTCTTTTTGTTTTACATATTATTCTAGAGAAAATGATAATTCGAATCTTTCAGAAGATAATAGTTATAAGATACTAGTTGTTGGGGAACCATTCATATCAGATTATGGCGCTGAAAAGTATAATTTAAAAAAGTGGTTGCATAACGCTTCAGATCTGTTAAAAATATACCAAAAAAGTGGCGATGATTTCCCTGAATGTCTAAAGGGGAACTATTCTTTAATTATACTCGAAAATAAGTTTAATAGATTAAAAGTAATAAACAGCAAATATGGTATTTCTCCTATTTACTATGCTCTTCAAAATGATATATTATATTTATCAACTTCATTAATAATACTACGGGAACTTGATAAAAGTTTAGAAGAAATTGATGAAACGGCATTATTAGAGAGAGAAATATTTAATTATCCGCTTGGCAGAAAGACCTTACTAAAAAATGTATTTTCTCTACTTCCAACAGAGATTGTTACGTATGATAAATCCGGAATAAACCGAAAAACTTATTGGAGTCTGAAAGAACTGTACTCATCAAAATTATTAGATGAAAAAGAAGCAGTTGAAATTGGAGAAAAGATATTTAAGGATAGTGTTAGAATTAGAACAGAGGATAAAGAAAAGATATGCGCGTCATTAACGGGAGGTTTTGACGGGAGGACAAATTTATCTGTACTGAATAAATCAAAAGACGATCTTTTGCTGTATTCATTTGGCATAAAAGGCAGCCTGAATATTGAGATACCGCTTAAAATATCTGAAGAACTTGGTTATAAATATGAGCCAATATATTTAGAAAAAGAATATGAGGAAGTTTACAATCAATTCGCTGAAGAAGCTGTAATACAGTCGGATTGTTTAAGAACAATAGAAAGCGCTAATTACCCATTTGCATTTAAACAGCTGTCAAAATTTTCTGATGTAGTGATAACAGGGATATTCGGCAGCGAGTTACTAAGGACATTCCAGAATGTAGGTTTGATGGTTAAAAAGGAGTTTGTCGATTTAAACAATTCAAATAATTCCGAAAATACCTGGAATAACATTAAAAACAATTTACTAACGAATTCTTATTTAGATAAACAGTTAATTGAAAACAATTTTGAGGAAGTGAAGAACCATTTTAATGAAGTAATATGGTCGAATATAAAAGAGTTAACTACAAATCAAAGATTTTATATTTACCTAATATCAGCCGGATTAAAAAATTATTTCGGCGGCGAAGTGCATTCTGAAAGGATTTATGCTACAAACAGGTTCCCATATTTAGATGAAGATTTTGTAAAGTTCATATTTCAATCTCCGTTTGCGGGAATATACTCAACAGCACTTAATCCAACAGCAAACCAAAGATTCAGATCTCAATATTTTTACGCTAAGATAATAGAGATGAACAAACCTGAATTATTGAAATACCAGACTGATCATGGGTTCCCCGCGGATTATGTGTTATCAAAATTCCCTTTATTAAAAATTTCTTTGCCTTATTTTATTAATAGGAGAAAGAAAAAGAGAACCAGATACGTTGAGTTTAAACCTGTTGATTGGGGAGAAAAATATTTTAATAATACTGATTTAAATTTGTTCCTAAGATCGTCATATCTTAATGAAAAATATAAGGGTGATTATATCACTGGCCGTTGGAAGAATAATTATTCTGCTTTTTTTAAACATGCCTCTTTTAATATCTGGATGAATATTAGCTGATTTGAGATTTGTTGAAACGAAAAATTCTTATACTTACAAATTATCCCTCTGATCTGTCATCGTTTTCCGGTGGAGTTGAAACAGCAACTGCTTCATTGTTGGAAGGATTGAAACAATATTTTACTGAATTCGAATTTTCGATTGCAGCTATAGATCTTAAGGCAGAAGAAGATAGAAGAATTGTTAAAGACGGTTACACATTTTATTTTTTTGCGCCATTTGGACGTCATTTCAGGCCACATTCTTTATGGAGTGGGTTAAAAATATTCAAAATAGTAAAAACCTTAAACCCGGACATAATTCATGTAAATGGGAATGTTATTCTAGGATTTTGGACATCATTCTGCAAACAAAGAAAAATATACACAATTCACGGTATACCAAAGAAGGAGAGAAAAGTATGGTCAGGCATAGGTTATTGGGGTATACTGCTCGAAAGTTTACTGCAGAATTATGTTTTTTTAAGGTTTAAGCACATAATCACTCTTACTAAAGAAAATGCTATTCACTTTACAAAACATCAAATTATTTATAATGTGCCTAATTCTGTTAGAAGTAAATTTCTTCTTGATACTAACAATAAAGAACGAAACAGAATATTGTTTGTAGGAGGGTTAACAAGGATGAAAGGAGTAGATATGCTCCTGGAAGCTTATAATGACCTGGATGACAAGGAAGAGGTTAAACTGACTTTAGTAGGTGAAATGAAAGAAATAAATCTAAAAAATAAAATTGATGAGTATAAATTTAAGTATGGAAATAAAATTGAAGTTATTGAAAATGCCGGTATCGAAAAATTGACTGAATTATTTTATTCATCAAAATTATTCATACTGCTTTCCCGTCAGGAAAATATGCCAATTGTATTATTGGAAGCAATGGCTTGCGGTGTACCGGTAATTGCTTCTGATGTAGGCGCCATACCGGAAATGATTGAGGATGGAGTTGACGGGTATATATTTAAAAATGGTGATGTTGCCTCACTGAAAAACATTCTTAAAAATATTTTATATAATCAGAACAAATTGGAAAATATTGGCGAAGCTGCCAGAAGGAAAGTTCTTAAGTATTATACTCCTGATGTTATTTCGGCAAAAACTGTAGGAGTGTATAAAACTTTGCTGAATGAGAAAAATTGAAATGAAAACAGTATTACATCTTGAAAGAAAATTTACTTCAAATACAGAAACTTTTATAATAAATCAGGTAAATCTGATTGCAAAATACAATGTAATTGTTGTTACTATAAGGTCGCTTAATAATTTTGAATGCAATAAAAAAATTATTACGCCAAATAAAAGAAGCGCAATTTCAAATACAGCTAAAGTACTCTCTAAAAGTACATGTGAATCACTTTTTAACCAATTAAAGGATTATAAAATTGATTTAATTCATGTTCATTATCTTGTTGACGCATTGTATTTCAAAAAACTTGTAGAAAAATTCAATGTTCCTAAAATTGTTTCAAGCTATGGTTATGATGTAACAAGCTTTCCGAATATATTTTTTGGTTTTGGACGACTATTGTTGAAAACTGTATTTAGACACTATGATTATTTCTTTGCCATGAGCCAGGACATGAAAACCGACTTGGTAAAATTAGGATGTAAAAATGAAAAAATAATGGTTCATTATTACGGTACAGAAACAAGCAAATTCAACAATACCAGTAGAGATTATAAACGTGGAAATAAAATAAAAATACTAAGTGTCGGAACTTTAGAAGAAAAAAAAGCGCAGCTGCTTGTTATCGAGGCTTTGTACCTACTTGAGAAAAAACATCCAAATGTAAATTATGAATACCATATTATTGGCGGTGGCCCTGATGAAAATAAAATTATGGAAAAATGTATTAAATACAATATGACGAACAAAGTATTTATTCATGGTTATATTCATCATCATTCCAAGGAACTTAAAAAATTCTATGATGATTGTAATATTTTTATACTTCCGAGCATAACTACAAAAAGTGGTGAAAAGGAGGGAATACCGGGAACAATAGTTGAAGCCATGAGCAATGGTTTGCCTGTTATAAGTACATATCATGCGGGAATTCCTTCTATTATTGAAAATGTAGTACACGGATTACTTGTAAAAGAAAGGGATATACAAGCATTGGAAGAAGCAATTTACAGTCTTATTTCAAATATTGAGTTGTGTAGAAAAATTGGGCAAAACGCTCAAACCAGAGCAATAAATGAATTGGATCTAAAAGCTAAAACAATAGAACTCGAAAATATTTACAAAAATATTATAGATAATGATCAAAAAAATTTATAATCAAATTCGATCTTCACTTCCGCAAAAATATCAAATTGAATTATCAAAATTTGTTTTTAGAATTACCGATAAACCCTTTTTTGTAAATGACGAGAATTATGACCTGAAAAAGGGGATTGTTGTAGTATCTGCGGATTTTGAATTAGCGTGGGCCTGGAGGTATTCAAAAAAGAAAATAA
Source organism: Melioribacter sp. (assembly GCA_003155655.1). Taxonomy (GTDB): domain Bacteria; phylum Bacteroidota; class Ignavibacteria; order Ignavibacteriales; family Melioribacteraceae; genus Fen-1258. The sequence continues at coordinate 35,543 of PMDS01000096.1, forward strand.
ATATTTCGGAAATTGCTGAAAGAGAAAGAAATAATTTCCATATCATTATAAATAGATTAAATGAATTGGATATACCTATTACATGGGCAACAGTTGGCCATTTATTTCTTGATTCATGCAAAAGAGAAAACGGAAAAGCCCACTGGGATATGTATAGACCGAATTACTTCGAAAATGAATATTGGAAATATAAGTATGGCGATTGGTTTGACATTGATCCGTGTGGGAATTATAAGTCTGATCCCGGATTTTATGCTCCAGATTTAATTGAGATAATTTTAAATTCTAAGACAAACCATGAAATTGCATGCCATAGTTTTTCCCATTGCGATTTCTCTGAAAGGAACAGCTATTCCAAATTGATTGATGCAGAATTGAGTGAATGCAGAAAATCAATGGATAAATTTGGAATTAGACCTGTTTCATTTGTTTTTCCTGGCAACCTATATGGAAGTTTTGATCATCTTAAAAAAGCAGGGTTCAAAATTATAAGATATAAAGCAAATGATTCAAAAGAATTAGGATACCCTGAAATATTAAAGAATGGCTTGATGGCAATTCATGATTCTATTGCGCTTGATGTTTATGAAGATGGATGGGATAATAATTATTTACTATGGAAGTATAAAAAATATATTGATAAAGCTATTGATAAAAAAGCAATTTGCCATTTTTGGTTTCATCCTTCCTTGCAATACAAACAACTTGAAGAGTATTTTCTTCCTATCCTGAATTATATTCATTCTCAAAGAGAAAATGGGAAATTAGAAGTATTAACAATGGAACAGTTAATAACATTATAGTCTTCATTCCCAAAATTAGACAAAAGAAAACGAGTTATTTATGTGTGGAATAATAGGAGTATTTAACTTTCGCAATTGTGAACCAATTGATAGAGCTAAGTTAAAAGAATCTACAAATTTAATGCAGCACAGGGGTCCTGACGCAGAAGGTTATTATTATGACGATCAAAATGGTATAGGATTTGGGCAGAGGAGATTATCTATTATTGACCTTGTAACCGGCGATCAACCTATATCGAATGAAAATAAATCAGTTTGGATTAACTATAATGGGGAACTTTATAACTATAAAGAACTTAGAAATTATCTATTAAATAAAGGACATATTTTTAAAACTCAGTCTGATACTGAAGTTATTGTTCATGCATACGAAGAGTTTGGATTTGACTGTGTAAAAAAATTCAATGGCATATTCGCATTTTCAATCTGGGATTCAAATAAAAAGTTAATTTTTCTTACCCGAGATCACTTCGGAGTTAAGCCGGTATATTATTATCAAGATTCTGAAAAATTTATATTTGCTTCGGAATATAAGTCTATTCTTAATTATGCTAATCCTGTTAAAGAAATTGATATAGAAGCATTAAATAAATGCCTGATTTACAGGCACACACCTGCGCCCGATACATTGATAAAATCAATAAAAAAACTTCCAGCTTCTCATTATTTGATTTTTGAATCATCTGGCAATTATAAACTGATTAATTATTGGAATAAACATATTACAACTGATTATAGCAAAACGAAAGAATACTGGCAGGAAAAGTTAAAAGATCAAATAGAGTCTGCCGTGAAAAGACAAATGATTTCTGATGTGCCAATTGGATTATCTCTAAGTGGTGGTGTTGATTCAGCCTTAATTTTGGCTCTTATGACAAAATTTACAAGGATGAATGTACATACATTTACAGTTGGTTTCGAAGGAGGGAGAGGAAAAGATAACGAAATTGAAAAAGCGAGAGAATTATCAAATACTTTCGGTGCAGATTTTCATTCATATGACATCTTAGAATCCGACTATTTGAATTTTTTTGATAAATATTTATATCATCTAGAAGAACCGGTGGGGAATGAATCTGCTGCTGCGTATTACTTTGTAGCAAATCTTGCTAAAGGTAATGTAAAAGTATTGTTAAATGGGCAAGGTGCAGACGAACCATTTGCGGGTTATGATAGATATATAGGTTTATATTATTCCGAAAAATATCCTAAGCTATTAAAAATGTTATCTTCTGTCTTATATAAAGTTAATCCGTTTGTTAGAAGGAAAATGCAATTTGAAAAATTGCATGATCATTTCAAAATTAATAACACAAATGAAAAAATTTTTAGCGCTTCAACTGTTTTAAATAGAAAAATAAAAGAAGCATTTTTTGCTGACACCATATTCAATTCCAATAATATTAATATTCTGGAAGATGTTTCAAAAATTATTGATAATAAAATTTCTGGCAATGTTCTAGAGAAACTTCTTTTTTACGATATGTTTTCTTCTTTACCAGAAAATTTACTTTTATGTGAAGATAAAATGGCAATGGCTGCAAGTATTGAAGCCAGGGTGCCGTTTTTAGATATCGATCTAGTCGAAACTGTTCTTTCCATACCTGTAAAATATAAAGTGCGTATGTTCACTGGAAAAATGATTCACAAAGAAGTTAGCGAAAAATATTTACCAAAAAAATATGTTTACCAGAGGAAAATTGGATATGATTGCCCGGTAGCTGATTGGTTAAGGAACTCGCTGGGCGAAATGTTGATGGATTATATAAATTCAAAGAATTCAATTACTAACCAGTATTTGAATGTCAAAAGTGTTAATAGCATAATCAATGAACATAGGCTGTCAAAAGCAAATAATGAAAAATTTCTTTTCCTTTTATTATCAATTGAAAAATGGAATAGTATTTTCATAAAATGAGAAAAAATGTATGTATGCTTGCATATGCGGAATATTATACTGATGCAAGGATTAAATCTTATGTTGATATTCTGATTGAGGCAAAAGTGCATGTTGATATAATCTGTCTTTATGATAATTATTCAGCTTCACTAAAAGGGAATGAATCTTTAAATCTTATTTTTGCTGGAAAAAAATATCAAGGCAATAGTAAATCTATCTATTTATCTAATTATTTATTCTTTTTCATAAAAGCATTCTTTATTCTTTCTTTCCTGCAATTACTTAAAAAATATAAGTTTATTCACGTTCATAATCAGCCAGATTTTCTAGTGTTTTGTGCTGTATTGCCAAAAGTTCTTGGAGTAAAAATAATACTAGATATGCATGATATAATGATTGCAGGTGTCATTAGTAAGTTCAAATCTAAGACTAATAGCCTATTGTATAGATTGACCAAATTGCAAACTACTTTATCAGTTAAGTTTTGCAATATTTTAATATGTGCTGATCATTCACAAAAAGAATATCTAATTTCAAATGGTATTAATAATAGGAATATTGATGTACTATTAAATTTACCTTATGATAAATATTTCCATTTAAGAAATAATGAACCAGCGGGAAACATTAAAATTATATACCATGGAACTGTTTCAAGTAGATTAGGATTGGACATAGCTATAAAAGCTGTAGAAGCTGCGTGCGCGGAAATAAATCTTACATTTACAATAGTCGGGAATGGAGAAGATAAAAAGAGATTAGTTCAATATTGTCATGAAAAAAAAATAATTGATAGAATAATCTATTTTAAACCTTTCATTCCCGTTGAAAATCTCCAAAAGGAAATAGAAAAGTATCATATTGGTATTGTTGCAAATAGAAAGACAATCATCGGCGATAAATGTATGCTCCCTGTAAAATTAATAGAATATATTGCCATTGGTTTACCTGTAATTGTGCCTAAGCTGGAGGTAATTAAAATGTATTTTAATGAAGATATGGTTTATTATTATGAACCTGAGGATATAAATGAATTAAAGAAGGCCATAGTTGATCTAGCTGGTTCTGCAGAACTTAGAAGAATTATCTCCAATAACAGCAGAATATTTTTCAATTCATATAATTGGAATATTCAAAAAGAAAAGTATTTATATATGATTAACTCACCTTACGCAAACAGATGA
>PMDS01000002.1 GCA_003155655.1 Melioribacter sp.
TGGCAGATTTTATTTTAAAACCTCCGATATCTTTTCTTTGCCTCGGAATTACTGAAGATCCTTTTTGCATTCTCCCGTCTTCCGTTTCACGTCTTGCGTTTCGCATCTAGCTTCTAGCATCGTAATACTCAATACTAAATACAATATCAGCAGAAGTTGCACAAACTTGCCGGAACTTGCCAGAAATTTCCCAAATTATCCAAATAAATACCAAATTTATCCACTCTAGAATGATTTGAATAATGGATGTTCATTTATAATTAACCAACAGACTTGTCTGCCTTTGGCAGATTTTATTTTAAAACCTCCAAGGTCTTTTATTTACCTTGGAGGTTTATGTTTTTAGTTGAATAGCTAATCATGTGTTTTGAATGAACCAAAGAGTGTTTCGAGATTAGCGACGGTGGCTTCGATACATCCCGATTTCATCGGGACACTCAGCCACCTTTGAAAGGCTGGGAAAATTTCTTTCATTTAACATTCTTGCATCTTATAGCTAATAGCTTGAAGCTAATAGTTTAGTTCTCTATTTATTCTCATTCTATTTTATAATTTATCATGCTTTTTTTCTAAATCATGCTTAATTTAAGTTAAAGATTTTATCATATCTTCCACACTTAATAGCGGGAACATGGACGGGCAATCATTAGATATCCTTTCGGAAAAATTATCTAAACTAAAAGAACTTTACCCTGAAGTTTTTACTGAAGACAAAATTGACTGGGAAAAATTACAGACTGTACTTGGCAGTCAAATTAATTTAAGCCAGGAGCGCTACCATCTTAATTGGGCGGGTAAATCAGAAGTATTCAGAATTCTTCAGCAAAGAACTTCAGCAACTTTAATTCCAGTTCCAGAAGAGTCAATTAATTTCAATGAAACAGAAAACATATTTATTGAAGGAGAGAATCTTGAAGTTCTTAAAGTTTTGCAGAAATCTTACTTCGGTAAAATAAAAATGATCTATATTGATCCTCCTTACAATACCGGCAGTGATAGCTTTATTTATCCCGACCGTTTTGCTGAAACAAAAGATGAGTACTTAAAACGCATTGGCGATAAAAACGAAGAAGGTTTATTGCTTAAAGAAGGTATGTTTAGAAAGAACAGCAAAGATAGCGGTCATTACCATAGCAATTGGCTCAGCATGATGTATCCGCGCCTTTATCTAGCAAGAAATTTATTGCGCGATGATGGAGTAATCTTTGTCTCTATTGATGATAATGAAGTTCATAATCTCCGTTTTATTTTGAATGAAATATTCGGTGAAGAAAATTTTGTTGCTAGTATTATTTGGAATAGTAAAACTGGGGCGAATGACGCGACAACAATTGATACAGTAACTGAATACATCCTAGTTTTTGCAAAAAATGCAAATAATCTTGAATTTAAAAAAAATATTTCAGGATACAGTATCTCAAGATATAAGTACAAAGATGAATTTTATAAAACAAGAGGGCCATACTATTTAGACACACTAGATAGAGGTGGTTTACGTTATAGTGATAAATTAAATTATGGTATTGAATGTTCGGATGGTAGTAAAGTATTTCCTAATGGAAGAAATGAATTTGTTAATGATGGTTGGACATATAAGTGGAGCTATGAAAAGGTAAAATGGGGAATTAAGAATAAATTTATTGAAATAAAAGAGCAGAGAAATGGTGAATGTAATTATAAGGTTTATTATAAAGTTTATTTAAATGTTGATAATGAAGACGTTTTGGTAGAACGTGGCGGTGCTTTTAAGAATTTAATAACTGAATATAAAACTGGTAACGGATCTATTGAATTAAATAATTTATTTGGTTCAAATATATTTAAATACTCTAAGCCATATGAACTTATTCTAGATTTTCTGTTAATTGTTGATACTGAAGAAAGTATTGTTCTCGATTTCTTTGCTGGTTCCGGCACGACAGCACAGGCAGTAATAGAATTAAATAAAGAAGACGGCGGCAACAGAAAATTTATTTTGGTTCAGCTTCCAGAAAAGACAGATGAGAACAGCGAAGCATATAAAGCCGGTTATAAAACTATTGCGGATATTTGTAAAGAAAGGATTCGCAGAGTTATCAAAAAAATAAATACTCCCGCATCAAACACCCCCTCCTTATTCAAGGAGGGGGAACAAAAGGGGGTGGTCGGTTTTAACGTTTTCAAATTAGCACCATCTAACTTCAAAATCTGGCGCAGTGATGTAATAGATAACACTGAAGACCTTGAAAAAATGATTGATATTTTTGATGACCAGGTTAAACCCAACGCTGAAAAAGAAAACATGTTTTATGAACTAATGCTTAAATCAGGCTATCCGCTTACAGTAGAGACGGCATACATGCCGTCTAATAATGGTGGTTATTATTCAATCAATAATAACGAAACAATAATTCTTCTTGAATCAATAAGCCAAACTATTATTGATGAGATACTAAAATTAAATCCCAAGAATGTAATTGCGCTCGATAAACTATTTTCCGGTAATGACCAGCTTAAAACAAATACAGCATTACAGATGAAAGATGCTAACATAGAATTTAGAACGGTGTAAAATAATGGCTCATTTTATTACACAACAAGATGCTGATTTTTTCTTTGGTATGGAAAAATACCCCGAGGAAGATATAGAATTCCAATTCCCAAATTCCGGAGGAAAACTGATATTGCCCTTTGTTTCTGCAGATAAACGAGAGAGCTTTTTGTTTGACATTTATCGCGGAAGTATTAAAATAACAAAAGTAGTTTATCAGAACAGAG
>PMDS01000082.1 GCA_003155655.1 Melioribacter sp.
TGCACGATGTTATGCTATTTATGAACTAACCACTCAAAACTTCCACACCGAATCAATTCCAATTGAAACTCTCTTCGCTGAGTTTGGACTTACAACAGATTCAAAATCTGATGTGCCAAAATTTATTTCGAGAAGTCCAAAATCTAATCCAAATCCTAAACCCCAGTTAAATTTATCAATCCCGCCAATAGATACGCCTGTTCTAAATGCAAACCAATTCAGCACCCAATCGGCACCTGTAGAAAATCTTGGCTTCATTGAATTGCCCGGCATTTCATTAAAGCCCTGATTGTAATCAAAAGCTAAAAGCAATTTTCCCGGGAATCCTTTCTTTAACATTTTATCAGCTTGAATTGACGCTCCAAAATGAAGAGCAGTTGCAAGCTTTGTGGTAAACCCATCGATAAATTTACCGCTGTCTTTTCCGGTTAATGCTTTTACCAAAGAATCAACCTGGTCTTTGTTTGAAAGATCATCAAGATAAATTGGTTTGTTGGAAGAATATTGCGCGGTGTTCTTATCCCATTTGATTTGCCCAAGATCGGTAACTGACAACCCGAATGAAAGCACGTCATTAATTTTTGCATTAATTCCAAAATCCAATCCAACGCCTTTACCCGCAGGAGCCGGGAAAGGGGTAGCATTTAAGTCCTGCTTTGTTGTTGTATTATCAAAATCATATTTTACTTTGAGATCCGGTGAGAATGCAGAGTAAGCAACATAATCTCCTTTACCGGTTATTATATTACCGCTGCCGGTTGTTAATTCCGTATTAACGTGATCTAACCCTGCATAAGCAAAACCATGAATAAGATTTATTGAGAAGCCAACTGTAAAACTTTTGAATTTTGGAAAAATATCCAGGATGTTTGCAAATGATAAGGAATATTTTCTTAACCACCATCCATTCAGCTTGGTATCATTAAAATTATATACCCGGTTTGGCAAATTGCCGTCAATTCCAAGATCAATAATTCCTTTTGGTAATGTTAAGCTTGAAGAAATAATTTCACCTACCGAAAAAGAAATAGTGCCGAATGTCTTTGTGGGTTTAATTAAAAGTGCAAATAACTGGAATTGTACATCTTCAGATACTGTCCCGCCGTCATTAAATAGATTCTTCAGCCTTGTCTTGTCAGCTTCAGTTAAATACCTGCCGGTTTCTTTTCCTGTTACCGGGTCGGTTGTCTTTGTCCCAAAAAAATAATTGTACTCGTCAAGTGTAAGAAAGTTTGTTCCCGCTTGAACAGAAATTGACGGCAGCGGGAATGGAATTATTAATTCAACCGGTTTGCTTCCTTCATTAAATAAATTTGCAGGATTACTGCCCAGTGCATGTAATCCAAATGCGGATGTTGTAAAAGTATTACCCATTGAAGAAGAGCGTACATCTCCCGCTCCAATTGAACCAACCATCTGTGAAAATAAATTTTGTGCAGATAAACAAATGATTACCAAAAATACTTTATAGCTCTTCATTATCAATCTTCTCCGGTTTATTGTTTAACGTGATAATTAGTAGAGCCTGAAGCAGTAATTTTAATAGCATCATTTGTTTTGAATTTTACCGCCTGACTGCCGGAAGTATTAAAATTCAAATATACGCGTATGTAAGAAGCGTTGGATATATTTTGCGCATCCGTTTGCTGGGCAGTGATGGTTATTGTTTTCAAAGTACTTGCAATTGCATTACCCAGGTTATCAGTAGAGGCGCCGTCAACACTTATTACAGAATCTTGAGTTGATGTTGCCGGTGGAAAATATGTTAAAAATCTATTTTTATTATCATATAATTTGGCTTTTAATTTTAATGATGCAGCAATTCCATTTGTAACAGAAAGCGAAGCGCCAAGTGAATTAACATTGCGGATATTATCCCTGTCATCCTGAGATAAGTCCACTGCAACAGAATCGCTGTATTGAGCGCCGGTGATGCTGAACTGAAGCGGGAATTCAATGCTGCCGTTCCCGGTCACATAGTCATCCTTGGTAACACTAACAGAATTATAATTCGGATTTGCAGTACCGCCTGCGTAGATTATTAATGAATCCGGTAAACTTGTAAATCTTTTAAAGAAATTTTTCACGCTGTCGGAGTTTAAAGTAAGAACTGAATCGCTTCCGGAAATAGTTGTTTTGTTATATAAGGTTCTTGCGCTTAGAGTCATTGAGCTCTTTTCACCCCGCAAATTTTTTGCTTCCATTCTTCCGTTAATTGAAAATTCAATGTTTGCTGTTGGGTGCAAACGTAATTGTATATTTGAATTTTCAAGACTTACCTGCTGGAACTGCAATTTCTTCTGAATGTCGCTAACCCCAAGCGATACCGCTGTTCTTATTGTTGAAAGAACAACAGGTTTAAGCATACCGGTGAATTGACTGATGGATATGGAAGAGAAGTGAACTGTTCCGGAAACCGCGTCACCCGATTTAATTGTTCTGTAGTCATTAGCTGCAACCAGTTGTGATGATATACTGTAAGAAACTTGATTGGTTGCACTGCCTGAAAAAGTTGTAAGTGAATAATCTTTAAGGGAAAGATCACTGCTGTAAAATGATTTTGTCTGCTTTCTTTGAATTGTTTGAGAAAATGAATAAACAGTTCCCTGCGGTGTAACTAAATTGTAGATTGTCAATGTTACAATTATGTCAACATCAAGATTATTTGTTACTGTTAAATTCATTAAACCATTAGCAAACTTAACATTCTGGAATTTATTTGGTTGCGACGAGGTTGAATCGATTTTTATAACGCCATTAACGACAATTGCATTCTGCTGCGGAATTTTTGCCGTGGCTTCAGAAACTTTCACGTTTCTAAATACGGATGTAATAGTAAAAGAACTGCTTGGAACTGCAACCAATTGTCCCGAACTGCCGTTTACTGAAAGCCTGCAGCTCATCGATAATTGATTATGCGCAGTTACACCGGCAATCAGGGGAATTGATTGTATGGTCACAGTCTGAAGCGGAAGGATATCAACCTGTTGATTGTATTGAGCAATTGTTTCGCCTGTTCCGGAATTTGTTAGAACTATATTCTTTACAGTAATTATTATCGGAGCCGGGAAATGATTTGTAATTTTAAGATCAATAACACCCTCTGCTATTTTTGCAGATTGAAACTGAGTCAATGCGTTAAAATTAATTGATGTAAATACATCATTTACTGCCGGGATCAACCGTGTCTGGTTGGGAGAAATGGATGAACTAATCCATGCAAAATTTATGTCTGTGCTAATAGAATCCGGATTAACAGAGATAGTATTAATTGCGCCGGTAGAAGTTGCAGAGAATGGATCAATAGTTAATTTATCTTTAAATGAAATATTATCCACCTTCTTTACATCAGAATAATAAAGCAATCCCTGGTTCTGACCATCTGTATAATGATGAACTGATGTTGATTTGTTCTCAAGAATGTCAAACATTGTATAATTCTTGTTCATTAGAGGAGCATTTAATGAAACATCCCACGTTGGCATTGTGGGAGATGTCGGGGTATTTATGTTGCACGACTGCATCCAAACTGATGCTAATAATAAAATGGCAACTACTTTAATTTTACGATTTATAAAAAAGATTTTCATTTATGTACCTTGTATTCCTAAAACAAATTCATATTTAAAGGGAACATAGACATTAATTCTTCCTTGAGCAAGGAATAGTTATTAAAGATCACTTTCCCCCAAAAATTCTTTAATTTTGCCTGCCTTCGTGTAATTCTTCATTAATTCGGTTGCGGTTCTGGGTCTCGTAAACAGCAGGACTTTTTGTCATTCTTTTAATTTTTTTTCAAGATCTTTTTCGCAAAAATTAACAATTCTCCTTTTAATACTGGTCCTAAGTTTTTCACCTATTCTCACCAATTTTCACCCCCTTTTCACCCTGTTTTTATGCCAATTTTCACCCCGTTTATATCCCATTTTGGGGTCCGTTTCTATCCCATTTTTATACCATTTTTCCCAATTCTTTCAGGCATCAATGGAATAGCCAGTATGTCAAAGAACTTTCTAGGGTAAAATATTTTAACATCTTACTTGCCCGCCGAAGATTTATCGTAGGCGGGATTAACCTTTGCAAATATGTAAAACTTCTCTAAGAAATAATTTTGAACTTTTCAAAATTATTTACACAACTTTTTTTGTATACCAGGTCATTAATAAAATGTAACTCCTGTGTTACCTAATAATGAAGAATTACACTTCGGCGCTGCAGTTTAAACAGTATCCCTTATGTACACAAATAGTACCCCGGCACTCTTTGCAGGTCCATTTCCTTTTTTCACTTCGGATGAATTTTTCTATACCCTGCTTTTTGATGTATTCTAGATTCTTAATCATGCTCATGTTGTATTTTGTTCTGTATCTATTATCCAGGTGTTGTAAAACATTGCATGGAAAATCTTCACACTTAAAGCAGAATTCATTTTTTTTAAGAAGCGGACATGTTTTTATTTTGCAGCTGATGCGTGTCTTAGGTTTGCTTGGATCAACTGCTCTGCAGCCCGGGCATTTATTTCTTTCCCTTAAATAAGCCATACAAATGCCGCAGTTCATTCCGCAAGATGCAATAAGTAAAACCTTACCCTGGAGTAAACTGGTAGTATCCTTTTTACTGTGTGATGTTTTAGTCTCCTTGATTTCTCTTGTCATGTTTTTTTTCATTTGCTTATTATATCAGGCAATCATTTATTAACAGACAACACAAAAATGCAGAAGTGTTTGAACAAATCAAATAATTTGGTGATTAACAAAAATGAAAAACCGGTACTTCAAATTATAAGTAGTATAAGCTAAAAATTTATAGGAATCTTGTAATATAGAAGTAACATTTAGACAAATATTCCCCCGTTTGCCCTCTCATTAATCCGCTCCTCAAAGAAGAATTTTGTTCTTTAATCAACTAAACTATATTTTTGCTCAAATTACAAAAAAGAGGTTTTGATGAAACGTTATATTATTGGTATAAGCCTTTTCCTATTCTCCTTTTCATTCTGTTATTCGCAAAACAACTCAATTCTTGTCAGGTTTCCGGCATTAAATAATGATGGGACTAAAATTGCTTTTTCGTTCCAGGGAGATATTTGGACTGTCTCTTCCAGCGGCGGCAGGGCAGCACGCTTAACCGTTAACGAGGCTTATGAGAGCAATCCTAAATTCAGTCCGGATGGAAAGCAGATTGCTTTCTCCGGTGCAAGGTTTGGAAACAATGATATTTTTGTAATGCCTGCAGAGGGCGGAACTCCTAAACGGCTGACTTATCATTCTGCGCCCGATAATATTTACAGTTGGGGAAATGACGGCAATATTTTATTCTCAACCAACCGTGAATATAACCGGATTGAAAGACCTTCTGAAATTTATGCAGTATCATCAACTGGTGGTACAGAATGGCGCGCGCTTGATGCTGTTGGCTTTGAACCAATTATGTCGCCCGATAAAAGATTTATTGCTTTTGTCCGCGGCGACATTAATCCGGTATTTAGAAAAGACTACAGGGGCTCATCAATAAGAACAATTTGGATTTACGATACAAAAAATAACTCTTATACACAGCTTGCAGGTTTTGAAACAAATAATGTTAATCCGCAGTGGGGAGATGCAAGAACAATCTATTTTTTAAGCTCGGTAACAGGTGAATATAATTTATATAAAATAAAGATCGATGATAATGGCAACTCAATTGGTAAACCGGAACAGTTAACTAATTATAAAGATTATTCAATAAGGAATTTTGGAATTTCCGGCGACGGTAAAAAAATTATTTTTGAAAGAGACAAAAATATTTACCTGATGGATATTGCCGGTAATTCCACAGTAAAAGTAAATATTGCGATTGGAGCCGATGACCGTTATGATCCAATCGAAATGAAAACATTTACGAACAACCTGAATGAATATGCTGTTTCTCCGAATGGAAAATTAATTGCATTTGGTATTCGGGGAGAAATATTTGTTAAAGAGGCAGATAAAGATAAAAACAGAAGCGTTAATCTTTCCAACTCGCCATACAGGGATAATAATGCCTGCTGGTTAAACGATACAACTTTAATATTCACGTCAGACCGGCAAGACAACAATTTTGAACTTTATCTTGTAAAATCTGCCGATAAATCACAGTCAAATATTTTCAAATCACTTAAGCACCAGATAATTCGTTTAACAAAAACAGATGAAGATGAAACCCAGCCAGTTGTTTCTAATGACGGTAAAAAGATTGCTTATGTAAGAGGAAGAGGCACTCTTGTTGTCGCGGATATTTCTACGGAAGGAAAGCTTAGTAACGAGACTATTCTGCTCGACGGATGGGCTGGCCCGAATGGAATTGCCTGGAGCCCTGATAATAAATGGCTGGCTTATTCTATTACAGATCTTTATTTCAACGAAGATGTATTTATACAGGCAGCAGATAATTCTGTAAAGCCTGTTAATGTGAGTATGCATCCAAGAGACGATTCAAATCCTTTCTGGAGTCCGGATGGTTCCAAACTTGGGTTCTTATCCTCAAGGGATACAAGAAATGCTGTAACAAACGGATTATCTCATGCAAACGATTTGTGGTTTGTATGGCTTAAAAAAGAAGATTGGGAGAAAACAAAAGCTGACTGGGATGAAAAGGAAACTCCGCCGGCAGAGAAAAAAGATGACAAGCCTAAAGATGCCTCCGCAAAGAAAGAAGAACCAAAAGTAAAGCCAATTCAAATTGATTTTGAAAATATTCATGAGCGGATTGTTCAGGTGACAAATTTTGCGGGCGATGAAAATAATATTGCAATTTCAAAAGATGGTGAAACGTTTTATTATACTGGGGAAAGCAGCTCTGCAAAAGGAAGGGACCTTTACAGTATTAAATGGGATGGAAAAGATTTAAAGGAAATTACTAAGGGAGGAACTAATCCGGCTAATGTTTATTTAGACCGCGAAAGTAAATATCTCTATTACACTAAAACGGGCGGATCATTGAGCAGGCAGGATTTAAAAGCAGATAAATCAGAACCCCTTCCTTACTCTGCAAAGATGAAAATTGATTACCCGGCGGAACGTTCTCAAATTTTTGAAGAAGCTTGGCGTACTATGCGCGATGGATTTTATGATCCTAAATTCCATGGTAAAGATTGGAATGCTCTTCACGATAAATATAAAGAGCTTTGTGTAATAGCTTCTACAAATCTTGATTTTAGGGATATGTTTAATGATATGCTTGGGGAGTTGAACTCTAGTCATGTAGGTTTTTCTACTAACGATAGAGCCGAAACGCAAAAGGATGCAACCGGTCTGCTTGGTGTGGAGCTGGTTCCGACAAAGAATGGAATGAAAGTTCTGCGTGTAATTCCTGAGTCTCCGGCTGATAGAACGTCCAGTAAGCTTTTTGTTGATGATGTTATTACTGCAGTTGACGGCGCTGAATATAAGAGTGATGAGAATTTTTATTCGCTTCTCAATACAAAGGCAGATGAAAAAATTCTACTCGCTGTTAAGAGCAAGGATGGTAAAGACAGGGAAGTTGCAATTCGTCCAATTGCAAACGAGCGTCAGCTTCTTTACCGGGAATGGGTTAAAGATAGAAGAGCATTAGTTGATAAATATTCAAATGGAAGACTGGGTTATATCCATATTCAATCAATGGATATACCAAGCTTTGAAGTGTTTGAACGCGAACTTACTGCTGCAGGTTATGGCAAAGATGGGCTTGTTGTTGACGTACGCTATAATGGCGGCGGTTCCACTACAGATTATTTAATGGCTGTATTAAATTACAAACAACATGCATACACTATACCACGCGGGGCAACTGATGATTTGGACCGGGATAAGAAAAAATTCCGAGGGTATTATCCAATTGGTGAACGTTTGGTTTTTGCGGCATGGCTTAAACCTTCTATAGCGCTTTGCAATGAAGGAAGTTATTCCAATGCTGAAATATTTTCTCATGCTTATAAAACTCTTGGTATAGGAAAACTGGTCGGAGTTCCAACAAACGGTTCGGTAATTTCAACCGGCGGAAAAGGTTTAATTGACGGATCATTTGTACGCCTGCCGGAAAGAGGCTGGTTTGTTAAAGCTAATGATAAACCCGAAGAATTAGGTCCGGCTGTTCCGGATATTATTGTTCAAAATTTACCGGACTGGATTGCACGAGGGCAGGATGATCAATTAAAAGCTGCCGTTGATGAACTGATTAAAGAAATTGACGCACAAAAATAATTCGACTTTATAACCCTCTCCCTCAAAAAGAGAGGGTTATTATAAATTAATAAAGTCTCGTTAGTTAAAAATTTTGAGTAAACAACGGTTTTAATCTAAATATTATGTGTGTTGTCACTATTTTGTAACCAGGACATTAATCTTTTTTCATTTTTTATATAATTGATCCTGCATTATATTCTCAAATTATAACGTAAAAACAATACTTTGATAAATCAGACAGACTTTTGAGTCCCGGCCTTTCAAAATTTTCAATATATATCAGCATTTCAATAAAAGATGTAGTCCCTTTTTCATCCCTTTGACGGATTGAATCAGGGTTGTCCCCTTCATAGGTTTATACATATCAAATTGGTTTTCGGGATATCTGAGAATTATAACTGCAGGATAAAAATTTGGATTCAAAAAAAGTTGCCATTCTAGTAGCCCACCCGGATGATGAAACATTATGGGCTGGTGGAACCATAATGTGCAATCCAACATGGCAGTGTTTTATTGTTTCTCTATGCAGGGTGAGCGATACGGAACGTGCTCAAAAATTTTTTAATGCGTTGAAAGCTCTTAATTCAAAAGGAATTATGGGCGATTTGGACGACGGGCCTGATCAGAATGTGTTGGATGAAAAAGAAGTCGAGTCTGCTATTATTAGTTTATTACCTTTTGAGCATTACGACTTGATAATATCTCATAATCCGTCCGGGGAATACACAAGACACCTTCGGCATGAAGAAGTAGGTAAAGCAGTTATTAAACTCTGGCATTCAGGTAAAGTATCCACTGATGAACTTTGGTCATTTGCTTATGAGGACGGCAATAAAAAATATTATCCGAGATCTGAAAAAAACGCAGATATTTTTTTAACTCTTACTGAGCAAATTTGGCTAATGAAATATCGTTTAATTACAGAAACATATGGCTTTGAAAAAAATAGCTGGGAAGCAGAAACAACACCAAGGTCAGAATCATTTTGGAAATTCACTGACCCTTATTATGCATTAAGATGGCTTGAAAATAAAGGAATTTTGATATGAAAGTATTGGTATTATATGATTACCCGCCGACACCCGGAGGACTTTCAACACAGGGTGATCTTCTATACATGGGGCTTGTTGAATTGGGAATTGATGCACATGCTGTTCATTTCGAATCAGCTCAGGAAAAAGAATGGTACTATCGTTGGTTTGAACCTGATGTTGTTGTCGGTGTCGGTTATTGGGGTCATACTCCTCAATTGATACTCCATCCATTGCGTTATGGTGTGCAGCCGGTGCCTTGGTTAGTTGCAGACGGTTACATTGCAAACTATCAGGAGGTTCTGAATTCTCTCCCGCTTATACTGGTAACATCAAATTGGGTCAAAGAGATGTATGTACGCGATGGGATAAATAGCGATAAAATTGAAGTGCTGCCCGTTGGCTGTGACACAGATACTTTTAAGATTTATAGCAAAGATAATCCCCAAATTTTAGCTGTGAGAGAATCACTTGGTATCTCACCTGACCAGTTAATGATCCTTACCGTTGGCGGCGATGCTGCATCAAAAGGCGCACAAGAGGTAATGCAGGCGCTTGCTATCATTGATACTAAAGCACCCGATTGGAAATATGTCTGCAAAGTATGGCCGCAGCCTAGAACCAAAATTCAAAATCTGATCGATCTTGAATTGGCAACGCACCTGGGTATTGAAAAAAACGTTACGTACGAGACTAATACCATCTCACGAAATTTTATGCCTTACCTGATTGGCGCATGCGATATATATGCAGCTCCTTCCCGGCTTGAAGGTTTTGGAATGCCTCAAGTGGAAGCTGGATCCTGCGGAAAACCGGTTCTTAGTATCAATGCAATGGGAATGCTTGATACACTTGTCCACGAAGAAACAGCTTTCCTGGTAAGTGTAGCCCAGAAAATTGTTGTTAATGACGTATTGCTTGGTGACGAAGAAGGTTTTAAAGATCAACATAAGGTGACGTTTAAAGTTCCGAGAACTGTTGATTACCGTGCAAGTGTTCAGGACATTGCAAAATATTTGATGATGCTTATGACTGATGCTGATCTGCGGGAAAAAATGGGTAAAGCTGGCAGAGAGCGTGTAATTAAATATTTTGATTACCGGATTGTTGCAAAAAAGTTTGTTCAGATAATAAACGATAGATTAGGAATAAAATAATTTGAAAATCAATTCAATACAAATTCAAAACCAACAAGAGATTACCAAGGCAAAGAATGCCGCTCTTGAAGTACTGATTCATAACAGCCATGGACCATACCAGGGACTTCCGCGCACCGCAGGCTGGGGATACCCGGAGCCGTATACGAGGGATTTGATGTTTTCTATTCTGGGAATTGCTGTTTCAGGAAATCAAAAGTTACTTGAAACCATCCGGAGAGTATTGGAAACACTTGCAAAAAACCAGACTGAACATGGCCATATACCCTCGCTGGTACATGATAAAGAAGATCGCGGCGCTAGTGATACAACTCCGCTTTTTTTGCTGGGTGTGGGTATTTTTAAAAAAGTATCAGGTGAATTAAACTTTCTAGATGAAGCAGTTGAAAAGGCTCTAACATGGATGGAATATCAAAGTCCGTCTGATAGATACCTTGTTGCACAGCAGCCAACAAGTGATTGGCGCGATGAACAATGGGTTACTGGATACGGTTTGTTTGTAAACACTTTAGAGTATAGTTACCTCAGGTTATTAGGCAAGAATGAAAGGGCTGTTAAAGTGGCCGCCGAAATGGGCCGGTTTACAATCACAGGCGGAACGATACACCATCATGTACATGAAGGTCTGGTAGTAAAACACAAACCATACTATGCTTTTTGGTCATATAAAATTTACAGCAGTGAACGATTCGACCTGCTTGGCAATAGTCTTGCTATTCTTTCAGGACTGGCATCTCCAACAAGAGCTGATGAAATGATTTCGTGGATTGAAGAGGAATGCAGCGTTATGCGAAAGAGGGGTGAATTAGCAGTTGATCTACCTCCTAATTTTTTCCCATTTATAAAACCTGAAGATCCCGACTGGCTGCCAAGATATGATATTTATAATAAGCCGGGTGAATATCATAACGGAGGTATTTGGCCTTTTATATGCGGACTTTATGTAGCAGCCTTAGTTGCTGCTAAAAGATACGCGCTTGCAGAGGAAAAGCTCTTGGCGCTTACACATGCAGTTAAAATATCAGTTACTGCAAATCTTGATTTCGGATTTAATGAATGGATAAAAGCGCAAGATGGCAAACCTATGGGGCAGGATTGGCAAACCTGGAGCGCCGCACTTTATTTGTATGCGGTAAAATGTGTTGAAGATAAAAAGACCCCTTTCTTTGATGAGATACGCAGCTTCCCAACTGAATAAAAAATTGTTTAGTAGCCTGTTATATGTTAAAATAGAGGAGCGTTGACTTTTTTCCTTGGTGAAAATTCAGTCGTGGTATGAAAACTATGTAATGCAATGCCGCTATCTTTTCTTAATGAAAGCAATCATCATTGGTCCTTTAATATATAAAATTTTGAACATGGCTAGATGACTGTTATTGTTTAGTAAATTCAAGAATCAATGAGGTTATAATAACACCGTTATAATTTATACTTGGAAGTATATTTGTGAACCCAACATTAATTTTATTCCCTGATTCGGTGTAAGGCAGTAAAATAACAACTCCTCCATTAATTGGAGTAAAAATAATAGCGCCATTTAATGTAATCCATGTAAAACGTTGAGTTGTTGTTTGCCCCTGTTGCACACTTACCAGCGAAGCGGTATTATCACTATTGAATACTAACGTCATTGAAATACCTACCAAACCCGGTGATATGGTTATAGAACCCTGTGTAGTTGTACCGCTAATATTTGTTAACAACCAGGTGCCAATTAATCCGCTATCGGTTATAACAGGGTTGCTATTATCTTTATTACAAGATGTCAATAAAAATAACAGTATAAACAGAATTATTATTTTTTTCATATATTCTTGTTTCATAACCATAGTATGCTTTATAAAATTTCTGTCTTTTAGACCAAAAGAAAATAATTCATTTCATCATATTATTTGCTCATGCTCTGTTGCCGTCCAATAACATTCTCAATTAACCTGGCTAACTTATCTGCAGCCCCATCAACAGCTTTATCAAAAATATCTGCATTATGTGTGACCGCTACAGGTTGTCGTCCTTCCATACGGGCTTCCATCAAACAGCGCTTGTCGTTGTGGCCTTCTTTATTACCATTTTCATCACTCAAATGTATTTCTATCCTTGTAATGTGATTGCTGACTCTAGTCAGAGCGCTTTCTACAGCGCCTCTGATTTGAGCAGCGAATGCTTCGTGCACTTTGATGTTATGATCCGCATTTATTTGGATCTGCATAATTTTCTCCCGATACACTCTATATAATTGAAATATCTTATACAACCATTTTATTGTTTTCCTAACAATTCATTGCAAAAAGAAAATGCAATTTTCATTTATTTTGTTTTGTCGGTATAATGAAAAGCGGAATAGAAGTATGACGTAATACTTCTTCGGTAACACTTCCCATGATTATATTTTCCAACCATTTCCGGCTGTGAGAGCCCATTACAATAATCTCCGCATGCAAGTCTTTCGCTGTCTTTAATATGGATTCAGCAAAATCACCATCTGTTACCAGAGTCTGAATAGACTCATCACCAAGATGGTGTTTTGATTTATCAAGAAACTGTTTAGATTTTTTCTTTAGTTCTTCTGCAATATCTAATTTTGCCGGATCCAAACCCACGTATCCGGTAAATCCCATTATAGGGGAATAATCAGTTGATGAATAATACACCGGATTAGATACCACGTGCAGCAATATTACTTCAGCTTTCATCGCTTTTGCCAATGAGAAACCAACTTCAGCTACTTTTTTTGCAGTCGGATTATAATCGAGCGCAATAAGCACTTTTTTCATTTTCCACTTCCTTTTAAAGTTAAAATCAATTAACGGTTAATCTTTTTTGGAAAACAAATTATTTATTCCTTTACCAACTGCCTTTAAATCACGGTTAAACCCGCGTTTGAATATTACCCATTGATCATTTCCTTCATACTTATAGTCTGCTATTTCTTTCTTAAGCTTTGTATTTCTTTCTTCTAACACTGTAATTTTCTTTTCATACTTATTTTTGAATTTTTCATCGGCTGTTGCGATCTTAACTTTGAACTCCGCAATTCTCTTATCGTTTGCGGCAATTTTTAAATCGGCATCTGCCTTAAATTCTTTGTATTCTTTATTGCTTTCCGCCTGCGCATCATTCAGCTCTTGTTTTGCTGCTTTAACTTTTTCTTTTGCCCCTTCAACTTTAGTTTCTTGTGCGAAATTAATTCCTGTTAAGAAAAAGCCGCTTATTAGTACTGCTGCCGTTAAGATGATATTTTTGCTTTTCATAATTCTCCTTTTTGGTTATTTACATTTATTTGTTTTATTCCCGCAATCCGGAAATTCTCGCAATTGCTGAAAATATTAACACAACATGATATGAATGACTATAGGTTTATTCAATCAGGCAAAGGGATGAAAAAGGAACTACATCTTTTGGTAATCAAGTGTCCCGTTTCT
This sequence comes from Melioribacter sp., assembly GCA_003155655.1. GTDB lineage: Bacteria > Bacteroidota > Ignavibacteria > Ignavibacteriales > Melioribacteraceae > Fen-1258. The sequence goes on from PMDS01000082.1 coordinate 13,800, forward strand.
AAATCCAGGTGTTTATATAATGATGCAAAAAAATATTTGTTCCGTACGGTCTAATTTGGTTGCGGTAATATTAATTCATTTTAAAGTATTAGCTCCCTTTTCATCCTTATGCACTATTGATGTATCCTACACCTTTTCTTAATATGAAATGAAAATTATTAATTGAAGGAGTATTTATGGTTGAAATAAATTTAATAGAAGTACTTATGTTTTTTGGCTTTGTATATTTATTGTCTTACCTAGTATTTATTAAGTTAATTAATAATCAAAGACTTCATAAAGTACATCAACGAGTAAGAAATACTATCCTTATTGAGAAAGAGTTGGATAAAACTGAAGCTATAAAAAGATTGTTGTTTGAATTCAACTCAGAAAAAATCGAGTTGTAAAATAGAACTATAGAATTAGCTCCCTTTTCATCCCTTCGGGCGATTGCGGCTCTGCTCAATCAATTGTAAAATTCATACAGGTCTTATTCGTTATTCTTACAGAGGGCTCTATAAAACAATGAATGCTGAATTCCGGGGAACGTTTAAAAAAAGAGCAGTATGATCATGAAAAAAAATAAAAACATGGCAGAATCATTCTGCCGCATCCAGAATGTTCCGTGCAAAACGGCTCTATAAATGTTTATTTAATAATAAAAGGAGTACAAAATGAAACAAAGATATCAAAAGGTTTCTTTTCTATTTTCAATTCTCGTTCTCGTGGTCGTCAGCTTTGCCGGCTGTTCTTCCACTGGCATAAATAGATCGGAAAAAGCAACTACAACCATGCAGACAATGCATGACGATATTAAATCAGCCGGTTCCCAGCTCGATGCCACGGGAGCGTCGCTTTATAATCTGACAAGTCAAAGTCAATCCGATGTTAAAAAGTCTTTTGATACGTATACCGATAATGTATCTAAAATTGAAAAAATGGAGAAAAGGTTTTCAAAACACACTGATGAAATGCAAGCTAAGGGTAAAGACTATTTTGAAGAATGGCAGAAGGATGGCGACAAATATCAGAACTCCCAGATACAGCAGCTTAGTGTGCAGCGCCGCACCGAACTGAGCGAAATTTATGGAAAGATAGCCCAGAGCAGTATAGGTGTTAGAGAAGCTTTCAAAGCTTATGTCTCCGATGTTAAAGAAATTCAGAATTTTCTTTCTAACGATCTTACACCTAAGGGAATTGAAGCAATCGCTCCAGTATCTAAAAAAGCAGTTAGTGATGGTGATATTTTAAATAATGAAATAAAGAATATTCAGCCGGCGATTGAAAGCGCGAGAATCGCAATGTCTCAAAGCGGTAAGTGATAATTTCTAAGGGTGGTCAAGCCTGCCAGAGTAAGGTAGGGTTAATCTTTGACCCCCCTTTTTTCTATCGAATTCAGAAATTTCAGTATTCCTTATTTAATATTCTTATCTACAATTAAAGATTTATAATCTCACTCTTCAACATAAGCTGCCTTGCTTTTGTTAGTATAAGAGAAAGCAAACATCATTAAAGCTAAGAGTAAATAACCAATTGTGAATTGATATGGAATTTGCCTCAAGTTTGCCGGTAATCCCCACGGCGTGTACATACTTCCATCAGGAATTGCTGAATGAATTATTCCGAAAAACGTCAGTACTGCGCAGACCAACAAAAATATAGACGCCTTCTTTAATTGGCGGTCGATAATGTGAACTACAAATGCTCCCCAAAGCATTGCTGTCAGTATGAAACCGTTTCCAAGCGCAACAATTACTAACAATTCCGGCAGCGTTTTACCGACGCTGTTCATTTGATTATAAAAAACATTAACAGGAACAAAATCAGAATTAGATAATTTTATTTGAACCATGCGCGCTACGGTTGGAAAAAAAGCAAATGCAACTGCATGCATATGGGGTTTTGGTGATGCCTTGAATGCTTGAACTATTATATCAAGTGCAACAAAAATTAAAATTGGTGCAAGAACTGCGCGTGGTATTAATTCAACAATAAAAGAAACATAACCAAGGATTCCACCAAGACCTACAAAGATTCCTGTAAGAAGAGTGTAACCTGCTTTACTGCCCATTGCTTTATATGCAGGCTGACCGATATAAGGAGTTGTTTGGGCTACTCCTCCAAATAATCCTGCAACTAAAGTTGAAAGAGCTTCCGTTAAAAGAATGCTTCTAGTATTGTAATCATCACCGGCAACCTTTGCACTTTCAGTCACATTAATTCCACCGACAATCGTTAACAATGCGAATGGAAATGAAATTGGTAGATATTTAAGAGCTTCTCCAAATCCTTGTATGAAGCCGAGAGATGGGGATGGAATTCCGATATATAAATTTCCTGAAGGCGCTGTGTAGGTGATTCCAAGAACTCCGTTCGGTGCAAGCAAATAATAAATAATTGAACCTGCTATAACAGCAAGCAGAACACCTGGAAATTTAAATGGCAGATCAATCTTTGCAACTAAATTGTAAATTATAAGTCCTAATGCCAGCATACCTATCACTGGTAATCCGAAAGTATCAACTAGTGGCACAAAGCCAATCAATGCAAGACCAATACCTGCAAGGCTTCCAAGCAATCCGGCTTGAGGAACAATTTTCTGAATCCATTTCCCAAAAAATGAAAAAATTACTTTAATAATTCCGATCATTACCATTGTAGCCATACCGATATACCATGTCATCATTGCAGCGTCTGTTTCATTCATGCCATTCGATTTTAAGTATATAAAGGCAGGTCCTAATACGGTTAAGGCGATGCCAATCGTTGATGGAGTATCAAGACCCAGTGGCATTGCTGTAACTTTATTATTCTTCAATTTTTTTGCCAGCTTGAATGCCATTATCGTGTAGACAACATCACCAAATAAAACGCCTAGTGCTGTACCCGGAAACATTTTCGTAAATACAATTTCTGCCGGATAATGAAATACAAAAATTAAAATTCCTGCCAGGAATGAAAGCACTGTGAGGTTGTCAAACATCAACCCTAGAAAACCATTAATATCGCCAACGGCGAACCATTTGTATCTAAATTTTTCACCCATAATTATTCCATCTAAGAAGAAGGTTATTGTAAATTTATAAGGTCTCGTTAGTTAAAATTTCCTGAGTAAGTAATGGTTGTTTTCTTGTAATCAATTGAGAGTTAAAAAACTCGTACTCACCGGCTAGCAACCATACCTTCGAAAACAAACGTGTCCAAATAAAGACCTGTTGAATTAAAAACATTATCAATACAGTAAGATTGTTTTGCTTTCCAACCAGTGTGTCAATTATAAAATATATTAATGTAACTACTGCCGGTATGATTAATAAAAGAATATACAGCGGAAATACTAAATGAATTTTCCGTAGCGATAATTTCAGGCTGCTGTATACTGCTTTCCATACCTTATTGGAATCTTCCTTTATTAATATAATTTTTGCGTAATCGGAAATAATAGAAATGAAAATGAAAAATAGTAAATGAAAAATTATCCAAATAACTAAAACTATAAATATGGTCGGTTCGGCAGAAGACTCCATAACATTGGCAAGAATCATCGCAAAGATTAAGGAGATAACCAAATATATTATTAGCTGAAATATTAATATATATATTCCAAGGCGTAAGAATCGGAAAAAGTATTTAGCGCATCCGGCAAAGAACGCTTGAGTTTTACTTTTTATTATTGAACCTTCAAAAGATTTCAACACTCCGCCTGCAAAAAAGACGGTAAAGAAAAAATAAAATGCACCAAACCAGGTTATCATTTGCAAATACGGCTGGATTAGGTAAGTGTAGTTATTCATAAAGTCAGAATAAATCATAAAATCAAAGTCAGGAAGAAGTTTATATAGTTCCATTCGTCCTGCAAATAAATTGCTTATTAGAGAATGAAATGAAAATGCTAATATCAATCCTAAGAATAAAGTTATTGAATAAATAACCGTTACAATTTTCATCATCCCAATTGTTCTTCTAAAACCCGCAAAAAATGATTTCATAATTTTCATTTATCACCCGATTCTAAATTGGGAAAAGTTTTCTTAAATTATTTGTGATGCATTAAAACAATGCCGAGAAAAACAGCATTGCATTTTCGACCCAGAACAAAAAACTTGATGCGTATTTTGTAAAAACACCGCTCTCTTGTTCAACAGTTAGACTATTATTTATAAGATTTATATCGAGAGGAATCTTATAATACGGATCGATTTTTGCCCATACAATTTTACTTTTTCCTTCATAAGTAAATTCTTTAGTTCGTTCCTGTCCATTCCAATTTTCCAGTATTTCTTTCCCATCATTAAAATGAATCAATACCTCTACGGGAAGTTTAATCTCTCCAATTCTGTTCAAAACAATTTTGGATTTGATCAATCCATTCCCTTTGTAACCTTCGTTTACATACTCTTTCTTTCCGTCTTTATCAACCAGTCCAACGGCGCCCTTAATCTCCTGATTCATAATTGATATAATCTTATAGTCACAAACATCAGTGCCATAAAGTACCTGGTCGAAATACCAGTTCATGTTATCGCCGAACTTTTTGCCGTGGTTTTTTAATACTATTTCATTTACTATTGCAATAAAGTCTTTCACACATGGATGTTTGAATTTCCACCTTTCAAAATAAGTCTTCATTATTTCATCCATTGTTTTTATGCCAACCAGGCCTTCAAGTGTCTTCATCATTACGGCGGTTTTATTGTAAGTGAAGGATCCATACCCGCCGAAAGTGTATTCCCATGACTTACGAAAAATTTCTGCCATTTTGGGGTTGAACAGTCCAACATAACCCTGGCGTGTAAATTCAAAATCGCCGGCTTTAATTCCAAAAAGATTCAGGCAGGAGGTCTTCTCGCCATAGGCATTATCCATTATCCGTGTTTCATAATACTGATTGAATCCTTCATCAAGAAATGCTTCTTCAAATTCGTTTGTTGCAAGAAGAGCCATAAAATAATTATGCCCAAACTCGTGGACAGTTACAAGCTCAGGAAATTTAATTTCTACCGGGAGTTTCCATATTGTTCCAGCTGTTATAAAAGTAGGATATTCCATCCCGGAAGAACCAAAACCATTTAAAGGCGGATCAACAACCGTTATTGTTGTGTATGGATACTGACCGAGGTTGTTTTTAAAATATTCTAATGCGGTCTTCAAAGAACTTAAATACCTTTCAGCCTGTGCAAAATGTTCTGGCTGCATCATAATCATTATCTTTACATTTTCCCATTGGTCATTAACAACTTTATATTTTGGCGAGGCTGTCCAGGCAAAATCTACAACATCTTCTGCACGGTAATGATGGGCTGAAGTTCCATCATTATTATTCGTTTTTGACTGAAGAACTCCAACCGCTCCGACAACATAATTGGAAGGCAGTGTGATGTTTACATTGTAAACTGCAAAATCTGCATAGAACTCGGAGTTTGCATGAAATTGGTGACAATTCCATTGGCCTTTTTCGGCATAACGAATCCCCGGATATTCATAAACTCCTATTTTGGGGAACCACTGTCCTACTAAAAAATAATCATTTGCAAATCCTGTCCGCGCAAAGATTCTTGGCAGCTTTGATTTAAAATTTATCTCCAGCTGAATTTCCTCGTTTGGAGCAACCGGTTTATCAAGGGGAACACTTATTACAGTTTGATCTTCGGTGTTATCATCATCCGGGTGTATAAATTTTATTTTATCAGTTAATTCTACACCGTTAATTTTTTTTATTGACGTAACGTCAACATATCCCCACGAATTTTCATCAGTTGAGTTTATTGCAATACCCCTTAGTTGTCCGCCGGATTCTTTTACAAAAGTTGACCTGTTGTTTTTAAAAGCATTTAAATAAAGATGAAATTGGAGTTCTTTAATTAAATCTTTTGAAGTATTTCTCCATTTCAATATCTCTTTGCCCGTAATTATTTTTTTATTGACATCCAGGATTGTCTCAATATCATAACTTGCAATACGCGGGCTTAATGGTTTTTCAAAAATAATTTGTGCATGAATTGCCGGAGAAATTATGAAATAAGAAAATATGAGGATGAAAACTTTTTTAAACCTATACATTTTCATAATGATATGTAGTTTATTTACAAGAATTTGATTTAGTTATTAAAATGATTCATCTATAAATAAAAGTCAATTTAATTTCACAACTTCAATTCTTTTAATATAAACAACCATTAATAAATCAGAGCCGCTATCCTAATCAACAAAATATTTTTATTTTTTAACTGCTATTAAAAATAAATGATTATTTTTGGAGCGAATTTTTTATACACTTTTTCCCGGAGGAAATATCAATGGCAATAATGATTACTGATGAATGCATTGCTTGTAATGCTTGTGATGCTGAATGTCCAAACGCTGCAATTTATAACCCTGGTGTACCATATATTTTGGGTGGTCAAGAATTTGCTGCTTTAAATGAAGAGCACACATATATCGTTCCAGATAAATGTACTGAATGCGTTGGCTTCCACGATGAGCCGCAATGTATTCTGGCATGTCCTACTGAAGCAATTGTACCTGATCCAAACCATGTTGAATCAAAAGAACAATTGATGGCAAAGAAGGAAAACTTGGACAAAGTTGGTAGATAAACTACTTTTTGGCTGAAAAAGAGGCTGTCTCAAAAAGGCAGCCTCTTTTGTTTTAAAAAGGAACCTATCCGCTCAATTCTCTTTATAAGATGAGTTAACTTTGGCGGGCTATGTATTACCGGTTACTAATTTCTTTATTCATCATTTTTCCGTTAGTCATTGTGGCGCAAGAAGATTCTTCGCTCACTCGAAAAGAAAAAAATATTAACCCGGGTATTAGCGATACGGCAAAACTTAAGAATTTACATTTAATTCAGATTCCCCCACGATCATTAATTATTAAGCTAAAAGACTTAGAAAAGATGAGGGGCGTCGACGAAAAATCATTTATAATTGAGGATACTCTGAAATATTCAAAAGATGAATTAGCCAGCGGGCTCTCTGAAAAAGAGCTTGGGGGTTATAAAAAAAACAAGGAAGAATTGAAAAATTTGTATAAGCCGCCTGTTTCTGAAGAAGATACTTATCCAACCTTGGCAAAAACAAGAAAATTTCTGGAGGTTGCAAAAAAAGTTGGCGCAGTAATCATTTTAATCTTGAGCCTGCTATGAGCAAACTCTGCAAAGTACTTTTATTCCTTGTTTTTATGTACAGTATAGTCTCATCACAAAGCATCGGTGATACCAGTAAAACATCTTTTGGGAAAAAAAATGAAGAGAAACAGCTTAACACTAAACACAAGGAACAGGAATCATTCCCGCAAAACCGCGCGGAGATACAAAACAGCATTCTTAAAGTCCCGCTGAATCTGAAAATATATCAAAAAATTTTACAGCTTGAATTAAATGAAGGACGTCAATTATCGGAAGAGGATTTAATTACGGGAATGACAGGGAAAGAATTAGACGCATTCGACTATAACAAAAAATTAACACAAAAAATGCTTATTGATGTTTATGGTGTAGATTTGATAGATGAGAAAAAAATTCTGAGCGCACTTGGAATTACCGAAGAACAAATCAAAATACTAGCTGCAATTTTAAAATACTTTGTGCTTACACCTCACCTTTAATAATTGATAAACAGTTCGATAATTATTGACAGCTCAAGAAATACTAATATGAAAAAATTTTATTTCGTTATAGTTAGGTTATAAATGTTTACATTAAAAAGGGAGATTTTGTCTGAAATTTCAAAAATATTTTTTACTAGCGGTATCAAAACTCACTATTTTAATTATATTGCATTTGCTTTTTTTTCGCATCATCTAGGGCAAATGTCTATTAAATAATGAAGAAACGGCTCCTTTTATTAATAATATTGTATACTTGCTGTATTGGAGCTAATTCCAATGTACTAGCCCAAGAGAATGAGAATTCAATTTCTGCATCAAAGGAATTTGAAAGTACTTCATTCACTACCGAAGCTGACGCAGGAAGTTTTAACCAGTCTTATAAAATTTCATTTTCATGGCACGATCCTGTTACACAATTACCAAATGACTTCTACTATTTTGGGCAGAGAAGCCTAAACGTTGATAATGTTCCAACAATTGCAGGTCTAACTGCGCTTACCGGGCTGCTTATTGCAGTTGATCATACTACTTCAAATGTCTTTATTAGGAATAACAAGAAATATCCTATGCTTCATGAGATGAATCAGAGCGTTTCATTTATGGGGGATGGTAAATTTCATTTCATGATGGCTGGAGCTTTTGGCGCAATGGGTTTTATCCTGGATGACCAAAGAGTGCTGCGTACGGCACTACAAATTGTCGAAGCTGAAGTTGTTACTGGGTTAACTGTTCAAGTATTGAAAAGAATTTCAGGCAGGGAAAGTCCCCAATCTGCTTCCCGTCCGCAAGGAGTATTCAGACCTTTTCCAAATATTGAGGAATATTCAAAAAACGAAACAAAATATTATTCTTTTCCATCAGGGCATGTCTCAACTTCTATGGCAGTTCTAACAGTAATTGCAGATAATTTCCCTGAATCTTCTTGGATAAAACCGGTTGGGTATTCAGCAATTGGCTTGGTTGCTATTAGCCTTGTTGGAAGAGGCTGGCATTGGTTCAGCGATTATCCTTTGGCGGTTGCATTAGGTTACACATTTGGTAAAGTGATTTCAAATAGAAATAATCCATTTGATGAAACAGAAAAAAGTAATTCCGGGTTATCAGTTAATCCTGATTTTATAAATGGACTTGGCCTTGCATTCACTTACAAATTTTAATCTGTTTATATAAAAAACATACCAATAAATATTTTAATACGTATAAAAAATAGCCGCTTGCGGCTCGTGCCTACTGGCATGAAGAACCTCTAACCCTTTCCTTTAGTTAAAAACAGTTCTGATTTTTGATCACCACAGTGGCAAGTATAATAGTCGTAAAAATTAACTCAAATTAAATACAAAAATTTTTAGGTGGATTACTAATTCTCCTTAGTTCAAAATCTTGGGAATCCATCAATATTTGCATGTGTAATTGTATTTTTAATTTTTCAGGTTAAGAATCGTTTCCTGTTGAAATGAAGAATTATTATAATTGTAGAGAAAAATGTTCACAAAACATGGATTTGAAATGCAGCGTATATTTTTTGCGGTAACAATGGCTCTTCTTCTGTCTGCCTGCACAAAGGAAGTGCCTGAAAATGATAAAAAATTAACGAAATCTGTTGATGAAAAAAACATCCAGGAGACAATTGATAATTACTACTCTGCTCTTAATTCCGGGGATATTGAAAAAGCAGCATCGTTTGTCGATTATAACTTTCGCGGTGTTTTACAGGATATGAGTGAAATAATTGGCATTAACTCATTTACTAATAATCTTAGATTGGCTCAAAAAAAATTTCTAGGCTGGAAATGGGAAATAAAGTTTAACGAGATTAATGTTTTTGGCGACTATGCTTATTCAATTACAAGTGCTTCAATATTGGTTAATAATAAAGCAATAAAGAAATTAAATGATGTCTGCTCTGAAAAAGCAATTAGAATATTAAAAAGACAAAAAAATGGCGGATGGAAAATTTTTAGGTTTATAGCTGTGCAGGATCAGACTAAATAATATTTATAATTGCCATTCAATTTCCTGCCACCATAAGAAAAGCATTTTTGGATCTCCCTTTATTATTCCCATTCGTGTTACATCATCCGGAGGTGGAAATTTATTTGTAATCACCTGATATAATACCTGTCTTTTTAACTGGGAAGCATGGGGAATCATTGTTAGCAGCGTAAGCATATCTTTTTGCTTTGCACAAGTTATTATTTTATCAACAGAACTGTCGCCGCCATTATTATAATCGAAATTTTTTATTTCATTTTTCAGCGAATCGGATGCATTTATATTATATGGCGTTCCCGGGTCAAATCCATCAACGAGGTCACATACATAACCATCATTTAAAAATATGCTTTGCTCATTATAATTAATTTCTACAAATCCGGCATTTACGTTCACCGATGCATTGTTTGAATCTTCTGCCGAAACGGTAAATTCTCCGCTCTTATCATTTATTTCAAAACCTTTAAATACAATTTTAAAGTCAGGTAGTTCAACAGCGTTTGTAACTTTTATTCTTCCGCTTTTTAAATTCAGCCTGTTGCCGCCGTCTTTTGCTTTCTCTAAAAATAAAACTGTGTTTTCTTCTACAAACACATTGCCAACCTTTGGAATTTTAATCATAGCGGATGATTTGTTTTGGGAAATCAATGTTTCACCCTGCGAAAAATTATTAGCATGTCTGTATGAGCCATTAATAAGAATTTCACCCTTTATGTTCTTTACATCCCAGGGTGAATTATACTTTTGATAATCATATAAATAGTATCCTATAGCAATTAGTATTAAAGGTAAAATTATAAAGATAAATTTGCCCCACTTAAATCTTGATTTGGCAAAACCCGCTTTTCTAATTACTGGAACCGACATTACTTGAGAGGCGCGGTTATTTTTAGTGGCGGATAAGTTCTGTTTAAGTTTTCTTTCCTGTCTCTCTTGTTCTTTCTTTAACTTGCGCGCATTTTTTAGATTTGAGCCATCAGCCGGTGAATCGGCTTTTAAACTTTTCCTCATTAACTCAGATGAAAACTTTGAAATTATATCGGCCGGAGGTTCACTGAAATACGGCAGACCTTTTAGAAGGTCAAAAAATTCTTTCAGCCTTTTGTATTCAATATAACATTTATCGCAGCTGCGAAGGTGAATCTCGACATTACGCTTTGTAAAGTCATCTAGCAGTCCGTCAAAAAAATTATGAAGGCTTATTTTAACTTCTTCGCAATTCATCTTTTAAGTTGTTCCATCATAGTTTCTCTTGTTTTAATAAGAATGGATCTGACCTCGTCGATCACCATATTATCTACGAAACTTGTAGAAATTTCTTCATATGAATAACCTTCCAGATCATGAAGCACAAAGATTATTCTTTCATTTGTTGGTAGAGATATAATAAGGGACTCGAGAAAATCCAATTCATTATTAAAATTATTTCTATTTTGAGGTAAGGTAATATCGCGCGGGTTTTTTTGTAGTTCCAGTACGGTATTAATAATTGCTAATTTCTTAATCCAAAGTGCAAAAGATTTTTTATCATCATATTCTTCGATTCTTTCCCATGCTCTTAAAAAAGTCGATATGGTCATTGAACGGGCAGCATTGTTATCACACATCAACCTGTAAATAACCGAAAAAACATTTCTTAAATTAATTTCACACAAATCTATGAATGATCTGGTCCTTCCTTCTTTAGAAAGATTTACAAGATAATCTACGTAGTTTGTATTCTCGCCAAGCAAAGGTTGCCTTCTTAATTTATGACTGTAACTTTAATTTCGTCAAATGTAACTCTCGCAGTGACACGGATAGGCGTAATTTGATTCCTTCCGTTCTGAATTCCATTTCCGGCAAGGTCAACCTTATCGGGGTTGACTATTGAAACAAAAATTCCTGATTCCGTTTTGTTGAATTGTGGCGGCATAGTCCATCCTTGAAAACTTCCATGACCGGTTTGCTCATTAATCCGGTTGTAATATTTTTGGGCGGAAAGTCCAATATCATAAAGAGTTGAAATAACATGATCTCTGTTGGATGTCTCAGTATTTGTTTTCATTATTGATAGACCTGCATAAAATGCCAATCCAATAACAATGATGCTAACTATAATTAGAAAGAGTTGCTGCTTTCCCATATAATTATTCCACTGGTTACATTAAAATAACTCTGTTAATTGACTTAATCAAAGTGGCTTATTACGTTCGTATAGTCGTATTCCTCTTGCTGGCTTATAATCAATAATATTTAAACCAACTATTTTTTTGAAAGGATTAAGTTATGGTAACGAGAGAAAAAGATTTTCAGTATTCTCAATCACCAGAACCTCATAAAGAGCGAACCCGGCAAATTCTGAAAACACATCCTGAAGTGAGAAATTTAATCTCACGTAATCCCAGGAGCATAATTTATATTCTATCTCTTGTTGTTTTACAAATTGCTGTTGCAATATTTCTTAGTAATCAGCCATGGTGGCTTGCTTTAGTAATTGCATGGTTTGTGGGGGCATTTGCCAATCATACACTGTTTGTATTAATACATGAATGCGCGCATAATTTAATTTTTAAGAGCCGCAAAGCAAATATGCTTGCAGGTATCTTGTGCGATTTACCAATGGGTATTCCAACTTCTATATCATTTAGAAGTTACCATCTTAAACATCATTCTTTCCAGGGCAACTATTATTTTGATGCCGATCTCTCTAGTAGATGGGAAGCCAGGCTGATTGGGAATACATTTATTGGTAAAGCATTCTGGCTGCTGCTTTTTCCGGTGTTCCAGGCTCTTCGCCCGCCGCGACTGAAAGAAATTAATTTTATGAGCAGGTGGACTATTCTTAACTGGATTGTAGCATTTGGATGTGATTTCATCTTGGTGTACTATTTTGGATGGATTTCACTTTTATATCTAATTGCCTCTTTAACTTTTTCAATTGGACTGCACCCCCTTGGAGCAAGGTGGATTCAAGAACATTATCTTACTTACCCGCCGCAAGAAACCTATAGCTATTATGGTCCATTGAATATACTAGCATTAAATGTCGGCTATCATAATGAACATCATGATTTTCCTTCAGTGCCGTGGAATAATTTACCTAAAATAAAAAAAACCGCTCCGGAATTTTATGATAACCTGGTATTTCATAAATCATGGACTAAGCTGTTTTTCAAATTTTTATTTGATCCTAAAATTTCACTATTCTCCCGGATGGTTCGCTCAAACAAGGGAGATGTTCCATTTACAAATGAGGCTGTTTAGAAGGACATTGCAGTAAATTATTACGGATAATAAAATAGAGAGGAATTCTGATTGAATAATTTACTAATTAACTCACCTTACGCAAACAGAT
>PMDS01000123.1 GCA_003155655.1 Melioribacter sp.
TGCGCTCTTGTCCTACTCTACAATTATCGTATTAAATAAAGAAATACTGTAAATATAAAACATGTAGACATAAATACTGAGGAAGTAAATTCAAAAAAAATAGCTTTGCAAAAGAAGAAATAGAGCAAATAAAACATATAATTGATGGGTTTCCGAAATATTTTACTAAGTGACTTATCTCGCATATAACTGGCAAAGGCCGGATAATTCAGTTGAAAATATTTTGCTTAAAACAATAGTGCAAAATCAAGGCTCATTAAATGAATTTGTTCAATATAATAGGTCTGATATATCTACTGTGAAAGATGATAGCCTGTTTTTCATATTGCAAAACGAGGTGTTCTAGATGATTATCTTAATTTGCTGATTATTATTTTATTAATTACTTTGGTTATAACAATTGTTCCACATGTTAGACTTAAATGTAAGGATCAAAGCATTATTGAAAGACAAACAATTATATTTACACTGTTTGTTTTTGGCTGATAGTTATAGTTGGATTAGTGTTTTATGGAATTTATATGGAGTTCTTGAATTCACAGATGATGTATAGTTCGGCATTTATTTCTATGGTTTGCTTGTTTGCGATACTACCATTTGTTATTCTACTTGGAAGACCCCTTACACCCGCAATACAAATGTTAACACAAGTTAAAATGAATAAACATATTTCTCGGTTGAATTGAGAATGGTAGAATCTATGAAGAAAATGTAATGGAGAGAAACATAGATAAACATAAAATAAATATTGGTGGTGATTTGTGAAATGTAAAATATTGTTGCTGAGTTTGTTGTGGCTTATAAGTTTGAAGGCACAAAGTGAAACGGATTTAAAATTGTGGTATGAGCAACCAGCAAAAAAATGGGTAGAGGCATTACCGGTTGGTAATGGACGCTTGGGCGCCATGGTATATGGAGATCCATTGAAAGAAGAAATTCAGCTCAACGAAAATACTATTTGGGCTGGTCAACCATACCGAAATGATAATCTTGATGCTAAGGAAGCATTGCCTAAAGTTAGAGAATTGATTTTTGCTGGCAAGTATAAAGAAGCACAAGATCTTGTGAATAAAAAATTTATAAGCCGGAATTCTCAAGGTATGCCTTACCAAACAGCTGGCAGTCTTTTGCTTTCATTTCCAGGACATGAGAGTTTTACAAATTATTACCGCGAACTAAATCTTGAAACAGCAATAGCAACATCAAAATATGATGTTGATGGAGTAACTTACAAACAAGAGGTTTTTTCTTCTTATCCTGACCAAGTAATAATTGTTAGGATTGTCGCAAACAAATCAGGCAAAATTAATTTTATTGCTTCGATGAAACATCCCGGCAAAGTAGATATTTCAACTGATGGTAAAGATAAATTAGTTATGGCTGGTGTTACAGGTAACTGCGATTCAATTAAAGGAGCTGTTAAGTTTCATACACAAGTAAAAATTATTAATGAAGGCGGATCTGTTTCTGCTGATGAGAAAAGTATAACCGTAATAAACGCTAATGTTGTGACACTTTATATTTCTATTGCATCCAGTTTTAAAAATTATAAAGACATTACCGGTAATGCTGAAGAAAGAGCAAGTGGATTTCTTAATAAAGTACTCAAGAAAAATTATGAACAGGTAGTAAAAGATCATATCGCAGATTTCCAAAAATATTTTAACAGGGTAAGTATAAATCTTGGTGAAACAGAAGCAGCAAAGAACCCCACCAACGTTCGCATTGAACAGTTTACAAAAGGTAACGATCCACAGTTGGTAGTTTTAGCATTTCAGTTCGGAAGATATTTATTGATTTCTTCTTCACGTCCTGGCGGGCAGCCGGCAAATCTGCAAGGAATCTGGAATGATCAGCTTATGCCGCCATGGGATAGCAAATACACAGTTAACATAAATACGGAAATGAATTACTGGCCTTCAGAAATCACGAATCTTAGTGAAATGAAAGAACCTTTGATTCAAATGATACGTGAACTTGCTCAAACTGGAAAACAAACTGCAAAAGATATGTACGGCGCGGATGGCTGGGTGCTTCATCATAATACAGATATTTGGAGAATGAACGGTCCAATCGATGGATCTTTTTGGGGAATGTGGCCAATGGGCGGCGCATGGCTTACCCAACATTTGTATGAAAGATATGAATACAATGGCGATAAGAAATTTCTAAAATCGATTTACCCCGTAATGAAATCTGCGGTTGAGTTTTATTTAAGTTTTCTTGTTGAAGAACCAACATTGAAATGGTTGGTTGTTTGTCCTGCTATATCCCCGGAAAATTCACCAGCTAATCATGACGGTTCATCTATCTCTGCTGGAACTACAATGGATAACCAATTATTGTTTGATTTGTTTACAAAGACAATTAACACTGCTGAAATGTTAAATGTCGATAAAAATTTTGTTGTTAAAGTAAGGTCAACTTTGAAACGTATAGCTCCAATGCAAATTGGTAAGTGGGGACAGTTGCAGGAATGGTTATATGACTGGGATAATCCAAAAGATACTCATCGCCATGTTTCCCATTTGTACGGGCTTTATCCTTCAAGTCAAATTTCTCCTTTTAGAACTCCCGAATTGTTCTCTGCTGCAAAAACATCTTTGATAGCACGAGGAGATGAATCAACCGGTTGGTCAATGGGTTGGAAAGTAAATTTATGGGCGCGTTTTCTGGATGGAGATCACGCTCTAAAATTAATTACAGATCAATTAACTCCAACCGCAAGACAAAAGGGTGGAACTTATCCAAATCTTTTTGATGCACATCCGCCATTCCAGATTGATGGTAATTTTGGATTCACTGCCGGCATTACAGAAATGCTTGTTCAAAGTTATGATGGAAATGTATTCGTTTTACCAGCATTACCAGCTAATTGGAAGAGCGGAAGCGTAAAAGGAATTCGTGTTCGAGGAGGATTTGAAGTTGAATCTATGGAATGGAAAGATGGAGAAATTTCAAAGTTGGTTATTAAGTCAACTCTTGGAAGTAATTTAAGAATTCGCGCTTATTCACAATTGAAAGTTGAAGGTAAAATAAAACTTAAATCTGCTATAGGAGAAAATAAAAATCCATTCTACCAGGTTGAGAATGGAAAGGAACCAATAATTGTTGATAAGACAGCTATAAAAAAAGTTGAGTTGAAAAACACTTATCTGTATGACATAGAAACAAAACCTGGTAAAGAATATTCATTCTCTAAGTTTTAAAAAGTAAAACGAAAAAAAATAGTTCTATTATGGAGAATATTATCTGGCAGTTTTTATTAAAATCTAGTATCGCAATCCTTGCTTTTTTGTTTCTAAGTTCGGGTTTATTCTATGCTCAATCTATCACAATTAAGGTGCCTATTAATCAATTGAAACGATTTCAGAGAATTACTCTTGCTTCCGGAGAAAGTAAAGCAATATCGTTTAAAAATCCGGCTTCGGAGTTCTCCTTTTATGATAATGCTGTTAACGATTTAAAAATTCAGCCGGGCGAGTGGGATATTCAAGTGGGAAGTTCCTCGAAAGATATCCGATTAAAAAATTCGTTTATTATAGAATAATATTTATCTAATGGAAAAATAAAAATCAATAGAGATAACAATGAAAAAGACTCTTTCAATTATTTGCTTATTATTAACATTAAGCTTTTACTATGGCCAGTCGGCATCTTTCAAAACGTACATGAATCCTGTAATTCCAGGAGATCATCCTGATTGTACTGTTACACAAATAGGAAAAGATTTTTATACGACCGGATCTTCATTTAATATAACCCCAACAATTTATCATTCGACCGATTTGGTTCACTGGGAAGCAATTGCCCGTCCGGTTAGTGCAGCATGGACAGATTTTGGCGATAAACCGGGAGGCGGATGCTGGGGCGGGCATGTGGTTTTATTTAATGGAAAGTATTGGGATTATTTCTCAAGATCAAATACAATGTATTTTGTTACAGCCAAGAAACCAGAAGGTCCCTGGAGCGTGCCGACCAAAGTAAATAATCCATCCCAGTTAACTTATACATTGGGATACGACAATTCAATTTTTATTGATGACAATGGGAAATGGTACCTTGTTGTGAAAAATCAGCAGCCCAATAATGGTATTGTTGAATTAGGCAATGACGGGCAGCCAACCGGAACCGTATACAATTTGAAATGGCTAAATCCCGCTCCTGCTCTTCCATTCAGCTGGGCTGAAGGTCCTGTTATGTGGAAGTATAACGGTTATTATTATTATTCATTTGCCCGTGATCTTGCAGGAGGACAAAAGGTAATGAAAAGTAAAACTCTTACTGCCGATCAATCGGAATGGGAAATGTTGGGAGATTTTTTCAATGATAAAGATCCAATGGTAAGCGCTTCACTTTTTGCAATTCCAAACCATGCTTCAAACGCAGTTGTTTTAAAGGACAACACATCATGGGTATTGCATCCGCTTTATGCAAAAGGAGAATGGAAAGGACAAGGTCGGCAAGGATTGTTAAACCAGGTCCGCTACGATTCAAAAGGTAAACCAACTGCAGATTATCCCGTAAATAAATATTTCACCGCTCCTTTATTGCCAAGCAGCGGTATTCCTTGGATGGTTCCAAAATCAGATTTCTTCGATTCAAAAAAATTAAATCCAGAATGGTCTTTCCTTGGGTATACAACCGATGACTTATATTCTCTTATCGACCGTCCGGGTTATTTACGTCTTTCACCCAAAAAAGATAAAATGAATACTCTAACGAAAAATGACGGCGAACATAATTACTCATTAATTACAAAAATCGAATTTGATGCAAAAGTAAAAAATGATGAGGCTGGACTTTTGATCCTTAGAGGAGATGAAAAATCAAAAGTTAAATTATGTTCTTCGATCAATGATGCAGGCGAGAAAAAAGTGATATTCAGTTTCGATAGTACCAAATATGAAACAAAAAATACTGCCGGGAAGACAATTTGGCTGAAAATCATAAGAATTAATCATAAAATATTAGGCTTTTTCAGTGTTGACGGAAATATTTGGGATCAGGTTGGTCAAAGTTTTGAAATATCGACTATAGATTCGTATTCAGATTTTGTATCTTTTACCGGTACACGGCAGGGGCTATATGTTCAAAACAGACCTGCTTTTTTTGATTTATATATTTACCGTGACGCATACACACAGATTTTAGCCGAGTGTCCGGCAAATCAATTTGGAACAACGATTACTGAAAAAAAGGATGGCATAAGTTCTTTAACTGATATCCAAAATAATGACTGGGCTTTATATGCAGGTGTTGAATTTGGAAGTAAAGAATATGTAAAAAAACCTGCTTCAATTAATGTAACTGCATCATGTGCTTCAGACGGTGGTATTGTTGAATTTTGGCTGGATTCAATTGACTCGAAAAACAAAATTGCCGAGTGTAAAATAACCACTACGGGAAATTTGGATACTTATAAAACATTTACAACCAAGCTTTTAAAACCAGTTACCGGCAGGCATGATTTGTATCTGAGATTTAAGGGAGCAGGAAGCGGTAGTCTTTTTAATCTGCAATGGCTGGTTTTTGTTGGAAAATAAAAATCTTCTGTTCACCGAAGCAAGGGGCAACCTCGGTTATAATTCATGTTAAATCAGAATCATTGATTTAACAAAATAACAAGGATAATTAATATGAGAAATATTCTCACTTTAATTTTAATTGCTTTGATAATTTCCTGTAAGATATCATTTGCACAGGCATATCAAAAAAATAGAGCAATTATATTAACTGATATAGATGCAGATGCTGATGATTCGGAATCCATGGTCAGGTTGCTGTTATATTCTAATGAAATAGATATAAAAGGGCTAATAGCTACTACATCTACGCACATGAGAGATATTGTACACCCTGAATCTATTNNTCCGGGACATTATTGAAACTTGTAAAACAAGGACTGCCTGAATATGGTATTAAGGGAGTTGGCGAAGAAAAAGATTCACAAGGTTCCGAATGGATTATCAAAATATTAAATGAAAAAGATGACCGGCCGTTGTGGATTTGTGTTTGGGGCGGACCTAACACACTTGCGCAGGCTTTATATAAAATCAGAAAAACCAATTCGGAAGCTGAATCAAATAAACTGATTGCAAAGCTAAGAATATATACGATCTCCGACCAGGATGACAGCGCCATGTGGGTCAGGAAAAACTTTCCTGATTTGTTTTACATTGTCAGCCCCGGCGGTTATGAAAATTCAACCTGGGGTGCTATCATGCAATTTGTGACCGGGATAAATAACGAGACAATAAGCAATAGCTGGTTGGCTCATAACATCCAACAAAATCATGGCCCGCTTGGTGCCGTTTATCCTAATGTTGCCTATGGTATGGAAGGTGATACTCCATCATTTTTATCTTTAATCCCAAACGGATTGAGTGTACCGGAACACCCGGAGTTTGGCGGATGGGGTGGCCGTTATGAAAAGAAAATCCCTCAATTATCAACTTTTAATTCCGGATTTACCGGGGGCGTACCAATTGAACCGGAAACAAGGAAAATCTGGACCAATGCAAGTGATAATTATACTCCCTATTTGCCCAATGAATACGGGCGGACTGTAAAATTAGATACCGTTTCATTTACAGGTAACAGAGTTACGTTATGGCGGTGGAGAGATGACTTTCAAAATGATTTTGCCGCAAGAATGGATTGGTGTACCAAAACCTTTAAAGAGGCTAATCATCCTCCTGTTCCCGCTTTATCACATCCTGATGAAATAACGGTAAAATCAGGTAGCACCTTTAGTTTGGTCGCCGGCGGCACATCCGATCCGGACGGTGATAATCTTAGTTATTTATGGTTTCAATATTCTGAAGCAGGTACTTGTAAAAAATTGGTAAAATTTCTTTGGGCAGAAAATCTCTATAGAACTCTTGCAAAAGCTCCCGAGGTTGAAAAAGAAGAAACTACTCAAATTATTTTAAGGGTAACTGATAAAGGTACTCCTCCTCTTTCGCGTTATAAAAGGGTTACCGTGCATATTAAACCATAGTGTTGCCTGGATGAAAACAATTTAGTGAAATGACTTTTAAGTGAATATATCAAAAAGAAAAAATTATAGGAGTGCTATGAAGAGATTTATACTTTTAATTTCATTTTTACTCATATTCGGTATTTTTTCAAATGCACAAACAAAAACTGATTTGGGTGAACCGCTGCCGACAAATTTAAGCAACGCAAAATATCCACAGTTACTACCTGATAATGGAATTCTGTTCCGCATAAAAGCTCCCGATGCACAAAAGATTCAAATAGATTTGGTTAAAAAATATGATGCAGTAAAAGATACCGGCGGATATTGGGAGGTAAGAACTGAACCATTACGTGAAGGTGTACATTATTTTTCATTGTTTATTGATGGCGTTTTAGTTCTTGATCCAACAAGCCAAACTTTTTACGATATGGGACGAATGACCAACGGTATTGATATGCCGGGCAAGGGGGTCGATTATTATTTACTCAAAAATGTTCCCCATGGTCAGATAAGACAGATACGATACTATTCGAATATCACCAAAACATGGAGACGATCCTTTGTTTACACTCCTCCGGGATATGATGCAAATACAAATGAAAAATATCCGGTCCTCTATCTTCAACATGGTGCCGGCCAGGATGAAACTGTTTGGTCAAATCAAGGAAAAGTTGATATCATTATGGATAATCTGATTGCCGAAGGAAAAGCAAAACCAATGATTGTTGTTATGGATAAAGGTTACGCTGTAAATCCTTTGGAGCCTCAACAACAAATCAGAAGACCGGGACAATCCGGAATCGTAGCTCAACTTCAGAACAATACTTTGACTGATGTTTTCATCAAAGAAATAATTCCAAATATTGAAAAAGAATTTAGAGTAATTCCTGACCGGGATCACCGTGCGTTTGCAGGTCTTTCGATGGGTGGATTTCAGTCATTACAAATCACGCTTACTAACCTTGATAAGTTTGCCTACATTGGCGGATTCAGCGGCGCTGGTTTTATTCAGCAAGGAACAGATATCAGAACAATGTACAATAATGCATTTGCAGATGTGGATGCTTTCAATAACAAAGTGAAATTGTTTTATCTCAGCATTGGTACTGTAGAACCGGAAAGAATGTACCAAACTGTAAATAATTTCCATAAAGAATTAGAAAAAATTGGTGTGAAACATGTTTACTATGAATCTCCAGGTTCATCTCATGAGTGGTTAACATGGAGAAGATCGATAAATCAATTTGCTACAATGATATTTAAATAACATTAAAGGTGAGAAATGATAAAGCTACTCTTAATTGCTTTGGCGCTTTTTGCAGTATTTAATTTTTCTTTTGCACAGACGGAGGAACAAATAAAAAATTCTAAGCCTGCGTCTACAAATGTTCAAAATGCGCAATTCCCAAGAATTACTCCTGATCTTAGAGTCATCTACAGAATGAAAGCCCCGGAGGATGCGAAAATACAGTTCGATTTAGCTGGTAAAAAATACGATATGGTAAAAGACAAAGATGGATTCCTGACTGTAATAACTGATCCTCAGGTTCCCGGTTTCCATTACTATCGTTTATGGATTAATGGCGTTGAAGTAAGCGATCCTGCAAGTGAAACATTCTTTGGAGTCGGCAGAATGTTTAGCGCTATCGAAATTCCAAGCGCAGGAGAAGATTTTTATACTCTAAAAAATGTCCCACATGGAGATATTCGAACTAAGTTGTACTTCTCCAAAACCACTAATGAGTGGAGAAAAATTTATATCTATTGTCCTCCAGGATATGATAAAGATATCAAGAAAAAATATCCCGTGTTATACATCCAACATGGTGGCGGAGAAGATCAACGCGGCTGGGCTGTTCAAGGATTAACAGATGTTATTCTTGATAACTTGATTGCAGAAGGTTCTGCAAAACCAATGATTGTTGTAATGGAATCCAGTGCGGCAAGAAAACCCGGTGAACCACTTCCACAACCACGACAGGCGCCGGCTACTCCTGCACCTCCTCCAATAGTTTTAGGCCAGAGTAATCAACCTGCCGCCCCTGGAGCGCCGCGTCCGCGAATGAATTTTTCTTTTGATACGTTTAAAGAAGTAATGCTGAATGATCTTATTCCATTTATCGATAAGAATTTTAGAACATTAACCGATGGCAATAACCGCGCAATGGCCGGTCTATCTATGGGAGGTATGGTAACAACTTCAGTTACATTTACTAACCTGGATAAATTTGCTTATATAGGATGTTTCAGCGGCGGACCAAGAGTGACGGAAAAAGATACTTTATCAAAGATTTACAATGGGGCATTTGCCGATGCAGCAAAATTCAACAAAAAAGTAAAATTATTTTTTATAAGTAATGGTACCGTGGAAGGTAACTCACCGTTAATAGCTGGCGAAATACTTAAAAAAGCTGGCATTAATAACATTGTAGTTTATCAATCTCCAGGAACAGCACATGAATGGTTAACTTGGAGAAGATCATTGAATCAGTTTGCACGGTTACTATTCAAAAAATAGTTTATTCTTTATTCTGGTTTAAATGATTGGATCCATTTGGAAATATGAGAAGTATTTTATGAAGGGTAGCCTTTTAAAAGAATCTTGAAACTTAGGATTGATACAAAATGAAAACATTAAAAATTTGTTCCGTGTTTTTTATTCTATTACCATTTATTAATCAAGCACAGGAAGTAATTAACCTATACTCCGGAGTTATTCCAAACTCGAAAGAAAACAGTATAATAGAAACTCAACGATCAGGAATGTTCTCCGGTGTTACAAATCCAACATTGGAAATCTATCTTCCGGAAAAAGAAATTTCTACAGGCGTTGCCGTTGTGATATGTCCCGGTGGAGGTTACAGTGTTGTGGTATATCAGGGAGAAGGAATTTCAACTGCAAAGGAATTAGTTAAAAATGGAATTGCTGCTTTTGTTCTTAAGTACAGACTTCCGGATGATTCTACAATGACTGATAAAAAAAATGGTCCATTGCAGGATGCCCAGCAAGCAATAAAGGTTATTAGAGAGAATGCCTCAAAGTGGGGTATAGATCCAAACAAGATTGGCATTATGGGTTTTTCGGCCGGAGGGCATTTAGCATCCACTGAAGCAACTCATTTTAAAAAATCACTAATTGAAAATAAAAACAACACAAAACTGCGTCCTGATTTTCAGATTCTTGTATATCCGGTAATTAGCATGCAGGACAATCTAACACACCCTGATTCAAGGACAAAGTTGCTGGGTAAAAATGCATCGAAAGAATTTATGGATTTATTTTCAAACGAATTGCAAGTAGATGGAGATTCACCACCAGCATATTTAACTCATGCAGCCGATGATAAATTAGTCGATGTGGACAACAGCATCCAGTATTTCGAAAAATTAAGACATAATAATGTCTCCGTGGAAATGCACATTTATCCCAAAGGCGGACATGGATTTATATTTGGCCATAAAGGCTGGATGGACCCATTACTTGAATGGATGAAAAAATCTAAATTAATCAACAATTAATAAACATGAAGTTCTTCCAGGTGAATTGGAAATCCTTCATTCATAAAAAATAATTAAGGATGCTTATGAAAAAGATTTTTATTGCAGTTGTTGTGCTGATGGTATTCTCTGTATTATCATACTCACAGAGCTTTGAAAAACAAGCTCCTGTTGGTTTTGATAATTTGCGAGCCGATATAGCACATGGAAAAATTGATTCTGTTCTATACAATTCGAAAACTGTAGGCACAGAACGTAAAGCTCTTATTTATACTCCTCCGGGTTATTCAAAAGATAAAAAATATTCTGTCTTGTATCTATTACATGGTATTGGCGGTGATGAACATGAATGGCTTAACGGAGGACACCCTGAAGTGATTCTTGATAATCTTTATGCACAAAATAAAATTGTGCCTATGATTGTTGTTCTGCCAAACGGCAGAGCAATAAAAGATGACCGTTCTACCGGTAATATTATGGCGCCAGAAAAAATTCAGGGCTTTGCTACTTTCGAAAAAGATTTACTAAATGATTTGATCCCATATATTGAAAAGACTTTCCCGGTTTACGGCGATAAAGAACACCGTGCAGTTGCAGGTTTATCAATGGGCGGCGGACAATCATTAAACTTTGGATTGGGTAATTTGGATACATTTGCATGGGTTGGAAGTTTTTCAGCAGCGCCTAACACAAAAACACCTGAGACATTACTTCCTAATCCCGACGAAGCAAAAAAGGGACTCAAATTGTTATGGATTTCTTGCGGTGCGGATGATGGTTTAATTACATTTAGCTTGCGCACTCATTATTATCTGCAAGCCCATGATGTTCCTCATATTTTTTACATCGAAACAGGAGTTCATGAGTTCAAAGTTTGGAAAAACGGATTATATATGTTTTCACAGCTTATTTTTAAGCCGGTAGATGCATCATTGTTTAATAAATACAGTCCATTAGGCCTGCCTGCTGCATCTAACGTAAGAGGAGCAAAATACCCCCAGATTCTGCCTGATGGCAGTGCTATATTCCGTATTAAAGCACCCAATGCTCAAAAAATGCAGCTCGATTTAGTAAAGAAATATGATATGGTAAAGGATACCGCCGGTGTTTGGGAAATAACAACAGATACTTTAAGCGAAGGATTCCATTACTATTCATTATTAATTGATGGAGTAGCTACTACTGATCCGTCAAGTGAAACATTTTACGGCATGGGACGTATGGCAAGCGGTATTGAAGTCCCACATAAAGGGGATGAATACTACACTTTAAAAGATGTTCCTCACGGAGAAATAAGAATAAAACGTTATTTTTCAACTGTTTTTAATCAATGGCGTCAATTTTATATTTATACTCCTGCCGGTTATGATGTTAATACTAATGAAAAATACCCCGTGTTATACATATTACATGGCGGTGGCGAAGATGAAAGAGGATGGGCTACACAGGGTAAAACAGATTTAATTCTTGATAACCTGATTGCTGAAAAGAAAGCAAAACCTATGCTTATTGTAATGCCGGATGGAAATGTTAATGCATCTGGTTTTGGTGAAAATACTTTAAGAATGTTTGAAGCAGAACTAAAACGTTCAGTAATTCCATTTGTTGAAAAAAATTACCGTGCAGAAACCGATTCAAAGAACCGTGCATTAGCCGGTTTATCTATGGGAGGAATTCAAACTCTTTATGTGGGAATAAATAACACGGATCTATTTTCATATCTGGGAATTTTTAGTTCCGGTTGGATAATACCTATGCAAAGCAAGCTTGCAGATGCTCAATATGATTTTACGCAAAAAAATATTGATAAGATTAAAGCCAACCTGAAACTTGTATGGATTGGTATTGGAGGCAAAGAAGATATAGCTTACAATAATTGTCAGACTATGCGCGCTAAATTTGATGAGATGAAGATAAAATACCTGTATGATGATTATCCGGGAGGACATGCATGGCCTGTATGGAGACATGATCTAAATAAATTTGCGCCGTTATTATTTAAATAATTAGAAAGGAAGTATAAAACTTAGCTTTAACAGAATTATTTCTTACATACATTTTTTTAATAAGCGTTTCGGGATACTATGATGGTTAAAATAACAAAACAAAGCATGCACATATTTTTTTATCTGTGCCTAGTATTGCCGCTTGTTCTTCAAGCGCAGGATAAATTATATCATAATGAATTCTCCTTATCTGACGTAAAATTATTGGACGGACCTTTTAAACATGCCCGTGATCTTAATATTCAAACTATATTGAAATATGATGTCGATCGTTTATTGGCTCCTTTTCGCAAAGAAGCCGGGTTGATGCCTAAAGCCAAAAACTATCCCAACTGGGATGGATTGGATGGACATGTTGGTGGGCATTATTTATCTGCATTGGCAATGAATTACGCTGCAACAGGAGATTCCGAATGCAAAAAAAGAATGGAATATATGATATCGGAACTTAAAGCTTGCCAGGAAGCTAATGCAATAAATAATCCGGATTGGGCAATTGGATATGTTGGAGGAATGCCAAATAGTAAAATGATATGGGGTAAATTAAAGTCCGGTGATTTTTCTGTATATTGGACAGCATGGGCGCCCTGGTATAATGTACATAAAATGTATGCCGGATTAAGAGATGCATGGAACTATACCGGGAACGAAGAAGCGAAAACAATTTTTCTGAAATTCTGCGATTGGGGAATAAATATTACTTCTGCATTAACAGATTCTCAAATGGAATCGATGCTTAATTCGGAACATGGCGGAATGGTTGAATCTTTTGCCGACGCTTACCAGATGACAAAAGATGAAAAGTATTTAACTGCCGCTAAACGTTTCTCTCATAAAGCATTGCTCGAACCAATGGCTGCAGGAAATGACAATCTTGATAATAAACATGCGAATACACAGATCCCCAAGGTAGTAGGTTTTCAACGAATAGCAGAACTTAGTAGTAATACAACATATGCAAAGGCGGCAAATTTCTTCTGGGAAACAGTTACAAAAAACCGCAGTCTTGCTTTTGGAGGTAATAGCAGAAAGGAACATTTTCCAAGCCCAAAATCATGCAGTGACTTTATTAATGATGTTGAAGGTCCCGAATCGTGCAATTCATACAACATGTTGAAATTGACGGAAGATTTATTTAGATCTGACCCATCAGCAAAATATGTTGATTATTACGAAAGAACCGAATACAATCATATATTGTCAACTCAGCATCCGGTAAACGGAGGTTATGTTTATTTTACACCGGCTCGTCCACGTCATTACAGGGTATACTCCGCACCTAACGAGGCGATGTGGTGTTGTGTTGGTACAGGTATGGAAAACCATGGGAAGTATAATCAGTTTATTTATACTCACCAAAATGATTCGTTGTTTTTAAATCTGTTCATCGCTTCCGAATTAAACTGGAAGGAAAAGGGAATAATAATTAAACAGGAAACAAAATTCCCGAATGAAGAAAGAACAAAGTTAACTATAACTGAAGGAGCTGCTCGTTTTAGTTTAATGATCCGGTATCCTTCATGGGTAAAAGACAAAGCTTTAAAGGTAATTGTAAATGGTATGGCAATACCGGTTACATCTCATTCGTCTTCATATTTTGCTGTCGACCGGTTATGGAAATCAGGTGATGTTGTTCAAATTGTTCTGCCGATGCACAATTCAATTGAACATCTGCCAAATGTTCCTGAATATATTGCTTTTATGCACGGTCCCATATTGCTTGGGGCAAAAACAGGTACTGAAGATTTAGCCGGTTTAATTGCCGACGACGGCAGATGGGGACAAAATGCAAGCGGGAAAAGATTGTCGATTGATAAAGCTCCAATATTAATTGAAGATAATCTTTCCAAAATCGCTGATAAATTAGTGCCGGTTAAAGGCAAGTCCCTTACTTTTACAATTCCTAATGTAAAAATAATCAACCCGGTAAAAGTTGTGATGGAACCTTTTTATCAAATTCATGATGCTAGATATATGATGTATTGGATGGCTTTAACTAGTAATCAATATCGTTCATACCTTGATTCGATTGCTGCAGTAGAAAAAACTAAACTTGCCTTGGAAAACCGCACTATTGATTTTGTAGCGCCCGGCCAGCAGCAGCCGGAAGCCGATCATGCAATGCAAAGTTCTAATTCAAATACAGGTAATCAATTTGATGAATTCTGGCGGGATGCCAATAATGGAGGATATTTCAGTTACAAACTTGCAACTAAAGGTGAAACCGATTTGTCTTTGATGATCCGTTATTTTGGTTATGAATGGGGCGGCAGAAAGTTCGATATTTTTATTGATAATGAAAAATTAATTTCAGAAGATAATACAGGCAGATGGTATCAATCAAAGTTCATTGATGTAGAGTACAAAATTCCCATGCAGATGCTTAAAGGGAAAGATTATGTCCGGGTAAAATTTCAGGCGGCACTACACAGTACTGCCGGCGCAGTGTATTTTATTAGGTTACTTAAATCCGGCGAGACAAAAAATTGAGCTTACATTTAATTCTTGAAGTAATCAAATTGTAATCAATTTACTGTGTAATATGACTTGTTTGTTGCAGGAAATTGGCGTCCTTATTCTTACAATTATTAAATAGTGCAGAGGCAATTAGAATGAGAAAAATATTTTTAATAACGGCAATTGTTTTTACAATTGCTTTATCTCAATCATCCGGTCAATCAAATCTCACTTCAAAGGAAAATAAACAGACTACAATTTGTAATCCGCTTAATCTTAATTATAGATTTTGTCTTGATAAGCCGTCAAGAAGAGAAGCTGCTGACCCCACAATGGTTAATTTTAATAATGAATATTATTTGTTCGCATCTAAATCAGGCGGATATTGGCACTCAACAGATTTAATCAACTGGGACTTGATAACAACTAAAGATCTTCCCCTTGAAGATTATGCGCCTACTGTCGTTGTAATGAAAGACACATTATATTTCATGGCATCTGCAGATAAGCCGGTGATTTATAAAACCGGCGATCCGAAATCCGGTATATGGAAAGTTGTTAACCCGGATTTTCCAATTGGAATGATTGATCCATGTTTATTTTTTGATGATGACGGCCGTTTATATTTCTATTACGGCTGTTCTAATGTGAACCCACTTTATGCAGTCGAATTAGACCCCAAAACTTTTATTCCGATAGGCAAACCAAAAGAACTTTTCAACAGCCATAAAGACATATACGGTTGGGAGCGAGCCGGAGATTATAATGATAAATCAAGCAGGCCATGGATAGAAGGATCCTGGATGACAAAGTATAATGGAAAATATTATTTGCAATATGCTGCACCGGGAACCGAATATAAAAGTTATTGCGACGGGCTTTATGTATCTGATAAACCGCTTGGAGAATATACACTTGCACCTGGCAATCCATGTTCATCTAAACCCGAGGGATTTATTGCCGGTGCCGGGCACAGCAGTACTTTTCAAGATAAATATGGCAACTACTGGCATATTTCAACAATGACAATTTCGCAGAAACATATGTTCGAAAGACGATTGGGATTATTCCCAATGTTTTTCGATAAGGATGGAGAATTATATACATATACGGGTTTTGGTGATTTCCCGATAAAAGTACCCGGGAAAAAAATATATAGTCCGGATGAATTATTAACTAAATGGATGCTTCTTTCATATAACAAACCTGTTGAAGTTTCTTCTGAATTAAAAGATCATCCTAAACAAAATGCATCTGACGAAAACATCCGGACATATTGGAGTGCTAAAACCGACAATAAAGGGGAATGGCTTTCTATCGATCTCCGGAAAGAGTGTAAAATAAACGCAGTACAGATTAATTTTGCCGAAAACGAAACAAATATATTCGGGCGTGATTCTGAAATCTATTATCAGTATTTATTAGAGTATTCTTCTGATAATAAAACATGGCATACACTGGCAAATAAAACTGAAACCAAAACGGATGTTCCTCACGATTATATTGAACTAAAGAACTCTGTAAAAGCCCGGTTTATTAGACTTACAAATTATCATGTGCCTGGCGGAACTTTTGCATTAGCCGATCTGCGCGTGTTTGGTAACGCCGGAGGCAGTATTCCGGAAAAATTTAAGAAGTTTGAAATAGTTCGTTCAGCAACAGACAAATGTGTAATAAACTTAAAATGGAATAAAAATTCTGATGCGATTGGTTACAACATTCGTTATGGAACACAAAAAAATAAATTATATCTCAATTACCAGGTTCTGGGCGATGATTCAATTTCAATAAAAAGCCTGAACAGTTTATCAAAATACTTTTTCACTATCGATGCCTTTAATGAAAGTGGAACGCGCAAAGGTAGTGATGTAATAGAAGTCAAATAAAAGGAAATTTGAGGAATGAAAAATGTCAGATCATTGCTGATTTTATGTGTATTTGTTTTTTTTACAAATGTAATTTGTGCTGAAAGCTATTCGATAAAGAGTCCAAATGAAAAAATCAAAGTCAATTTCCGGCTTGCTCCTGATGGTAGTCCGGTATATTCCGTTTTCTATTCTGGTTCAGCAATTCTTAAGCAGTCAAAATTAGGAGTTGTTAGAAGTGATGATGATTTTACTTCCAAATTAACAATTGATTCTGTTTCAAAAGTGAAAGTAGTTTCAGATAGTTACACATTGCTGCTCGGTAAGCGGTTGAAATGTAATTATACCGGCAACAAACAAATCTTTTACTTAAAAAATGCGAATTCAAAAAGTATGGAAATCATTTTCCAGGTATCGAATGATGGTGTTGCATTCAGATATAATTTTCCCGGGATAACCAAATCAATTATAGAAATTTATAAGGAAGTGACTTCATATCATTTTGATCTTTCTACAAAAGCATTTTTACAGCCTTGCCCGGACGCACGTACAGGTTGGTCTTTTTCTCAGCCTTCATATGAAGAATACTACAAATCAAATATTCCTGTTGGAACAATTTCACCGGATCAGGCGGGTTGGGTTTTGCCGGCGCTTTTTAATTATGGAAACTATTGGATTAGTATTACCGAAACAGCAGTTGATACAAATTATTGCGGAACTCGTTTAAGTCAGTTTTCTCCTGATGGTGAATATTCTGTACAATTTCCTCAACCGCAGGAGACTAAATCCGGCGAACCGGTTTTGCCGGAATCGCAATTGCCATGGCTTACACCCTGGCGCGTGATAGCAATAAGTGAAAATCTTGCAGGTCTTGTTGAATCAACTTTGGAAACAGATTTAGCAATTCCCGCCAAATATGACGTCTCTTCATGGCTCAAACCGGGTGTTGCTTCCTGGAGCTGGATTATTCTTAAAGATGATTCCACAATTTATGATGTTCAGCGAAAGTACATTGACTTTGCCTCAAAGATGAATTGGAAATATTGCCTGATTGATGCATTGTGGGATACTCAAATTGGATATGAGAAAATCAAACAACTCGCAGATTATGCTAAGACAAAAAATGTGAAAGTTTTATTGTGGTATAATTCTGCCGGTGATTGGAATACAACACCGCAATCACCACGTGACAAAATTTCTAAAAAAGAAATAAGAATTGCGGAATTCAAAAAATTATTTGAGATGGGAATTGGTGGTATTAAAGTAGATTTCTTTGGGGGCGATGGTCAGTCTATGATAAAATATTACATCGATATATTGAAGGATGCGGAAAAATATAAACTTGCTGTAAACTTTCATGGATGTACTTTTCCAAGAAGCTGGTACAGAACTTATCCTAATCTTGTTAGTATGGAGGCAATAAAAGGAGAAGAATTTGTAACCTTTGATAATTTATATGCAAATCAGCAACCATCACATTGTGCAATTATTCCCTTTACAAGAAATCTTTTTGATCCCATGGATTTTACACCTGTAAATCTATCCGGAATACCAAATATAAAACGTAAAACCACTGGTGGATTCGAAATTGCATTGTCTGTTTTGTTCACTTCCGGAATTCAGCATATAGCTGAAACACCTTCTGGAATGGAAATGCAAAAAGATTTTGTTAAGGAGTATATGAGCTCACTACCGGAAAAATGGGATGATGTGAAATTTATTGATGGCTTTCCGGGGAAATTTGTTGTGCTTGCAAGAAAAAATGGAAACAATTGGTATATAGCGGGCATTAATGGTGAAAACACTCCTCGTAACTTAGTATTGAATATTCCTTTCGTTAATAATTCAACAAAAAGCATAATGATAAAGGATTCGGAAAATGCAAATATTCTGGTTGAAGAAAACGTAAACTTATCCGCACCATTAAATTTAACATTACAGCCATACGGAGGGTTCGTAATAAAGACTCTGGTAAAATAAACTGAATTTTTATTTTTGGATGATGAAATGAAAAAAAAGATATTATTTTTATTATGCTTTTTACTTTCGTTGAATTTATTTGCGCAACAGGGTAATAGTATAAAACTTGGAAAATTGCAAACTGGTGCAACGGTTTCATTTATTAAATCTTCGGCGGGTGATTGGGGTATAGAGATCTTAGGTAGTACTGCTCCAAAGATATTACAGTGGAAACCGGCAAGAATTGATATATACGTAACTGACGAAAATATGCCCGCGCTTTCAGCGGGATATAAAACAATTAAAAAATCTGATTCCGGACTTCTTGCATATGCTGAGATTGTTTATGGGAATGATGTAAA
This sequence comes from Melioribacter sp., assembly GCA_003155655.1. Taxonomy (GTDB): domain Bacteria; phylum Bacteroidota; class Ignavibacteria; order Ignavibacteriales; family Melioribacteraceae; genus Fen-1258. The sequence goes on from PMDS01000123.1 coordinate 19,133, forward strand.
GTTTAATCTATATGACCAATGGAAATTAAAAGAAAATGTAATTTCAATTAAAAGAAAAGTTGAAGTAATCGGAAACGCTCCCGGCGGATTTAACTCCTCTATCACATTAACAATCGATCCCTCTTGTCAATGGTCGGACATGAGCTGTCTCGTACCAGGTTCATTGTATGGTGATCCTACCTACAATGGCGACCGTTCTATCGGCGGTAAGATGAACTACGACGCAAAACGTTTTATAATGCGCGAAGATATTCTTCCTGCCCCGATGATTGCATTATTGTTTAGTAATCAGTCTTCAGTAACAATACTTAATCCTACACCGAAAGGTGAATCAACTGTTGAGGAGACAAAACTTTTAAAAAATGTAATGACTGATGAAAGATTTCAGTTCGGTTCGTTCAGTGTCTGGCAGATGGATAAAAATCCAATTGAATTTGGTTTTACTTTTCCAGGTACAATGAGCACATATCCATTTGGTCCTGGTGCATCGGCAAAGCCAAGATGGATTCGCCGCTATCATCCTATATCTCAAGGAGTGGCTCACATTTACAATATAAATTTTAGATTTGGAGCCAATGAAACGTTCCGCGGTCTTACACGAAACTCTTGGCGGTGGGCCTGGAATTTACTTAAGCCTGCTATTACTCCTATTAATGTTGAACTTGTTCGCCGTGTTTTAACAGATCATCTTGCCTCGCAAGCAGTAACAATTGATGGCCGTACAGGAATTCCATTTGCTGTTGCTACATATGATACAAATAAAATACAATGGAACTCTACAATGACAGCGATGGGATTCGTCAGCAAAAACATTGAGTGCGCCGACCAGTTATTGCGAGAAAGCGACCGCGATAGTACCAATCGCGGAAAGAAAATGCGTCAGATAGGTTTAGGAATTATATCCTCGATGATTAATGCTCTTTCATCAATTCCGCTTCAAGCTATCGGTTATGATCTCGCAACCGGAAAACCATGGACTGGTGAAATGCAGGAATGGCTCGCACCCTACTTAAGAAACGCTACCGAAGATATGCGCGTATTGATGCGGGCTTACCAGCGGGAACGCGCCCATGGTATTCAACACCCTGAGTGGTTCAACTGGGTTAAATCCTACGTTGACTGGCTGATTCTCCAGCAAAGAGAAGATGGTTCTTTCCCTCGTCGTTGGAAATCGGGTAGCAGTGAGGTTGCTGAGTTAACGGGAACAACAAGTTATTGTCCTGTACCTCTTCTAGTGATTTTTTATAAAGAGACTAAAAATATAAAATATAAAAATGCTGCCATCCGGGCAGCAGAATATGTTTGGAAAAATTTTGGAACCAGGGGATTGTATGTCGGTGGCGCAAGTGATAATCCAAATATCACAGACAAAGAAGCCGGGATACTAAGCTTGGAAGCTTTTCTAAGTCTCTATGAATTAAGTAAAGAACCCAAATGGTTGGAACGCTCAAAATCTGCTGCTGATTATACTGAGACCTGGATGTGGATTTGGAATCTTCCAATGCCGGTTGACGCTAATGATAAACAACTTCACTGGAAGAAAGGTGTGTCAACAATTGGATTGCAGGGAATAACTGCACGCGGCGCTGGCGGTGCAGATGAATATTTAGATTGGTCGGCTTCTTCTTACGCAAGGCTGTACAAATACACAAATGATAAACATTATCTGGATGTTGCGAGGATTCTTTTACACAACACAAAATCAATGGTTGCTCTACCGGGACGTCTGTACGACATGAAAGGTATTGGTTGGCAGCAGGAACACTGGGGCTTGGGTCCAAGCATTCGGGGCCGGGGAGTAGGCGGACATCGCTTTTGGTTGCCATGGGTTTCAGCCAACCATCTTTATAGTATTTCCGGGCTGGAAGAAGTTGATCCTGTATTGTTCAAGCAACTATCAAAAGGAAATTGATAACTAATGAGACAACTTGATAAGAAAAAATATAAAGATAAGGGAATTAATATGAAAAAGATTACAACCGTTTTTGTACTCCTATCCTTATTTGGATTTTCCAATAAAATAACCGGGCAGGTATTTCAAAACAAAGATCTCACAATTACCAAATTAGAATCAAATATGTGGGTAATGGAAACTTCGGATAAAACAACGATGTATTTGATTGAAGGAACTCAAAAAGCATTACTAATAGATACCGGAACCAGGATTGCAAAACTCGATTCTATAATTAATATTATTACTAAAAAACCTCTTGAAGTAGTGATTACTCATGCTCATGGTGATCATGCAGGTAACATTAGCTTTTTTAATGAAATTTGGATGCATCCGGCAGATACTGTTTTGTTGAACAGGAGATACAAAGGCAAGCTTAATTTTGTAAAAGATGGATTTGTATTTGACCTTGGGGGAACTCAGATCGAAGTGAGCCATATGCCTGCACATACCCCGGGTTCGATTGTTTTACTTGATAGAAAAGCGGGTAACTGTTATTCCGGTGATGCATTTGGTTCGAATCATGTTTGGTTGCAGCTTAAGCCCCTCTCTCCAATGCAGACGTACGTAAATTCTTGTCTGAAAATGGAACAATTAATAGATAACGGAATAACAAAAATTTATTGTGGTCATTATCCATACGTTAAAAAAGCATTTGATAAATCTTACATCACAACAATGAGGCAACTGGCAGAAGGTCTTATCAACGGAACCGGACCCGAAGCACAGCCTTATTCTAATAAAGTTGGTTGCCCTAATCCGATGGCCGTAACAAGCGGTGAAGCAACAATCGTTTTCGATCCGGATTATATAAAACAAATAAAGAATAAATAATTATGTTTTAAAAGGAATGTGTAAAAAGATTGAATGGATCCAGGGTAAAAAACTCAATGAAATCATAATTTTTACTGGCTAAGAAGTAGAATGAATAAATGAAACTTGCAGTAAAGACCTTTCAATCTATGTTGGTGCCGGCGTTAAACTTTCATCAATAGATGCAAATATAAAGTCAATTTCTGTCCCTTAAATGATGTTGGATATTTGGACGGATTACTATAAATTGGCAAGAACACTTTTATAACTTCTAATTGGAGAGGGACGATTCAATTATTTTTTTTAGATAAAACTTTTGAAAATCTTTTAGAATCAAAAACTCGTGCTGCCGATTTGGAATACTTTCCATCTAAATACTTTTTTATTAGTACCAACATTCACAGAAAACAAATTAGTTGCTTACAAGCTAGAATTAGAGAAATGAAAATATTGTTTCTTTTGATATGGGTTTACTCCAGTTTTTTTTGTTATGCACAAGTGCAAGTGGTGAACATAGAAGTTGACTTGAATAAGGAAATGGGCCAGCTAAAACCAATCTGGGCATGGTTTGGGTACGATGAGCCGAATTATACATACATGAAAAACGGCAGGAAATTATTAAGAGAACTTGCAGATTTAAGTCCTGTTCCGGTTTTCATTCGTGCACATAACCTAATGACTTCAGGAGATGGTACTCCTTCGCTCAAATGGGGATCAACCAATATGTATACTGAAGATCAAAATGGCAAACCAATTTACAACTGGCAGATTGTTGACAGCATCTTTGATACATACATTCATCTTAAAATGAAACCGTTTGCTGAAATTGGATTTATGCCGGAAGCACTTTCTTCAAAACCAAATCCATACAGACATAATTGGGACCCGGCAGTTAAAAATTCCATTTTATTTTCCGGATGGGCTTACGCGCCTAGAGATTATAGGAAATGGTCGGAATTAATTTATCAGTGGGTTAAACACTGTGTTGAACGGTATGGAAAAACCGAAGTCGAAACATGGTATTGGGAATTATGGAATGAACCTAATATTGGTTATTTGCAAGCAGATGATAAATTGAACACGTACTGTAAAATGTATGATTATGCATCCAATGCTGTTAAAAATGCTTTGCCTACTGCGCGAATGGGTGGGCCTCATATAGCTGGAGTTGCTAACGAATTTTTAAAGGGTTTTTTACTTCATTGCTTACATGGAATAAACGGAGAGACTGGAAAAACCGGTACTGCTTTGGATTTTATTGCATTCCATGCAAAGGGTTCACCTGAAGTTGTAGATGGTGTCGTTCAGATGGGGATTCAGAACCAACTTCAGACAATTGATGAAAATCTTAAAACAATTTCGTCAATTCCCGAAGTTAAAAATCTTCCATTGATTATAGGGGAATCCGATCCTGAAGGATGTGCTGCATGTGGAATGAATACTCATCCTGCAAACGCTTATCGAAATGGAACTATGTATTCCAGCTATACGGCAGCATCCTTAACGCGTATTTATGATTTAAATGAATACTACGGGACAAATATTATCGGAGCAGTAAACTGGTCTTTTGAATTTGAAAATCAACCCTGGTTTAATGGTTTTCGTGATCTTTCAACAAATGGTGTTGATAAACCGGTTCTAAATGTTTTCAGAATGCTGGGAATGATGCAAGGGAATCGTTTGGCGGTTAACGGAAACTTCGATTATGATTTCAAATCCATTTGTAAATCCGGCGTCCGCGGCGATAAAACTGATATTAATGCTTTCGCTTCAAGGTCTAAAAACTCCATTACTGTTTTATTGTGGAACTACCACGATAGGGATATTCAGGATGATGGCTTACCAATAAATTTAACAATAATAAATATTCCCGGAAAAAAAGCTGTGGTATATCAGTATAGAATTGATAGCAAGCATAGTAATTCGTATGAAGTATGGAAGAAAATGGGTTCGCCTCAAAATCCAACTTCAGTTCAAGTAGATGAACTTGAAAAATCCGGACAATTAGAAATGTTCAATGAGCCGGCTATTGTAAAAATTGAAAACAATAAATTCAACATGGAAACACAATTGCCCAGACAAGCAGTTTCATTATTGAAACTAGTATTTGAATGAAAGGAAATTGTATTATTAAAATAAATCTGTAATCTCTAAGAGAAAAATTAAAGATATGGATGAACATGAACAGTCTGTGTAATAAGAACAAGCGATGTTTATGAAAGATCTTATTGTTCAAAAATATTTTGATGAACAAAAAGGTATTACCAGGCGAAGCTTCATGAAAATTGCCGGAGTTTCTGCATTATGGGCATCTTCGCTCGGTGCTTTTAATTTTAAAACAAAGGGAATTTCAATTGTTATTGATTCTTCCGATAGTACAGCCGGTTCACAACCGGCAGTGTGGGCTTTAAAGGAACTTGAGGACTCATTATTGTCCAGCGGTCTAGATGTTTATAAATGTAACTTGCTTTCCCAAGCTCGAAGAGGAGATTTTATAATTGTTGTTTTAGGATCAAATTCTTCTCTAGCAAAACAGTTATTTAAAAATGTTAAAACAAATATTCCTGCCGTACCGGAAGCACTTGGATTGGTGCCGGCTAATACAAACGATAAACATATTTTGATGGTATGCGGAAACGATGAACGAGGCCTGGTATATGCTCTGCTTGAACTTGCAGACCGTGTTCAATTTTCAAATCATCCACTTGACTCGCTGAATATTAGGGAACCAATTAATGAGCAACCCGCAAATAACATACGTAGTATCGCCAGATTATTCGTGAGTGATGTTGAAGATAAATCCTGGTTTTATGATCGTGAGATGTGGCAACATTATTTAACAATGCTGGCTACGCATAGATTTAATCGTTTCAATCTTAGTTTTGGAATTGGGTATGACTTCCTACAGAATGTGACTGATGCTTATTTTCTTTTCGCTTATCCTTTCTTTTTATCCGTTCCCGGATATAATGTAAGAGTGCCGCAATTGCCTGATACAGAACGGGATAAAAATCTAGAGACATTAAAATTTATCAGTGAGCAAGCGGCAGAAAGAGGTATACAATTTCAATTGGGAATCTGGATGCACGGATATGAATGGCTAAATAGTCCGAATCCTAATTATACTATTGAAGGACTGACACAAGAAACCCATGGCCCTTATTGCCGCGATGCCATTCGAATTCTGTTGCAGGCATGTCCATCAATAAGCGGGGTCACTTTCCGGATACATGGAGAGAGTGGTGTAAATGAGGGTAGTTATAATTTCTGGAAAATGGTATTTGAAGGAGTAGCTACTTGTGGACGTAAAGTTGAAATCGATATGCATGCAAAAGGTATGGATCAGTCAATGATAGATGTTGCTTTAGGAAGCGGAATGCCGGTTAACATTTCTCCCAAATACTGGGCTGAACATCTTGGTTTGCCATATCATCAAGCAGACATTCGGACATTTGAAATTCCTAAGCCTGACCAATCAGCTTCCGAATTAATGAAGCTTAGTGCTGGTTCACGAATTTTTATGCGATACGGCTATGGTGATCTTTTAAAGGAAAACAGGAATTATGGAGTGTTGCATCGAATATGGCCGGGAACTCAGCGTCTGCTTTTATGGGGCGATCCTTTAACGGGTTCGGCACATTCAAGAGCCTTTGGTTTTTGCGGAAGTGGGGGAGTTGAATTAATGGAACCGCTTTCTTTTAAAGGTCGCCGAGGATCCGGTATTGCTGGAGATCGTTGCGGTTATTTAGATTCATCATTAAAACCAAAATGGGATTGGGAAAAGTATATTTACAGTCTTAGAATTTTTGGAAGACTTTCTTATAATCCAAATACGGAACCAGAGGTATGGCACCGGTATCTGGACAAGGAGTTCGGTGAAGGGGCTAAAGATTTTGAGCTAGCTCTCGCAAATGCTTCACGCATTCTTCCTCTAGTACTGACTGCTCATGGCGTATCAGCTGCTAACAATCTGTATTGGGTTGAGATGTACACAAATTTATCAATAGTAGACCGGGAAAACAAAAATCCATTTTTTGATACGCCATCACCTAAGGTTTTCGGTAATGTCAGTCCAATGGATCCACAACTTTTCTTGAGAATTAACGATTTTGCCGGTGAATTATTAAAAGGTCCAAGAAGCGGTAAATATACTCCAATCGAAGTTGCACAATGGATTGAAGATTATTCTAATATTGCAGCCAAAAACTTAGCTCTTGCAAAAACCAATTCGAAAAGTAAACTAAAACCGGAATTTCGCAGGATGTTTATTGATATTTCCATCCTGGTTGGACTAGGTTATTTCTTTGCAGCAAAATTTAGATCAGGAGTTCTTTACGCGATATTCGAACAGAGCGGCGATCGTTCAGCACTTGAATTATCTTTAAAAATGTATAAAGAAGCTAGAAATCACTGGTCTAAACTTGCCAACTATGCAAAGGATTTTTACAAATCAGATATTACAATTGGTGAAGATGCAGTGATCCGAGGCCATTGGTTGGATAGATTACCTGCTATTGAAGCAGATTTAGAATTGATGGCTAAAAAACTTGAAGAAACAAAACAAACAAAAATCACAGAACATGCGAATGTGAAATCTATTATTCACGAAGTATTGGTTCGCCCAGTTCGCACTACTTCGAATTGTAGCCATGAACAACCAAAATATTTTGAAGCCGGAAAACCTCTTGATCTTGATTTATCAATTGAGAAAGAAATTCAATTAGTACGATTGTACTATCGCCATGTAAATCATGCAGAGCGATTTAGAGTTTTGGAAATGAAGAAGAGCGGTAAACATTTTAAAGCTAAGGTACCAGCTGATTACACAGATTCACAGTATCCTCTTCAATATTATTTTGAGATAATTGAACCTAAAAATGCATGGTTGTACCCTGGCTTTTCGCAAGATTTAACAAATCAACCATATTTTGTTGTGCGTAAGACTTAGTGAAATAAATTGAATTGAATAAAATTTTTTGCAAACTAAATGAAGCTGAATTATGAAAAAAAATTCTGATGTATTGACCATAATTTTTTCAATTGTGATTAGTTTGGTTCTTACTTCAAACCAAATGATTATTGCTCAAACAATTGAAAAAAAACAACTCGTTCCAACAATTACGATTCCAGCTCCTTCTGGGTCGAAAGGTTTTGGAATGCCTCAAACCAATAGACCGGCTAATGCCACCGTTCCAAGAATTCCAAGAGCGAGTGCTAGTGTTACAGATACTGCCCGGAAAATTGTAACCAAATCAATTGATTCATTAAGTATGAGTGATCCTTATATTTTCGCTGATAATGCTACTAAAACATATTATCTTACTAGTAGCGGAGGCGCAATTTATAAAAGTAAGGATCTAAAAAACTGGACGGGTCCATACGGAGCTTACGACACAAGAGGAACCTGGATGGAAGGAAATAACTTTGTTGCTGCTGCTGAAATTCATAAAGTGAATAATAAGTATTATTACGCAGCTTCATTCGGTGATAGAAAAGAATTAGTTGATGTTGTTCCACGCAGATATAATGTCTATCGGCATCAAACGATGATTTTGGAATCAGATAAAGCTGAAGGTCCTTACAGACTAATAAATCCTGACCCTAATTACGATTACCTTCCGCATAGCTGGGATATAATTGATGGAACTATCTATGTAGAAAATGGTCAACCCTTTATGGTTTTTGTTCATGAATGGATGCAAACTTTTGATGGTACAATGGAATATGTTAAACTCTCACCAGATTTAAGTAAGACTATAAGTGACCCTGTAATGTTGTTCCGAGCTACAGAGTCTCCATGCCCGCTTGAAATGGTTAGTAATGGTGAGATGACATACGGACTTAAAATTCCAGGTTGGGTAACCGATGGCCCGGAATTATTCCATACAAAAACCGGTAAGCTGGGAATGTTGTGGGCATCTTGGGGTGCAAAGCGGTATCTTGAATGTGTGGCTTACTCGCAATCGGGCACAATTGATGGCCCATGGATTCAAGAACTAAAACCATTTATAGATGATAATACCGGGCACGGAATGTTGTTTCGAACTTTTGATGGAAAACTTCTTCTTTGTATTCACCATGCAGAAGGAGATGGACCACGCAAACCACAGCTTTGGGAAATTGATGATTCAGGTGATAAACTGGTGCTTGGAAAAAGGTTTAATCCGTAATTTAAAAGGAAAGTCAAATGAAATTATTTGCTTGTCTAATTATAATATATTTACTGATGCCTGTTCATACTTGGAGTCAACAGGCTAATATTAATTTGGAATTCAATCCGCAAAAGAACAAAGAAAATCTTATCCCATTCAGCGCTGCACTCAACTCACCTGACGTAAAAGATGACGGCACTGTTACATTTCGATTAAAAGCTTCTGCAGCAACAAGCGTTCAACTTACCGGTGTTGCAATTCTTACCGCTCTTGGAACTGATAATAAGCCGGTTCCTTTCAAAAAAGGTGATGATGGTATTTGGACTTTAACAGTAGGTCCACTAAGACCGGACATGTACATTTATTATTTCAATGTTGATGGAGTTCAAATTGCAGATCCAAGCAACTCGATGGCTGGTTTTACAGCAATGCCTCCTTACAGCCAATTAATAGTACATGGTGAAGGACCGGCATATTACGATGCTAAAAATGTTCCCCACGGAAATGTTACTCGTCACATTTATCATTCTAATGTAACAAATGGTGAACGTGAACTATACGTTTATACACCGCCAGGATATGATAAAAGTAAAACTTATCCCGTACTTTATTTAGTTGGGGGAAGCGGTGATTTACCATCTAACTGGGTTTATGACGGACGTGTAAATTTGATGATGGATAATTTGCTTGCAGAAGGTAAAGCTATTCCAATGGTAATTGCCATTCCTAACAATCAAGTTATTCATAGGAATCATCCAAAGCACACCGAACTAACATTCAAAATCTTTGAGGAAGAACTTAGAAAACATGTAATTCCATTGGTAGAACAGGAATACAATGTAAGGAAAGACCCAGGTGGCAGAGCTCTTTCCGGATTATCAATGGGAGGACGTCACACAATGTTTGTTGGATTGAATTCACTTGACTTATTTGCAAATTTTGGAATTCTTAGTGCTGGTGATGTTGATAGTGAAAATGCCATTACAAAATTTTTAAATGATCCTGATGCAAATAATAAAATAAAATATTTATTTGTCGGACAAGGAACAGAAGAAGCAAAAGGAAGAATGGGTGCACGTTGTGTCGTGCTTCATGAAGCTCTTGATAAACATAAAATCAATCATGAGTATTATGTTGGCGGATATGGAGGACACGACTGGGCGACATGGCGGCACTTGCTTTATTACCGTTTTTTACCAAACCTGTGGCGTAAAAATTAATATTTACCAAAGGACACAATACATATGAAGAAGATAATGTTAGTTTGTTTGTTAATAATTTTTGGTTCAATACATATAACCTTAGCCCAGACTGGAGAAAGGAAAAAACTTGTTCCGGGAGAACAGGCCCCTCCTGCTAATCCGGGACAAAAAAATTTTGGTGGAATGCGTCCATCTGTCGGTCAACCACAATCGGCTCGACCACCACGGCCGGAACCCAAAATTCAAACGGTCTCTCTGGATGAGATTTCAATGAGCGATCCTTTTATTTATCCGGATGTAAATTCCAAAATGTATTATCTTACAGGAACTGGTGGTTGGTTATATAAAAGTAAGGATTTGAAAATGTGGACTGGACCATTTCAAATCATTAATTTATCAGGAACATGGATGGAAGGACTCTTCGTGGCAGCAGCAGAGATTCATCACATTGGAAATAAATATTATCTAGCTGGAACATGGAGCGATCATAGTACTCTTATTCAAGCTGTTCCTCGCCGCTATAATGTTCCTCGTAACCAGACCCAAATTTTAGTTGCAGACTCACCTGAGGGACCTTTCAAACCTCTGGTTGCCGATAAGGAATTCTGTCTTGGTCCTGAAGATTGGGATATTATTGATGGAACGCTCTATGAAGAAAATGATAGTATCTATTTAGTATTTGTTCATGAGTGGACACAATTGATAGATGGTACTATGGATTATATGCCTTTATCAAAAGATCTTACGCATAGGATTGCTGAACCTACAACAATCTTTCGTGCTAGTGAAGCAGCATGGTCCAAAGAAATGAACAGCATCGGCGAAGCTACATTTGGCATGAAGATGCCGGGATGGGTAACTGACGGCCCGCAAATGTTCAGAACGAAAACAGGAAAACTGGGAATGTTATGGTCAAGCTGGGGCGAACACAGGTATGCACAAGGTGTTTGTTATTCTGAATCTGGAAGCATTAAGGGTCCATGGATTCAGGAAAAAGAAGCATTCAAAGGAGACAATTCTGGTCACGGAATGTTATTCACTACGTTTGAAGGCAAACGTTTATTTATTGTTCACCATGCGGAAGAGAAAGGACCGCGTAAACCACAATTATATGAAGTAGATGATTCAGGAGATAAACTAATTCTTGGAAAGAGATATAACCCTTAATTGGTTAAAAGGATGAGTAATACATACGGATTTTTACAAGGCAAAGCAGCCTTGAAGCCTAATCCGGACAATAATAAAAATAAATATTCACAAAAAACAAACTGGAGAATTAAAATGAAAACATCAATCACGTTTCTTTTGTTATTAGTATTAAGTATCGTAGTTAATGCTCAAAAACTGGATGGCAATTGGAAAGGTAAAATGACTACGCCTAATGGGGATATGGAATTGCTTTTCACTTTTAAAGTAGATGCAGCAGTATTAACCGGAACTGTTAAATCGGAAATGGGAGCCATACCAATTGAAAATGGAAAGGTTAATGGTAATAACTTTTCATTTGATATAAATGCTAATGGCCAGGTTATTAGCAATACCGGTGTTCTCGATGGTAATATTGTTAAACTCACTGCACCGATGATGGAAAAACCATTGGAATTAACCAGAGTTGAAGAAAAATCCAAAATTGAAGAAAAATCCAAAATTGAAGGGAAATGGATTGGCAAAGCTACCAGCCCACAGGGAGAATTTGAATTAACTTTTACCTTTAAAGTAGATGGCGAAAAATTAACCGGGAAAAATTCATCTTCTATGGGTGAAATGGATTTGACCAATGGAGTAGTAAACGGGAATGATTTTTCGTTTGATATTGATATGCAAGGGATGAAGATTACTCATAAATGCAAATATCTTGCTGACGATACGATTGAATTAAAAGTCAATGTAATGGAGCAGGACATGGTAATGAAATTAACTAGAGCTGCCCAATAGATTTTCTGCAGGCTAATTTTTTAAAGGATACGGATGAAAGCTATTTTTAATAATTCATAGCGAAGATTATTCTATAAAATATTTTAGAGAGACAGTATGAAAAATAAATTTTTTATGATTCTTTTAATGGGATTACTCTTAACAAGCTCAAGAGTATTTTCTCAGGATCCGAATTTTTACATTTTCCTTTCCTTTGGACAGTCAAACATGGAGGGAAATGCAAGAATTGAAGATAAAGACAAATCAGTTGATGAACGTTTTCAGGTATTACAATCTGTTGATTGTCCGGATCTGGGAAGAGTCAAAGGGCATTGGTACACTGCAGTTCCTCCTTTATGCAGATGCAAGACAGGTTTAAGTCCAGCTGATTATTTCGGCAGAACATTGGTAGCCAACCTGCCAAAGAATATAAAAGTAGGAATTGTAAATGTTTCCGTTGCCGGATGCAAAATTGAATTATTCGATAAAGATAATTTCCAAACTTATGCAGCAACAGCTCCGTCATGGATGGTTAATATTATTAAGGAGTATAACGGAAATCCTTATGCATATCTTGTAGAGATGGCAAAATTAGCTCAGAAAGATGGTGTTATAAAGGGTATCTTGCTACATCAGGGAGAATCAAATCCAAATGATACCCTCTGGACACAAAAAGTTAAAAGAATTTACGACAATCTTTTGAAAGATCTGAATCTAAATGCTAATTCGATACCTCTGCTGGCTGGTGAAACAGTTAACGCTGATCAAGAGGGTGTCTGTGCCGGTATGAATTCATTTATTGCAAAACTACCGGAGGTAATTCCTAACTCATATGTTATTTCATCTAAGGGATGCACGTCCTCACGGGATAATCTTCACTTTGATGCTGCAGGATATAGAAAATTTGGTACCCGATACGGTGTTAAAATGCTTTCATTACTAGGTTGTGAAATAGCCAAACCGGCACCGGTTAAAGTTGAAGAAGGATTGTTGCAGGGGACATATGAAGATGTATTAACAGTTTATAGAGGAGTTCCGTTTGCAGCTCCGCCTGTCGGAGAGCTTCGTTGGAAGGCGCCTCAGCCTGCTGCAAAATGGGAAGGTGTAAAAGTAGCAACCAAGTTTGCACCCGGTCCAATACAAAGCTGGGGTTCTTTTTCGGGTAAAAGTGAAGACTGTCTTTATCTGAATATCTGGACACCTGCGAAATCTGCAAGTGAACGTGTACCGGTTCTCGTATGGATCTACGGCGGTGGATTTAACGGCGGCTCTACTGCCGAACCAAATTACAGCGGAGAGTTTCTTGCTGAAAAGGGAGTAGTGCTTGTCAGCATAGCATACCGTGTAGGCCTGCTTGGATTTTTTGCCCATCCTGAATTGAGTGCAGAAAATCCGAAACATGCATCCGGAAATTACGGCTTATTGGATATGATTGCAGGACTTCAATGGATTCAAAAAAATATTGCAGCGTTCGGTGGCGATCCAAACAAGGTAACAATCTTTGGTGAATCTGCAGGAGGTATAGCTGTTAGTATGTTATGTGCATCACCCCTGGCAAAAGGATTATTCCATGGCGCCATTTCTGAAAGCGGCGGATCGTTTGGGCCTCCCCGATCGACAACATTTCCGGGTGAGAATATGAAGAATCTTTCTGATGCAGAAAAAGCCGGTGAAAATTTTCTTAAAACTGCCGGGATCTCCTCCATCGCAGCGTTACGGAAAATTGAAGCTGAAAAACTTCCTGCAATACGCGGACTTGCATGGCCTATCATTGATGGATATGTAATACCGGGCGATCAGTATAAACTTTATGAAGCAGGGAAGTATAATGATCTGCCGATTTTAGTTGGTTATAATTCGGATGAAGGGGCAAGTTTTTCTCCACCTAAAACTCCGGAAGATTACATCAAAGGTGTTCGAGATCGTTACGGAAAGTTTGCCGATGATCTTATCAAAGCTTATCCTGTTGGAACAGACGTAGTTCCAAAAACTGCCCGCGATTTAGCGCGCGATGCAGCCTTCGGGTGGCATACATGGAGTTGGGCACGTCTTCATGCTAAAAAAGGAACTACTAAAGCATTTTTATATTATTTTGACCAACATCCGGACTATCCGGAAGGATCACCAAAATTCGGAAGTGGTTCACCGCATGGTCAGGAAGTTGCGTTCGTATTTAAACATCTGAATCCTGCTGATCAAATGGCAACAAAAACTGATAAAGTGATTTCTGAAGCAATGGCTAACTACTGGACAAACTTTGCAAAGTTTGGAGACCCAAACGGTAAAGGTGTTCCTGAATGGCCTGCATTCAATAATGAAAATCCGGTTGTAATGTATTTCGGAAAGACTCCGCACACTGGTCCTGTGCCAAGTCTTGAATCACTTAAAGTATTGGATGAATATTTTAAATGGCGACGTTCAGCAGAAGGTGAGGCCTGGGCGAAATAATTTTCATAACGAAAAATTACTTTTGAGTGGAACATTGTATGAGGAACATACCTTTATTAGCTGCTTTACTTTTATTGATGGGCGCCGGATTTGTTAACGCTCAACAACCTGCACCGCTTAAAGTTGAACAGGGATTGCTGCAGGGAGTTGTTGAAAATGGAGTTACAGTTTACAAGGGTGTTCCTTTTGCAGCGCCACCGATTGGTAAGTTACGGTGGTGTCCTCCGCAGTCTCCTAAATCATGGGAGGGCGTACGGAAAGCAGACAAATTTTCAGCTAATCCTATGCAGGTAATGGTAAACGGGTTGGGACCATGGACTCCTGAATATCAACCACAAGGTGAAATTAGTGAGGACTGTTTGTATCTAAATATTTGGACTAAAGCAAAATCATCAGACAATAAACTCCCGGTAGTAGTCTATATACCGGGAGGTGCGTTCACGGGTGGATCCGGAAATGTACCTGTGTATAATGGTGAGAACCTGGCAAAGAAAGATTTGATTTTAGTTACTATTAATTACCGGGTTGGAGTGTTTGGATTTTTTGCTCATCCTGAACTATCCAAAGAGTCAAATCATAACTCATCTGGAAATTACGGATTGTTGGATCAGCTGGCTGCACTTGAATGGATTAAGAAGAATATCTCTGCATTCGGCGGCGATCCGGAGCGAGTGACAATAATGGGGCAATCTGCAGGGGCAGCATCTGTGCATTACTTAACAGCATCACCACTCGCAAAAGGATTATTCATTCGCGCTATTGCGCAAAGCGGTTCTAATGCCAAGACTGGACCAGGAGAAAATTTATCTTCAGCTGAACAAAATGGATTAAGATTTGCAAAAGCTGTAAATGCATCTAACCTGGGTGAGCTAAGAAAAATTTCAGCCTCCGACCTGATGGCATCAGTAAACAACCAGTTCCGTTTTTCACCGGTAGTTGACGGATGGTTTTTGCCAAAAACTGTTGATGAAATATTTGCATCAGGTCAACAGAACGATGTTACAACTCTTACCGGTTTTGTGGCGGATGAGGGAAGCTATAGCGACAACTATGGCAAAATTTCAGTTGAGGATTTTCGTAAGCGGGTGAGGCAACAAACAGGTCCGCTTGCTGAGGAAATTTTAAAATTTTATCCATGCGATACCGAAGAAGCTAATAGAATTTCGCAAAAGGAATTTGCATGCGATATGTCAATGGTTTCGATGTATATATGGGCAAAGCAGCGTGAAAAGACAGCCAAAACAAAAACATACACATACCTGTTTATACATCCGCAACCAGGGGAGACTAAAGAGCGTTATCAAACATTTCATTCATCGGAACTTCCGTACATCTTTGATAATCTGAATCACTCCAACCGCCCCTGGGCAGCTGATGATAAAATGATCGCAAAGATGATGTCTTCATACTGGAAAAATTTTATTGCAAATGGAGATCCAAACGGACAGGGCTTGCCGAAGTGGCCGGCATTCAGTGAAGCACCGGAAGAGACTATGGGATTGGGTGATAAAATGGAACCAGGACTTTTTACTACACGGGATAAATTCGATTTACTGAAGAAATTGCTACAAGATCCACAGCGTTGAAAATAATAATAGAATTAACCGCAACTTTGAGAAAGATTTGCCGGAGAAAGTTAAATGAAATTTGCAGTTAAAATCATATACATAATAAGTCTGTTGCTAGTTATTAATCTATCAGCACAAGAGACAATTGATGTAGGCAAAACGGGATGGGATGTAAAGAGACCCTTAATGGCTGCGGCCTGCGAAAGCGGATGTCCCTGGGGCGAACTTGGAGATTTTGTAAAGGAATCGATGAAACCTTTTGGATATTCGGTAATACTTTGCCGTAATTGCAATAGATGGTATGGACCGCAACTTGTTTCAGAGAACGATTATCCGCCTAAGCTTGATGAAATAAATCTTGAAGATGGCGTTAATGTTCGTGTTAACGCAAAAGTTGATTTTGGTGTAACATCAAGTGCGATGCTAAGCTCAGCTTATAATAATACTCTATCAGGAAAGGGACCTTACCGGAATCTTCGACTCATTGCTAAAATTGAGGATCCATTTTATTATTTGGTTGCAACAATGAAAGAATCCGGAATCAAGGATTTCTTACAAATCAAACAACAGCATCTGCCTGTAAGAATTATGGGAGGTGATGCTAACATGATAACAATTTTAAAATATTACGGCATTTCTCCTGAGGATATTAAATCATGGGGAGGGAAAATTGGAGTTTCAGTTGAAGAAGCATTAAAAGGTGAATTTGATATTGTTGCGGGTTTCCTTGCCAGTCCGGCATTGAATCCGGAATCATCTTACTGGACATCGTTAAGTCAAAAATTTGATCTGTATTTTTTAGAATTGCCGGAAGACCTTTTGAAATTAATTGCCAGGCAAAATGTTGATGCTGAGGTAGTAGAAGCTCATCATAGTTTACTGAAGGGAATTAAACGTAGAATAAAGACTCTTGGCAGATCAGGAGAAGCGATTTTTGCACGTGATGATATGCCTGAACAAGCGGCTTACGATCTGGCAAAAGCAATCGATGAAAATCATGGCGCGTTAAAATGGTTTATCAGGGTGTATACATACGATCCTAAAACTGTCTGGCAAAATTATGGAGTGCCATTGCATCAAGGTGCGGAGAAGTATTACAGAGAAGTAGGATATATGAAGGATGAAAATAAACTTAAATAGACAATTTAAAAATATAATTGATGGTTTTGGTAATTTATTAAATTGATAGCAGTATGAAAAGAAAATTACTCTCGTTTTATATGATTTTACTAATTAGCCCTCTTGTATTTACCCAGGTAAATACTAACACTAATTCGCCGAAAGTGAAAAGAGAAATTGAAGTCATTAAACAATCCGATGAATCAAATAAAACTATTTTCTATAAATGGGCTGAAACGCCCCCGATGGGCTGGAACAGCTGGGATTGTTTCGGACCAACAGTAACAGAGGCAGAAGTAAAAGCAAACGCAGATTATATGGCTGCACATCTTAAAAAATCCGGATGGGAATATATTGTTGTTGATATTAGATGGTACGTTGCAAACGATAAAGCTCATGGTTATAATGAAAAA
The DNA here is from genome assembly GCA_003155655.1 of Melioribacter sp. Classification (GTDB taxonomy): domain Bacteria; phylum Bacteroidota; class Ignavibacteria; order Ignavibacteriales; family Melioribacteraceae; genus Fen-1258. The sequence goes on from PMDS01000123.1 coordinate 36,713, forward strand.
GATGCAGTCATTGCTATGGATAATTACGGCAGGCTGCTACCGGCTGTTAATAAATTTCCCTCTTCGGCAGATGGAAGGGGATTCAAACCGTTAGCAGATTATATTCATAAAAAAGGTTTAAAATTTGGTATTCACATAATGCGTGGCATTCCAAAACTAGCGGTTGAAAAAAATACTCCAATTTTAGGTAGTGATGTTAGAGCAAAAGATATCTATAGTACCAGGCTGCTTTGCCAATGGCTTAGAGATATGTACACTGTTGAAGCCGCAAAGAAAGGAGCCCAGGAATATTATAATTCACTCTTCCTGTTATATGCATCATGGGGACTAGACTTCATAAAAATTGATGATCTTTCACGTCCGTATCACCAGGATGAAATTGAAATGATACGTAAAGCTATTGATAAATGTGGAAGACCTATTGTATTAAGCACTTCACCCGGAGAAACACCGATTCAATCCGCTGAACATGTTAGTATGCATGCTAACATGTGGCGTATCATTGACGACTTCTGGGATAACTGGTCGCAATTGAGTGAACATTTTTCACTATTTGAAAAATGGTTGCCTTATATGGGATCGGGGCATTGGCCTGATGGAGATATGCTTCCATTAGGTAGAATAGGAATCAGGGCTGAGCGTGGTGATAATCGTATGAGTATGCTTACCAAAGATGAACAATATACTTTAATGTCACTATTCTTAATCTGTCGTTCGCCACTGATGTTCGGCGGCAATTTACCTGACAACGATGTGTTCACTAAAAACTTAATCACTAACAAAGAAGCTATTTCCGTTTTGCAGAGAAGTAAAAATAACAAGTTACTTTTTAATGATGGAGATAGAATTGCCTGGATTGCAGATGATTCAAAAACCAACGACAAATATGTGGCGCTTTTCTATACTGCTGATCAAAAACCGATTTTGGAAAACAAAGCTCTATATAACAGCAATTTAATTACATACAAAGCTGGTGAACAATCTGAAAAAATAAAAGTGAACATCGAGGGGGCAAAAAAACTTTATCTTGTTGTTACCGACGGCGGTAATGGAAACAATTGGGACCATGCAGATTGGATAGAACCGAAGCTTGCTGGTAAAAATGGTTCGCTTAACTTGACTGATCTTAAATGGGTAAATGCAACATCAGGTTGGGAAACAGTGAAGATTAACAAGAGTGTTGGCGGGAATAGATTAGTTGTTGACGGTCAGGAATTTGATAATGGTTTTGGTACTCACGCAAGATCAATAATCGAATTTGACATTCCTGAAGGATACGATACTTTTTCTTCTCTCGCAGGACTTGATAGAGAATGTATTCAACATACCGAAGGTGCAACAGTTAAATTTCATGTCTTTACTCAATATCCAACCGGAGTTCCCCCAGCTGATTCGATCAAAATAAATATCAAATTTGATCAGCTTGGATTGAATGGGAAGTGTAATGTACGGGATTTGTGGGCAAAGAAAAATATTGGATCATCTATAAACGAAGTATCAATGTATGTAAGAAAACATGGCGCTAAGTTATTGAAGATTAGTAAATCTAAATAATACGTCTATGAAGAGAATACGGAATAATAATTATGTCAAATATTTTATTTAGGAAATTAAATAAATGAAAAGAATATCAATATTCATTTTACTTTTAGTTCTATCAGTCGTGCAAATATCAGCTCAGCAATTTAAAAGAATTGAAAACGGAGTTGAGGCCAAGTATAACTCAATAACGGTCAAACTAGAATTCTATTCGCCGGAAATTGTCAGAGTAACTAAAATTCCGGAAGGTGTTAATATTAACAAATCAAGTCTTTCCGTTATCAAGTCTCAGCAAAAAACGATTTTTAATGCTAACCAGGTTGATGATGTTCTCACCTTGAAGGGCGAAAAGCTGCAAGTGATACTCAATTTGAAGAATGGTAAGATCTCTTTTGCAACTGCTACCGGAGAATCGCTGCTTAACGAAAAAGAAGCAAGCACTTTATTTACAGATTTCAACGATGCAGGGGTTAAAACGTTCAGCGTGGCACAATCTTTTATCCTTGAAAAAGATGAAGCGATTTATGGTTTGGGACAGCAGCAACAGAGCAAAATGGTTCAACGAAATCTCAAATTGAATATGATACAGGGAAATACTGATGATTATGTTCCATTCTTTCAATCAGAAAAAGGTTATGGTTTATTCTGGGATAATTATTCACCTACCATATTTGAAGATAGTAATGATAATACATCTTTCAAATCTGATGTCGGTGATTGCATCGATTATTATTTTATGTATGGCAAGAATGCTGATGGAGTTATTGCATGTATGCGGGATTTAACCGGACAGGTTCCAATGTTTCCATTATGGACTTTTGGTTATTGGCAAAGCAAAGAACGCTATAAAAGTCAGAATGAATTAGTTGGAGTTGTAAAGAAATACAGAGAAATTGGAGTACCGCTTGATGGTATAATCCAGGATTGGCAATACTGGGGCAACAATTATCTGTGGAATGCAATGGAATTTCTAAATGTTGATTTCTATGATCCTAAAAAGATGGTTGATGATATTCACAACATGAATGCTCATGTTATTATCTCAATTTGGAATTCATTTGGTCCGCAAACAAAACAGTACAGAGAATTAGATAAGATTGGTGCCTTAATGAATTTTAGTACATGGCCACAATCTGGTTCAGAAAAATGGCCACCTAGAAGAGATTATCCATCTGGTGTAAGAGTTTATGACCCATATAATCCCGCAGCAAGAGACATCTACTGGAAATATTTAAATAAGGGAATTTTCTCACTTGGTATGGACGGATGGTGGATGGATTCATCTGAACCAGATCACCTCGATTTCAAACCTTCCGATTTAGATAACAAAACTTATCTTGGTTCATTTAGAAAAGTTAGAAATGCATTTCCATTAATGACTGTCGGTGGACTATTTACACATCAACGCGAAATTTCTTCTGATAAGCGTGTGTTTATTCTTACGCGGTCTGCATTTGCCGGTCAACAAAGATATGGTGCAAACACTTGGTCAGGAGATGTTGTTGCATCATGGGATGCGTTAAGAGCACAAATTTCTGCAGGATTGAATTTTTCCCTTTGCGGGATTCCTTATTGGAATAGCGACATCGGAGGATTCTTCTTATGGAATTTTAAGAAAGGCCTGGATGATCCAAATTATCGCGAGCTTTACATACGATGGATACAGTTTGGCGCATTCTGCCCGATGATGCGTTCTCATGGAACTGATGCCCCGCGTGAAATTTATCAATTTGGAAAACGTGGGGATAGGTTGTTTGATGCGATTGAAAAATCCATTAATCTTCGTTACACTTTATTGCCCTATATTTATTCCACTTCATGGGATATCACAGCAAATCAATCCAGCATGATGCGCGCATTAGCGATGGATTTTACCAAAGATAAAAAAGCACTTAACATCAATAATCAATACATGTTTGGAAAGTCAATTCTTGTTTGTCCGGTAACAAAACCAATGTATTCAAAGAATATTATCAAAGGTAAAGATACAACCAAGGTCGAAGATTTTAGCGAAATAAAGAGTGAAGATTTTTATTTACCGAAAGGAACTGATTGGTTTGATTTCTGGACAGGCAAAAAACTTCAGGGCGGACAAACTATAAACAAAGCTGCAGCAATTGATATTATTCCTTTGTTTGTTAAAGCCGGCTCAATTATTCCATTTGGTCCCAAAGTTCAATTTGTAACAGAAAAAAATTGGGATAATCTTGATATTAGAGTTTATAAAGGAGCTGATGGAGAGTTTGTTTTATATGAAGATGAAAATGATAACTATAATTATGAGAAAGGATTCTATTCCACAATAACTTTTACCTGGAATGATGCAAAAAAAGTTTTAACCATCAACGACAGAAAAGGATCATTCCCGGGAATGATCTCCAAACGTAAGTTCAATATAACTGTGGTGAATGAGAAAAAAGGGATTGGTACAGCTAAAGACGCGAAGCCGGATAAAGTAGTCAGCTATACGGGAGAAAAAATAGTTATTGCATTATAGGGAAAGTTTTAAAATGAATTATACACGACAGATAAATTATATACTGAATTAGAAAATGGTAATAAGTATCATGAATTCTAAAAAAAATATTTTCTTAAGCTTATTATTGTTAGCGTCTTCATTTTATGCGCAGGTAAATATTAACAATGAAACATCAACAGAAAAAACATCTGTAAAACAATTTTGTTATACAAATCCGATTACTAGAGATACTTCAATCTCGATGCGTGATCATTGTATCATTAAAGTTGGTGAAAAATGGTATTGTACCGGAACATCAAATCCTATTTGGACGGGACCAAATCCCGGTGTTCGTCTATTAGTTTCTGACGACCTGATTCATTGGCAACATCACTCATGGCTTATTGATGCAAGCAAATTACCAGCGGACTGTCCATATAACGGAAGGTTCTGGGCACCTGAAATACATTTTATAAAAAATAAATTTTGGCTCACAGTTAACAGCGGCAAAGTTACTATTGAGGATCCCAAAGGAATGAAGACGCATAGTGTCTGGTTGTTTTCTTCGGATCAAGTTACAGGTCCGTACAAATTGGTGAACGGTCCGCTTACTCCACAATACAATAATGATGCAACTCTTTTTGAAGATGAAGATGGAAAAACATATTTCTATTGCAGCGGCAACGGACTTTTCCAAGCTAGGATAGATTTATCAACAGGTAAACTTATTGGTAAAGCTGAAAAATTTTTAGATAAGAAAGAACCCGGCTATCCTGAATGGATGGTGGGTGGTATTGAAGGTCCATTTGTTATTAAAAGAGAGGGAACATACTTCATGTTTTTTTCAACATGGACTCGTGGTTACGAAGTTGGACTATTAAAATCAAAATCACCTCTTGGGCCATGGGAACTTGCATCACGCGAACCGATCTTTGGTACAAGAAAAAAAGGATATCGTCCCGAGCTTGCAAAGGAGGGAGGGTATGATAATTTGAAATTCCTTGATACCCAGGATCCATATTGCGAAACCGGCCACAATGCCATATTCGAAGGACCTGATGGAAAGTTATGGAATTCTTGTCACTACAGTATGTATGATAAACGTCCATATCCATATAATCCGGAGTTGAAAGATTGGGAAAAATTACCTCAATTAGGAATTGAACCTGTTTATTATAAAGATGGAAGATTCTATATCTCTGGTCCTACATGGACAAAACAATGTGTAGAATATTGATCCCAATTATGAGATTTAATTGCAATCAATTTAAAATTTCCAGATAGGTAATCACAATGGAGGATTCAGCTTTCAACTCTTATCTGGAGAGGAATACAACAATTACTTGATAATAGAAGTGATTAGTTAAATAAAAGTGGAGAAAAAAATGTATTTCTTTAAAAGGTTGTTATTGGTAGTGCTTGTATTTAGTACTGTTTTATTAAATGCTGCTGATAATCCAAAGGAAAAAGCAAATCGTATAATTGTAAATGCAGATTTAGGAAAAGAAACAATAAGTAAATTTATTTATGGCCATTTTACCGAACATCTTGGTAATTGTATTTATGGTGGAATTTATGTCGGTGAAAATTCTTCAATCCCAAATACACTTGGAATAAGGAATGATGTTATTGAAGCACTTAAAGAAATTGGTCCTTCAGTTGTCCGGTGGCCGGGTGGATGCTTTGCAGATACCTATCATTGGAAAGATGGAATAGGTCCTAAAGATAAAAGACCATCAATCATTAATACTAATTGGGGAGGAGTAACTGAAGACAATAGTTTTGGGACTCACGAGTTTTTAGACTTTTGCGAATTGATCGGGGCCGAACCATATATTTGTGTAAATGTTGGCAGCGGTACTGTTCAAGAAGCAGCGGAATGGGTTGAATACATTAATTCAAATGCAAAAAGCCCGATGACTGAATTGCGTAAAAAGAACGGAAGAGAAAAACCATGGAATGTTAAATACTGGGCGGTTGGAAATGAAAGCTGGGGCTGTGGTGGGAACATGACTCCGGATTATTACTCAGATGTTTATAAAAGATTTTCAACTTTTATGCGCGCCGGAAATTTGTATCGTGTAGCGAGTGGTGGAACCGATCCTGATTTCAATTGGACAGAAACTGTTATGAAAAAAACACAACCTTTCGCAAGTTTGATCCAGGGATATTCATTTCATTACTATACTTTCTGCCATGGTTGGGATGATAAAACAGCTGCAACAAAGTTTACAGAAAATGATTGGTTCTGGACAATGAAAAATACAATCATAATGGAAGAACGCCTTCAGAAACATATGGCGATTATGGATGAAAATGATCCTAATAATAAAATTGGTTTGATTGCCGATGAATGGGGAAATTGGTACAAGGTTGAGCCGGGTACAAATCCGGGATTTTTATATCAACAAAATACGGTACGCGATGCAGTTACTGCCGGACTATATCTAAATATATTCAACAACAATGCCCGCCGTGTTAAAATGGCAAACATTGCGCAGGCCATCAATGTTCTTCAATCAATGCTCCTTACAAAAGATAATAAAATAGTAAAGACGCCTACATTCTATGTCTTCAAAATGTATAAAGTACACCAGGATGCTACGCTATTACCTATCAATCTGACTTGCGAAGATTACTCATATGATGGAATGTCTTTGCCCAGTGTAAGTGCATCTGCATCAAAGGATAAAGAAGGAAAAATTCACATTTCTCTAACAAATATTGATATGAAGAAAGATAGAACAGTTCAGATTGAACTAAGAGGTACGGAGAGCCTGTCTAATTCTACCGGAGAAATAATTACAGGTCAAAATGAAAATGATTATAATGACTTCGGACAGCCGGAGAAAGTAAATATCAAAAAGTTTTCATCATATACAATGCAGAATAATGTCCTTAAAGTAGATCTACCGGCAAAATCTGTTGTTACAATTGAGTTGAAGAAATAAAGCACCTGAAATTATTAATAAGAGAGAATTACTCTTATATAGTGAATTATCAAATCTTCTTTGAAATGCTGTAGTTGTAAAAATGATTCAATAAATTGATTCAAATATTTCTATGTGATAAATTTAAATCAGCTTTATTTGTTAAGCCAGTGTATAGAGTATCAATGCTCAATTTTAAAATAGAGACCTAAAACCGATGTTGTTAATTAAAATACTTAGTAAAATTTCTTATGGAGGTTTTTAAATGAAAAAAGCAATATTATTTATTTTATTATTTGTAATATCAGCTACTGGAATAAGCTATGCCCAGGCAGGGCAAAATTTAATTGTTCCAACTACTGCTGATACAGCACATCCATCACCTTACAATCTCTCCGGAGCTAAGTTTCCGCGTATTGAAGCTGACGGCAGGGTTACATTCCAATTTAGAGCTCCCGATGCTCAGAAGGTGCAGGTATCAATCAACAACACGGCATTTGATATGGTTAAAGGAAGCAATGGTGTATGGACTTATACAAGTGAGCCACAGGATAAAGGTTATCATAATTACTGGATGATTGTTGATGGCGCTATCGTGATTGATCCTGCTACCAACGCATTTATCGGTTATAGCCATATGTGTAATGGCTTTGAAATTCCTGATCCCGACGGCGGTTTTTATGAATTGAAAGATGTACCGCACGGTAAAGTATTAATTGAAAATTACTATTCTAAGACAGTCAAATCATGGCGTCACATTTTTATTTACACGCCTCCGGGATATGAAGCAAATACTTCAAAACGTTACCCGGTGTTTTATCTTCAGCACGGCGGCGGTGAAGATGAAAGAGTGTGGATTGAAATGGGCAGAACTAATGTAATACTTGACAACCTGATTGCTGAAGGAAAAGCAAAACCATTTATAGTTGTAATGGAAACCAGCGCTGCATATAAACCCGGTGAAGCTCCGCCACAGCCGATGCAGCCGCGTCAACCACTTGGCCAGGGCGCACAACCACCGGCAGGAGCGCAACCACCAGCTGCACGTCCCCGCATGTCATTTTCATTTGATACTTATAAAGAAGTTATGATCAACGACATGATTCCTTACATTGATAGTCATTTCAGAACTTTAAAAAACGGTAAAAACCGTGCAATGGCCGGCTTATCGATGGGTACTTTTGTAACAAGAGTAGTTGCTTTGGCTAATCTTGATAAGTTTTCCTATATCGGAATCTTTAGTGGCGGAACTGTTGCCCCTGCAGACATCTCCGACAAATCAAAAGTCAAACTTGTTTTTATGAGTTTTGGAAGCCGCGAAAGAGGTTCAGATGGTCTTAAAGCTGCAGCCGAGACATTGCAGAAAGCAGGAATAAAAGCCGTCTCTTATGTATCTCCACTTACTGCTCACGAATGGCAATCCTGGAGAAGAAGTTTGAGAGAATTTGCACCTCTTCTGTTTAGAGATTAATAAATTAGAGAATAGAGCAAGATGTTTTAATAAAAAATGATTCAATCAATTAAGGAGATCGCAAAGTGAAGTACAGATCAGTTATTGTTTTAGCGACAACTGTGTTTTTAGGAGGAATTTGTTTTGCTCAAACAAATCAAACTACAGTTATAGAGGATTTCAAACCCTCGTCTGTTAATCAGCCGGATAAGCAATATCCCCAGGTCAATTCTGAAGGAAGAGTCCGCACAAGTATTTTAGCACCAGAAGCTCAAAGAGTTCAGCTTGATATTGGTGCGGTTAAATATGACATGAAGAAAGATGATAAGGGAGTTTGGATTGGTGAATCAGCTCCTCAGGATGAAGGATTTCATTATTACCAATTAAATGTTGATGGTGCTTCTGTCCCTGATCCCGGCAGTCTTTATTATTATGGCGCTAGCCGTTGGGGTAGTGGAATAGAAATTCCAGCTAAAGACCAGGATTTTTATGCAGTTAAAAATGTTCCGCACGGTCAGTTAAGAGAAATTCGTTATTTCTCTAAAGTAACTAATAGTGTACGCCACTGCTTTGTTTATACTCCAAATGAGTATGATCAAAATTCAAATAAACGTTACCCGGTTCTTTATCTTCAGCATGGAATGGGTGAAAACGAAACAGGCTGGGGTAATCAGGGACACACAGATCTAATCATGGATAATTTACTTGCAGATGGAAAAGCAAAGCCATTCATAATTGTTATGGATAATGGCAGCGTTAATTTTGGCGGACAAAGACCACCTGTTGCTCCACGACCGGCAGGCACTGCTGATACAACACAAAGACGCCGTCCAGGCATGGGCAATTTTAATTTCGCAGAACAATTCCAAAAAATTCTTTTGCAGGATATCATTCCTTTTATCGATTCAAACTTCCGTACAATCGCAGATCAACAACACCGCGCTATGGCGGGACTTTCAATGGGTGGAATGCAAACACGCATAATTACTTTAGCAAACTTAGATACCTTTTCTTACATTGGAATTTTTAGCGGTGGTAGCATTAGCATGGATGATGTTAACAATGCGCAAGGATTTAAAGAAAAAGTGAAACTTGTTTTTACCAGCTTTGGAAGCAGAGAACTTGAAAATAGAAGAGCAGGTGGCGGTCCTAATGCAAGTGCATTTGGCGGAGATCCAAAAGTAAATTCAGAAGCTTTGAAACAAGCTGGTATTAATAGTCATTTCTATGTTTCGCCACTTACTGCTCACGAATGGCAGAGTTGGAGACGCAGTTTACATGAATTCGCACAAATGTTATTCAAAGACTAGTATAAAGACCAAAGGAGAAAATTATGAAAAAATTTATTTTTGGTGTTGCATTAGTAGTTTTATTTTCATGCAACATGTATTTTGCACAAACGGAACAACCGGCAATCATAGAAGATTTCAAACCATCAACACTGAATCAACCCGGTCAACAATATCCCCAGGTAAATTCTCAAGGTTATGCCAGATTTAAAATTATTGCACCAAAAGCTCAAAGCGTCAAGGTTAGCTTAGGATTAGGTGGACGTGGTGGAACAGCGTTAACAAGAGCTGCAGATAGTTCCTGGGTTGGAACAACAGCAGGACCCCTCGATAAGGGATTTCATTATTATCATCTTAATATTGATGGCGGAACATTTAACGATCCGGGTACATTGAATTTTTACGGCTCGATCCGTTGGGAAAGTGGAATAGAAATTCCGGCACCAGATCAAGATTTCTATGCTCTTAAAGATGTTCCCCACGGAAAAGTTCAGCAGATTCTTTTTCCTTCAAAAAGCACAAACACATCCCGCAGAGCGTTTGTTTACACACCGGCAGATTATGATAAAGATCAATCCAAACGTTATGCAGTTCTTTACTTGCAACATGGTTGGGGAGAGGATGAAACTGCATGGAGTACCCAGGGCCATTCAAACCTAATCATGGATAACTTAATTGCTGAAGGAAAGATTAAGCCATTCATTATTGTTATGACTTACGGAATGACTAATGATGTTAGAATAGGTGGCATGGCAAATTTTAAAATAGAACCATTCCAAACTGTTCTTGTGAATGAATTAATCCCATATGTTGATGCAAACTTCCGTACACTTCCCGATCAACCACACCGCGCTATGGCTGGTTTATCCATGGGTGGAATGGAAACAAAGACAATTACTATGGCTAATTTAGATAAGTTTTCACACATCTGCCTTTTGAGCGGTGGAACATTCTCACTTGATGATGTAAACAAAACGCCTGGCTTCAAAGAAAAAGTTAAGTTGGCTTTTGTAAGCTTCGGCAGCCGCGAACTTGGCGGCAATAGAGGTTTTGGTGGCGGCGATCCAAAGGCTAATGCCGAATCATTGAAACAAGCCGGCTTGAATAGTGTTTTTTATGTATCCCCTGAAACAGCACATGAATTTCTCTCGTGGCGCAGAGCTTTAAAAGAACTTGCACCACTTCTGTTCAAAGATTAAATTATCTGCAGGCAAGTGTGTGATGATCCATTATCATCACACACTTTTTGTTCGCCCGGCATGGGTGAT
>PMDS01000084.1 GCA_003155655.1 Melioribacter sp.
GCTTGGCATAGCCATCCCTTCGGGAAAAGCCCGGATTTTTTTACTTGGTTAAACTCCACGTCCTGAAGGACATGGTTATAAATTAAATTATGCGTAAGGTGACTTAATAAACTGAAAATGACAGACCATAAAATATTATTGAAATGATAAGTTATTGTAATAAAAATTTATGTAATTAAAATAATCTTGTATTAAAAGGGTTTGGAATGTAAATTATTTACACTCCCATTTTATTTAATAAAATTTTAATCGTCATCCTAACAATCTCTAAAAATATAGTTTAACAAAAAATAGAAACGCATCCCAATTGGATGCGTTTCTATTTTTAGCCTCTGAAACATAATTATTCTGCGCTTTTAACTATAATCCCGTCAAACATATTGAAAAAAAATAGCAAGAGATTTTTTTTCAATTCAAATCTTCCTATGTAATTTATCAAAGTTTTAACTATGCAATTAGTCTTTCCAATCATCAGTTCTAAAAGATGATGCGGGCAGCCCCGCCTTATTAAATAAAGTCCCATCAACGTAATCTACCCAGCCGTAACGGACAGCAACAGGTTTTTTAACATCCGGTGAAGAAAGAACCAATTTTTTTCCGTTATTTTGAACTTCAGCTATTTTAAATATATGATCTTCACCGGCGATCATAAAATTATTTGCACCTGGCTTATCAACAATTACCAGCCCGCCGTTAACATTTGTAAAATTCAATATTGCTTTATCATCTATTATCCTGATTGATTTATAAACCGGACCAGAACATATTACATTTTTATTGTAACTATTTTTTAACGCAAGTAAAGCTAATCTATCACCTACTTCTTTTTTCTTGCCGGGATGAATTGTTGCGGGACTGCCAATATCCATAGTAACAGCCATTCCTGTTTTTGGTGTTGAAAGGGAGAACAACTGAGCTTCTCTTAGCTTTTGCGGCTGTGACCCTGCATTATATTTCCAGGGCGCTATCTGAACATAGTAAAATGGAAAATTTCCCTGGAGCCATTCATCTCTCCAGGATTTTATCATTGCAGGAAACAGTTTTTTATAAAGTTCCGGTTGACTAATATTAGCTTCACCCTGATACCAAATTACCCCTTTAATTGTATACGGAATTAATGGCGCGATCATTCCATTAAATAAAGCAGAAGGAGTATTGGAAGAGACCGAAACTGGAACTACCGGATGTGAATAGAAGTCATTAGCATTTACACTAAACAAATAAAATTTGTCTGCCAATAATTGTGCAACGGGCAAAAATTTCCAGTCCCCTGCCAGGGAGATCATCTCGTTACTATCTTTCAAGGATATTTTAAGCAATTCCGGATTTCCCCAAATACCTCCACCTCCCATAATGTCAACAACTCTCACAGCAATTGTTAAAACACTATCTTTAACAATCTCTGCAGGTACTGAATAATTCCGGTGAGTTGCATAATAGCCTGCAACTTCAATACCACCCACCTTAACTCCATTAACATAAGACAAATCCATATCATCAATTGCAGCCAGTTCAAGCACTAAATCTTTATTCAGCCATGTTTTAGGAATATCAATTTTTTTTCTGAACCATATAACGCCGTCAAAATCACCAAAGGATGTACTTTCCCACAACGTCGGCAGCTTCATTGTCTTCCAATCTGCATCATTAAATGCAGTGTCTGCACATTGTGAATCCTTGAAATCCAAATTCTTCCATTTTGAGGATTCATCTGTATTATCAACTGCCAAAACCGGATGAGATTTAATCCATTCTTCATAATTTTTAATTTCGCCCTGACTTTCGTTCAGCTTTTTAATAAGGTTTTTATATTCTTCAATATTTGAAAGCGCTTTACCGCTTGTCCATGATTCAGCCGGAGTTCCTCCCCAGCTTGAGTGAATCAATCCAACCGGAATTTTTAAAGCCTGAGTTAATTTTTTACCAAAGAAATATGCAGTAGCGCTAAACTTCTTTGCTGTTTCAGGGTTACATTCAACCCATTTTCCGATACAATCAGTTTCCTGTTTTCCAGAAGCTACTTGTGTAACAGTAAAGAGTTTCAAATATGGATTGTCTGCTGAATTAATTTCCTGTGCAGAATTAGCAACAGTATCGGTTGGAAATCCCCTTAACGGCATTTCCATGTTGGACTGCCCGGAACAGACCCAAACTTCACCAGAAAAAACATTTTTATATGTTATAGTTGTATCACCAATTTGAATAGAAACCTCATAAGGTCCGCCGGCTTTTGGTGTCTTCAATTTGGCTGACCAATTACCATCCTTATTCACAATAGTTTTTGATGATGCGCCCCAACTACTCTTAATCAAAACAGTCAGATCAGGAGATGCCTTTCCCCAAAGATTAACTTTAGTTTGGCGCTGTAAAACCATGTTATCACCAAACAGAGGCGGAATTACAATATTTTTTCCGTTTGCTGCATAAGCATTAATGAATCCAAATATCATAATAAGCAATAAATATTTTTTCACTTTGAATTCCTCTTATTTTATTTCCAATAGGTAAATTGTTTCAGGATTCTCATTATTCGACATTAATCATACTATTTTTTTTACACTGCAAAGTATTGAGTGCTAAATTTACGAAAAATATTGAATGCCGCATACCGGATAATTATAATCTTCTGCGGCTTTATTTAACTAAAATAAAAACCAATTATTGAATAACTCCGGGTTCTGCGTCCGGGAGGGAAATACCGCTATTCCTCTAAAAATACCCCGCTCAATAAAACCGGATTTTCATTTTCATATAACTGAATCCGTATGAAACTTAAAGAGAGAACCAATAATTAAATTTTACCAGGAAAATATTATCAGGAACAATCTTTCTAATATCATTAATTGCGCTGCCAACCGATTTTGATGTTGAGCCAAGACCAGTCAAATCGCCAGCCCATACAATAAAGAGTTGTGAACCGGGTTTATATTCCCATCTAAAGACAAGATTTGAGCGGAATTGTGAAAAACTAAAATCAGGATTTGATATTTGAGCTTCATATTTTCCGTTATAGTTTGCATCAAGCAATACATTATCGCCCGATAATTTTGAATTATAAACAAGAAATCTGTCAAAATAATTATCCGCGCGTCCATTTACGGCGTCTTTGAATTCAGAATATGAGCCTACCGCTGCAAAAGGACTTCCGTAATATTGTATTGACAACTCCGGCGTAATATTCCAATCAACTCTGAATGTAAAACCAAGAGTTTCCTGTTCCAATTTTCCGAGTATATAATGTTCCTTTGAATTAAAATTTGTTGTGCATACATACTGCAGGTTATCGTTATTTCTTGTATAGCTGGTATTAAACGAAATATAAAGAGTATTAACCGGCCTGAAATTAATTCCCGCTTGATAGGAAATACTTTCCGCACTATTTTCAGAGGAATGTTGAAAGCTCATGCCGGCATTAAAAAATACTTTTTTGGAATTATCGGAGCTAAGCGATAGATCATAAGAAAGCGATGACGGAAGTTTCATTGCAAAGCCGCCGCGCAGTATTCTTGGGTCCAGTTTTGCTGTATTAAATGCAGCATCCGTCGAAATGCTCCAGTTATTAGTAAAACCAAAACTTAATGAGCCTCCGATGCCGGATGACAAAAATTCTCCCGCGTAATTCCAATTATTGCTTTCAGTTAATCCTGCTGAAAACGAATTTAATATTCCAGACGGCTGGTTAATTGAATATGAAATTGAATTACCCTGCGACAGCAGGTCTGCTGTCTGCATAAAACCGACATCATTCAACTCAAGTCCCGGTGACCGCCAGTTGATATTTGTTGAATATCTCCATAAGCCTTTACTAGCCTTACCAAAAATTACTTTTCCGCCCTGCCCGTATAAACTTGTCATAGAGGAATCAAAATGAACACCTATTATATCCGGTCTTTGATAATATCTTGCAGATGAATTTTGAAGATCCAGCATTGCATTTTTATCTCCGGTAACAATGCTGCCAACAAATTTTGCATTCACATAAAATTCCTTATCGTTCCAATAGTGAAGAAAATCCAGCCCGCCGGTATACGCTCCACGATTCATAAAATTAAGATTATCGTCATGAATAAAACGGTTTGTTGCTGTTAGAATACCGCCAATTATAGTTGCTCCTTCATTGAAATCTTTTTGAACTCTTCCTATAATGTAATTTGTCATCGGCTCTACTGTTTTGCTTTTTTCAATGCCGTTTTGGGAAATCAGAGCAGGTTCATCTGAAGTCAGGCTTTGAATAATCCCAATTGACATGCCGTCATCAGTTTTACCGCTTAATTTCACAGCATCAAGAATAGTTGCCTTATCCGGCATTTTAAGATATTCATCACTGTTAATAGATGGAGTATAAGTTGGCTGGTGACCAATTCTTCTTGAATAGAATGCATTAAGATCATCGATGCTAAAATCAAAAATACTTTTCCCTTCCAAAAAAAATGGGCGTTTTTCTTCAAAGAAAGTTTCAAAGGCGGTTAAATTCATTACTGATGGGTCTGCTTCAACCTGGCCAAAATCAGGATTGATAGTGAAGTTGAAAACAAAACTGTTTGATAGATTTATTTTACCGTCAACACCGGCATTTCCAGCCCAGCTTTTTCCATACTGTTTATATGGGTTATTTAGTTCTCTCTGATAGGTATTTAATTTTTCCAGAATATACGGAGTCAATTCCAAATCCAAATGTTTTTTTAATCCATTTATTCCGTTCAGGTGACCAAAGAAGTAAAGCATACCAGGACCATTTTGTTCTTGAACTTCCCAATCATCTTCTTCTTTCAGGCGGTCTATCCATCTCCAGCAGTGCAAACCCCAGGTTTGCTGATCTTGATCTCTAAACCTAAGCTGGCTGAGAGGGATTTGCATCTCTGCAACCCAGGCAGAATCTTCAGAGCCTGCGCTGGCATACCATACCGCATTCCAATTTGCATCGCCATTCATTGGGTTGGTTAGAATAACATCTGCTTTTTGTCCGGCGGCAGTAACATCAAATTCAAAACCTGTACGGTGGTCATGATAACTATCGAAACAGACACCGGCAACATCGCCGGTAAATTCGTCTCTTCTGCCGGCAATTCTTAATATTTTCTCCGGTTCTTTATCATACGCGCGTATAGCTACATATAAATTTTCATCATCGTATAGAATCTTCAATTCAGTTTTTTGAGAAGGCACCCCTTTTTCTTTCGGAATCCATTGAGTAAAATTTCCAGTCCATTCGCCAATTTTCCAACATTCATCATTTAACTTCCCGTCAATTAAAGGGGGAGCTGTAGTTAATCTAATGATAGTATATGTTCTTACTTTTCTTAGGGAGGAAGAATCCTGTCCGCTTACATATTCATTTTTAGAAGCATAAACCGTACTTATTACGGCACATAACCAAATAAATAAACACTTGAACAGTCGCATTTTTTCTCCTTTAAGTTGATAAAATTATTCAGTCAATTATGTATTTTTATAAAAAATTTTCATATCAACATATTAATGCAGAAAATAATTAAAACGGTTAAAATTGAAATGAACCGGTTCAATAATATAAATTACATCATTCAAATTCAAGGTGTTTTTTGATAATATTGATGAATTTAGCCCATTTTTATGTAAACAGACTATCCCAACCTGATAAATATTCTCTTCCCCGGAATTGAACCAATAGAGTCTTGTCTAAGACTTTATCCATTGAATAACACTTTCCCTGCAACTATTTCAATTTCAATACCATTCCCGTTGTTGTTTCGAGTTTGATTTTTCCTTCAACAACAGATGATGGTTTTATTCCAGCAGAATTTTTGTTTACAAGTACTTCCCACTGACCTGCGGGTAAAGAAAATTCCAATTCCTGTTTTGGATCTGCATTGAACGCAACAAAAAATTTATCGTTTTTATATTTCAATAAATAGCTTAGACCAAATTTACTTTGCGGATGATCGATAAATGATATGCCTTCATACTCAGCCCTGCGGAATGCAGCAAAATTATTTCTGAGCATGATCAACCCTTTATAATACTCAACCAGATCTTTATTTATTCCGGCGTGTTTATAGTTTATATAATTTGTCCTGTTGTCTTTGTTGTACGAGTTGTGATCGATTTTCCCTTTGTTTTTATCAAGTTGGAATATGTTCGGCTGAATAACTTTTGAACGAGCAAATTCCTGTCCCTCGCTTATCATTGTTATTCCCTGTGAAGTTAAAAGGAAAAGTGCACCAAGTTTATTTAACTTCACCTGGTAAGGCGAAAGTTTAGCATTCTTATCAACGTCTTTAATTATTTTTTCAGGGTCAACTTCCTTAGAACCGATTCTAATAAAATCTCCAAACGTCATATCATCGTGCGATTCGAGATAATTTACTGAATGTTCTTTCCTCTGGAAAAGTCCAAGTGAATCACGTACAAGTGTTCCGTTTACATAACTTTTTATTCTTTGCGGAGAATTATTATCAAACCACTTGCCAAAGATCCATCCAAGCCCGTCATTCGGATTCTGACCTTTGATACCGTTTCTTATCTGGTCATTCCAGGGTGCCCAGTCACGTTTGGAAAAACCTGCAGGATCGTAACCACCTCCCCATGGTTCGCATGTAAAAATGACTTGCGGATTTACTTTTCTTGCTTCGGAAATTATTTCCTCAATTGTTTTCCAATCTAAAAGCTTGCCAAGATCAAAACGGAACCCGTCAATTTTATATTCTTTCATCCAGTACAAAATACTTTCTATAATTAAACGCCGTACCATAGGTCTTTCAGTCTTCAAATCATTTCCGCATCCGCTCTCAGCTAAATAATTTCCTTTTGAATCCAGACGGAAATAATATTCCTTATCAATCTGCTTTAGATTTCCAATTTCAAATTCCGAAAGATGATTATATACCACATCCATCATTACAGCAATACCTTCCTTATGGAATGCCTTTACCATATCCTTAAACCCATTTATCTGCGAACCATCCGCGCCAATCCATCTATTCCATTTCAATTCTTTCCAGCTGTAGTTGTAATAAGCGCATGGAGCAAAAAAATTTGAGGTCATATATCCCCAATGATTTCTCTCGTATAAATTCCATGTATTTAATCTGCCATCGAGTGAATCAAGAAATGGTAACTCAATATTCCCAAATTCCTGTGCTGGTAATAGTTCAACAGTATTCACACCAAGTGATTTTATATAACCTATTCCGCCTCTTATTCCTTTTTCGGTTAGTCCTTTATAAGAACCCCGATATTTAGAGCCGGAAGATTTATGTGCTGTCATATCCCGGACATGCATTTCATAAATAATTAAATCGCGCCAATCTCTTTCCACACAGACTGTATTTTCCCAATCATAAGGTTTGTCTTTAACTACAATTGCGCGGCGGGGATTCAAATATGTTGTGTAAGTTGTAACAGCTTTTGCATAAGGATCAACGCATACAGGCATATCAGGATTATGTTGATTATCACCTTCATGAAGAATCTTGAATCCGTAAAATTTTCCGTAAAGTTCTCCATCAACCGCGGTTTCCCAAACTCCGTTCTCATCTTTTACGAGCAGATATTCCTTTCCGATAGTTTCTTCCGGTTTATTAAAGATGCAAAGCTGAACTTTTTTTGCAGAAGGAGCGAACAGTCTGAAATAAGTTTTTCCATTTTCTACAAATGATCCGAGTTTTTTATCAGAATAATACTTATCGAGTTCCTTATAATGCTTTTGAAACACGGTTGTGTCTTTAATAGTTTTTTCCGTATATGAATCTTTCAAATACAAATTTTCTCCGCATATAGTTTGTAAATAAAACGAGCAAATTAACAGTATTAATGTCTTTGTTATTATCGAATTAGTGTTCATATTTTTCATTTGCCTTAAATTTAATAATCTATTATAATTTCCGAATTTCCCGCAGCTTCAATTTTGAATTGTAAAACGGACGTTGACCCGTCATAATCTATATCTGTTAATGGTATATTTTTATTATTGATTGAGATTCTTTTAGGTTTTGGCGCGTCAACAAAAGTAAGAAGATAATTCTTCACTGTTGAAGTATATCCGCTCTTTGTTTTTTCAACATTGAGTTTTAATGACTTGCTGTCTTTTTTCAATGAAAAATTTGTAAGTGAGTAAATACCTTTTTCATATTCGTAACTTATTCCGTCATCCTCGTAGAAAGCATAGCTGGATTTTGCGGCGGGGAATATAACAAATTCAATCTGTTCAATCTTTTTCTCTCCTACATAATTTTGAACATCCTGCATTGGAAATATGCCGCCCTCCTTAAAATAGATAGGAATTTTATTCAAACCCACTTCAATAACCAGCCACTGCCCGCCCTGCAATGTTTTATTCGCATTAACATCATACCATCTTCCTTCAGGCAGATATAATTTTTTGAACCTGTCTGTAGATTGAAGCACAGGGGCAATTAATGAATATTCACCAAGCATATATTGATATTGAGCATCTTCTTTATAACAATTTTCATCATTCTGGTAATTCATGAACACCGGGCGCATAATCGGCAGTCCGGTTTGAGATGCGTTATAAAATTCACTATACCAAAATGGCAGCAGCTTATACCGCAATTGAATTACCTGTCTAACAAGATTTTCAACATCCTCATTGAAAGCCCATGGTTCATGTGCTCTTGAATTTCTTTCTGCATGACCTCGGAAGAAAGGTGTAAATGCGCCAAGTTGCATCCAGCGGACGTACATATCATTCGTGGGTTCGCCAATGAATCCGCCAACATCGGAACCTACAAACGGCACACCGCTTAGACCAAGATTTTGCGGCATTGTACATGCTAATTTTAAGTGTTCTTCAGTAGCCTCATTATCACCTGTCCAGACTGCTGAATATCTTTGCACTCCTGCAAAACCTGCGCGCGTTAAAACGAAGTGCCGCATAGCGGAATATTTTCTTAAGCCCTCTCTTGTTGCACGCGCCATTGAAAGCGCATACACATTATGAATTTTTTTATGACCGGCAGTAAAGCCGTTGTCATTAAACTGAACTAAATCCGGAAAACTTTGTCCCCATGTAGAAGGTTCGTTCATGTCATTCCAGAATCCTTCAATGCCAAGATCAAGAAATGAAGAGAGATGGGTTCCCCACCAATCGCGGGTTTCTTTTTTTGTAAAATCGGGAAAGTATGCCCAGCTTGGCCATACTTCTCCCTGGTAAGGAATGCCATCGGGATATTTCGCAAAAAGATCTTTCTCAAGTCCTTCTTTTGCCATAAAATAATTGGGGTCTGCTTTTACACCGGGATCTATAATCGGAATAATTTTAAATCCGTCATTTTTCAAATCGGAGATCATTTTTGCAGGATCAGGAAAGCGGTTCTTATCGAATGTAAAAACCCTGTAGCCGTTCATGTAATCTATATCAAGATAAATAACATCGCATGGAATATTTTTTTCGCGGAAGGTTTTTGCAATGCTTCTAACTTTTGATTCAGGATAATAACTCCACCTGCTCTGCTGGTAACCGAGCGCCCACATCGGCGGCATTTCAATTCTTCCTGTGAGCTTTGTATAATCTGAAACGATGCGTTTTATTTCCGGTCCGAATATGAAATAGTAATCCATTTCACCCTTATCGGCGCCGAACCAGTAAAAACGGTTGTTGCTTGCGCCAAAATTAAAATATGATTTATATGTGTTATCAAAAAATATTCCGTATGCTTTATAATTTCTTATTCCGATAAAAAACGGGATGGATTCATAAAGCTCGTCTTTTCTTCCGGTATACGAAGGGTAATCTGAGTTCCATAATGTGTACTGCTTGCCGTTTTTTAAAAGACCATCAGACTTCTCTCCAAGTCCATAAAATTTTTCATCGCTAAAAAGTTTTTTGAAGCAGCGCACTTCTTCATTATCAAATGATACTCCAAAGCTTTCTTCATCAGTGTTGAGAAGATTCATCTGCTTATCATAAACAGAAACACGGCAGGGATTTTTTTTGATTTGTACAATTAGCTCATCAGTAGATAGCACATATTTGTCATTCTCTTCTTTCAACTCGCTATTTACAGTTATTGCTTGCTTAAATACAACCGAATAAGAGGGTGCTTTTGAAAACTCATCAAGGCTAGTGTACCTAAAACGGATAATGTTAGAGTTTACAACGTAAAT
Organism: Melioribacter sp.; assembly: GCA_003155655.1. Classification (GTDB taxonomy): domain Bacteria; phylum Bacteroidota; class Ignavibacteria; order Ignavibacteriales; family Melioribacteraceae; genus Fen-1258. Next base: position 10,108 of record PMDS01000084.1, read on the forward strand.
GTTCAGCTTGGCATTGGATAATATAAATTCAATATGATCCATGTACGGTTTAAAACTTCTAATCTCTCCTGCATACTTAAATTCAGCTTGCAACTCTGTAACAATTAAAATAATAATTAAAAAAAGAATGGATGCTTTTCTCATTTTATTATAGCCCGGAATATTTATTGTGAAAATAGGAAATGTGGGGAAGATTAGGAAACGTAAGTGAGCGTGATTAAATGAACAGAGCATAATAACCATCCCTCGATGTGATTATATAATAATGGCGGCGGACAGGCCAGATGTCTGCCCTACGAGAGATTTTAGGATGTATCGATCCGTCATCCGTTTCCGTCAGCTGATGGATAATGGAGACGGAAACCGACACCGTTCCTAGCAAAAAATACCTTATGTACAAATAATTTTGGTATTCTAACTTTTATTGAGCAAAGTAGTCTAAAGTGTCAACAATTAATGAAGGGAAGTATGAAAAAGATATTCGGGTTTATTGCAGTAATATTTTTTGTATGCCTGCCGTTTGTATCATCAGCGCAGAACACTTCGGAAAAAATTGATCGGCTTATTCAAAAGTATAATGAATTTAATTACTTCAACGGCAGTGCACTTGTTGCAGATAATTTTGAAGTAATATTTAAGAAAGGTTACGGTTCTGCAAATTTTGAATGGAACATTCCAAATTCTCCTGATACAAAGTTCCGTCTTGGCTCAATTACAAAACAGTTTACTTCAATGCTTATTATGCAGCAGGTTGAAAAAGGAAAAATAAAACTTGATGGAAAAATAATAGATTACCTGCCTTACTACAGAAAAGATACTGGCGGTAGGATTACAATTGAGATGCTGCTTACACACAGATCGGGAATTCCAAGTTACACAAGCCGCGAGGACTTTGGCGAAAAGATTATGCGCAAATTCTACAAACCTGATGACTTTGTAAAAGAGTACTGCAGCGGCGATCTTGAATTTGAACCGGGAAGCAAATTCCTTTATGATAATTCCGGTTATTTTATTCTTGGAACTATACTTGAACATGTAACAAGCCTTACATATGAGCAGGCGCTTCAAAAATATATTCTTGATCCGCTTGGGATGAAAAATACTGGTTATGACTGGTCGGAAAAAATACTGCCTAAACGCGCAGCGGGTTACGAAAGAACAATTTCTGCTATTAAGAACTCAGCATTTCTTGATATGTCTTTACCTTTTGCCGCTGGTTCATTGTATTCAACAGTTGAAGATCTCTTAATATGGGATAAAGCCTTACGAACTGAAAGTTTACTCTCCAAAAAATATCTTGATGAAATATTTAAAGGCAGGGTAGATGCATTCGGAGCCAAATACGGTTTCGGCTGGGTAATTCAAAAAAAGAAAATTGGCAATGAAGAATTTGATGTTTTAACTCATGGCGGAGGAATTAATGGGTTTAACACAATCAATTATATAATTCCGCAAAAAGGAATTGCTGTAATCTTATTCAGTAATGCCGGCGGTGCCCCGCTTGACGAGATGACTGATAAAATAGTTGATATTATAAATGGGAAAGATGCCGCAATGCCGCCACAGTCACTAGCCCGGCGTTTGAATGAAATTGTTACCGGGGTAGGGATTAATGAAGCGCTAAGTCAATTCAAACAATTAAAAGAGGAAAAAGACCTGTTCCGTTTAAGCGAAAGTGAAATGAACGTGCTTGGATATGAATATTTAGGCAAGAATATGGTTAATGAATCTGTCGAGATATTCAAACTAAACGTGCAGGAATTTCCAAAGTCATATAACGTTTACGACAGTTACGCTGAAGCCCTGCTTAAAAAAGGAGATAAAGAAGGAGCAATTGCAAATTATAAAAAATCCGTTGAATTAAATCCCCATAGTCAGAGCGGAATAAACGCGTTAAAAAATCTAGGTGTAAATGTAGATGAAAAGAAAGATGCGGATTTATCTGAAGAAACATTGAAACAATATGCCGGCAAGTATCAGCTTGCGCCAAATTTTATTCTCACAGTTACTGTTGAAGGAAAGCATATATTCACACAGGCTACCGGACAACAACAAGTTGAAATATTTCCACAAAGTGAAACAAAGTTTTACTTAAAAGTTGTTGATGCGCAGATAGAATTTGTTAAAGAAGGCGGAAAGGTTACAAAGCTTATTCTTAATCAGAACGGAAATCAAATGCCCGCGGCAAAGATCGAATAACAAAATTAAATTTGGTATAAAACTTTTAGCGCCCATTCCGATAAGTTGAATGGGCACTTTAATTTTTGCTTGGATTTAGTTTTCTTTTATTCCAACTGCTTTGAAAAATGTATAACAGAAAACTCCGTCAGGTTCTGCAGTCCGGTATAGATCATTAATCCCTTTTTTAAATATTGAACCGTCAATAATGCCTTGTTTTACAGCTTTTTCACCAACGCCTTCAATCATTGCAGTAAATGTATTTTTTATAAATCCTTCTACAAGCTGCGGCTTTCCGGCGTCAACATAAACCATACGCGGTGAAACTGAAATACCCGAAAGCTCTACTGACTTAAACAATGGATATAATTCCCTTCCTATATTTGAATTGCCCCCGCTTTGTTTTTGGAGTTGAATCTGGCAATCGATAGCCATGTGAGCATATTTACTATCGGGATAAAAAAAGGTTGAACCATGATCTCCCTCAATTGCTATCATTGTGCCACCTTGTTTCAATACACGTTTTAATTCTTTAAGCGCTAGTACCGGATTGTGAAGATGTTCCAGCACAAAGCATACAATAACGCTGTCAAAAGTTTCTCCATTATACGGCAGACGGTAAATATCCGCTTGTCTAAACTCAACATTTTTAATATCTAAAGATTTTATAAGCGCCTCAGCTTCGTTAATTGAAGTTGCGGATAAGTCGACTGATATAAAGTTTGAATCAAGATTTTTTGGAGCGATTATTTTAGTTTGTGCGCCAACTCAGCAGCCCGCTTCAAGAACAAGACTGCCCTTAGGGAATACAGTATCGTTATGAATAATATCGTCTAATGTTTCAGCTTGATCTTTAAGCCTAAGAGCTTCTCTGTTTGAGTATCCGTGTACATATTCATTGTTTGTCATATTGTTTAATCTTTTTCTGATTTAAATATTGTTAAATAAAATTCAAGATAGTTGTATTTACCCCGCTATTGGGATTTTTGTTCCTTCATTCCTTCGACAAACCAATAGTTATACCCCATGAAGACTCTGACATAGGCAACGTTTTCAACTTGCCTGCCGCTAGGCATGGTTCTCAATTCTCCATTCTCAATTCTCAATTTTTGAAGGTTTATCCCCTTTGCACTTAATTCAACCAAAAATCCGTTTTCTCTTTTCCAGCAGTTCAAAATATTTCTGCTTCATTTCAGCGGAGAGAAAACTTATTTCTATTAAATCATTCCATTTTTTAAATGAAGATATTATCTGGTCATAAACCTGCTGAATGCTTTTTTCCGGCAGCCCAAGCCTGTCATTTCCCCAATATTCAATTAAATCTTTTTTTGTAAGATTATTTTTCTTTCCGTTTAACGGCAGGGCAATTTCTTCTTTCGGGTTTTTAATAGCTATAGTAGTGTTCAACAAATCGTAAGCGGGTGATAATTCCACTTTATCATCACGGTTTATAATAGAATAATTTTTCAGGTGCATATCCTCATTTCCCGTCAGGTAATTAAAGAGTGTAAGCCTGTAGAGTTTTAATTTTTCAAGCACTGGAAATGTGCAATACTTGTTTATTAGAACTGCTACCTTTTCCATACTGTAATCGTATTTAGTATTTCTGGATTTACCGGCTAATTGCGCAAAGTCTTCAACGGCTCTTTTTTTTGTTTTTCCGCACCTGTCAAATCTTTTAATAAAGTATGTCAGCGCGCCTTCCCGTGAATACACCATTCCGTGCAGCGGTACGTCAATGCCTGCAGTTTCCGCCATCCGCATTGTAAGATCCTCGTTTTCAGGCATCAGCGGAAATGCCGGGTTTTGAGGTTTTAATATGTAAGTGCCGAATTTGTCAACAATCTCAAATTTTCTTTCGGCAATGTTCAGTTTTGCGCTCAGTTTCGGTTGAACCCCTTGAATGGATAATTTAATTGCCCGTGCGGCAGATTCCTGTAAAAGTTCTTCCTGCGTCAGTTCAAGATCATTCAGTTCTTTAAGTTTAGGCGATAATAACTTTAAGCCATTTGCAGAATATTTTTGACCGCCGCACAATTCATATGTTAACGGGCACCTATTCATCCTTCTTCACCGGCGGTAACTGAGCCCACCATATCCTTGCCAACAATACTTAAATGAGTGAGAAAATCATCCCTGTCCGATTTTGTCTGCCGTAAAAGATTTTCCAGTTGGTTACCTTCAGGAAGAAGTCCGTCGAAGAACGGCGGGAACTCACTATATTCAAATTCCTTTTGTGAAACAGGCATTGTCTGCGAAATTGAAGGTCCGTTATAATTTTCATCATAAATAAATTTATACGATTTTCCTTTTTCAATCTCGTATAACCAGCCTGCAATCTTCCCAAAATTATAAATTTGTATTTTTCTCATCCGTTTCTCTTATCAAATTCATTAAAGGACTTTCAAAATTTATTTTTACATTCAGAACATTAAGAACTTTTTGAATTGTATCATATTGAACGCTCGTCTTCCCTTTTTCAAGATTAAAAATCACAGTTTTGCCGACACCGGCAAGATCAGCCAATCCCTTTTGGGTCAGACCGCTCTTTTTTCTGTGAAATTTTATTATCTTCGAAATGTTCATTGTTCTAGTCATATTTTTACTGTTATAACGGTAATTAATTGATATTTACCTGCTAAGTTAGCAAAAATAATTAAAAAGTCAAATTATTACTGCTTAAGCAGTAATAATTTGTAGTATTGGAATGAATCAGATTTATTTATTCGAATAGGGCTATTTTTTACTGCTAAAGCAGTAAAATTACTCCACTTCCTCGCAATGTCTTTATGCAGGGATCTTTGTTGAGAGCTTGTCCCGACGTACTTTATCGAGGGCTGTGTCCCGACGTTCTCTGTCAGGGATGTACCGTGGCAAACTAGAACATTCAACTTTTTAAAAATTCAGAAAAAAACATCTATATTATTTTATCAAAACCATTTCCTTTGTTGAAATAAATTTTCCTGCTTGTAATCTGTAAAAATAAATACCGCCGGATAATTTACTTCCGTCAAATTTTATAGAATAATTACCGGCTGTTTTCTCTTCATTAACTAGTGATGCAACTTCTCTTCCAAGCAAATCGTAAACTTTTAAACTCACATAACCCGAAGTCGGTAACTGATAGCTGATAACTGTTGAAGGATTAAAAGGGTTGGGGTAATTTTGATATAGAGAATAAAACGCGGGTATGTCAGAATCAGACGACGAAACATTAACCGTGTTGGGTACTTCTATCTTAATATCCGGCGCAGAATTGTTATGTACACTGGGCTTTGATCTGAATATCTTGAACCACTTGCCTTGTAGGGAAGACCAATTTGACAGTAAAGGAAATTTTCCGCTTTCACAGGCAATGCTATCCGCATCGCAATTTGAAGAACTTATCCACATTGATCTGAAAGCAGCAAGCGGACGGTTTGAAGTAAAATTTGTCTTAATCTCAACTTTTGCTTCCTTTGTAGTTACAGAAGCATTTACTGATGCTGTGCTGCCATCATGGTACCAAATATTAAATTTAACACCTGACAAATTAACTGTATTAAAGAGAACACTATCTATATCAGCGTATGGTCTGTTACAGGTTGAGGCTTTAATGCCTTCGGCGGGTCCAATAATTACTGAACTTCCAAAACACGTTTTTATCAGACCCTGCGGAGGCTGAGGTATGAGCCGGATATAAGAATCGCAATAGAGTATTAAAAACTGCGGCCACTCGTTTCTGTTTTCTATCTTTTTTGAGACCGCCAAATAATTCCCATAGGATGTTTTGCCGTTATTATCAATAACCTTCATTCTATTCGGTCTCCAGAAATTATTCGTTGAATAAACCCAGATCACATTTATGCCGTCATCATCATATATTTTATTACTATCCGGGGTGAACGTATAATTTGAATCTTTACAAATAGTATTACAATCAGAGCCCGAATTATCTGGCGGGCAATCTGAATCAGTAAAATTATATGGTGGATGGGTGGCAGTTATTATCAACGTAGAACCAACCGGTCCATACATTGGGATATTAACATTATCATGTTCTGCACAATTTGTTGTATACGATTTGTTTTCTATCCAGTATGTTTGTGTTTGTGCCGGGCTAAGCATTGGCATTACAATAACAGGCAAGTATGCAATAAAGATTCCAAGAAAGCCGGTTTTCATAAAACCCTCCAAAAATCTATTTAAGAATTTTTAATATCTATATTAATCGTTCTGCTTTTCGGAATATTTTTTAGAGGTAGAGATATATTTCTCTTCCGTTTGAATAGGTAGAATTTAATTATTGAATTAGTAGACATGATTTTGCCCGCCATGATTATTTGAAACTTAACAGAAATATGGAGTTAAATCAATGCCACCAAGAAATACAGTATGTGCTATGCTATTCATTTATTAAAAACCGACAGTATTTTAAACAGCGTTTCCTTTTTTATATTTTCTATTTTCTGTTTAATATACAAGATAATTATTGACAGGAACACTATAAAACTTGTAATTGTACCCATTAAATTTTTTCTTAGAATTAATGGTCCTTTGTCGTACACAACCGAAAGCAGAAGACACGTAAATCCAATCAGTATTAGAACAATGGCTAATATCCTGTATTTTCTGGTTTTCTTGATTGCCGCAAGTTCTTTTTCAATTGACTCTTTATCAAGATCATGCGGAATCTTATTCTTAGCCATGTAGTTAAGGAAACCAAGTTCTGAGAGGATTTGATTTTTGATTTTGATTAAATTCTCATCCATATATCACCTATTTTAAAATAGTACAACTGCCCCGGAAACTACCCGCCAATTTTATTTACAACTTAATGGAAATATGAATTTAAATCAATTAGTATTTCTAAACCCTATTTCCTCAAAAAAATTTATTATATCATCGATATAAAGATCAGGCTCATTAACAATAGCATGTCCGTTATCTTTGTAAGGTGGTTTTATAATTAATTTCCCCTTGCCGCCTGCTTTAATAAATGAATTAAACCATCTATTAACTGCATCCGGTGAATGATTATCGTTTTCTGCATAAATCCATAATGCCGGCACCCGGCAAATTGTACCGAAATATTTAGCGGAATTTTCTAATGCGCTTTCAACCTCAAAAGAACGAAATGATTTACCTTTTGCCAGGCCGAAATTTGTTGCTCCGGAAATATTAACAATCCCGCGAATTCCATTTATATCTAATGTAGATGAAGCCAGTGAAACCCACCCACCCTGAGATTGGCCAATAATGACAATGCGGTCTTTTGTAATTCCTGAATTAGTAATCATATAGTTAATTGCGCCTCTAATATCTTTGGCGCCTGCCAATCCCGACTCTTCCGGTGTATCGAGAAATTCACTATCAGGACCTTCAGAATTACCATAACCCCGCCGGACAAGCATCATAACAAGATAACCTCTTTCAGCCAATGCTTTACATAAACTCTGGTAATGGAATACCTCATGTTCATCAACCTTTGGCAATGGACCGTGTCTACCATGTGTCATGATTATTAAAGAATGTTGAGTTCTATTATCTAATGGTGTATAGATCATTGCTTCTAATCGATAACTCTTGTTATCAATTAAAGCGGAAAAATAAATGTGCTCCGTTTTAATTTGATAAGTATCTGCCCTTGTGTTAATTGGAATCAATCCCATCAAGGACAAATAGAAAATAAAATATTCAAAATGAAATAGTCTCATTTAATTTTTCAAAATAAATTTGAAACTGTAAACGTCCAACTTGCTGAGAACAAGATATTCTGCATCTTAACTAATACTTATGTTACAAGTATTATTTATAATTTAACGGAAATATGGAGTTAAATCAACACTTTGATCCGTCATCTGTTAGCCAACGGAGGCGGACTCAGGGCACAATGCTGTCAGGTTAGCAGCTTTGTATATTATTCTTATGAACTCAACCCCTATTTCCCCTTCTCTTATTAACAGAAGGGGATGAGTTATTTTTGTTATCCTAACAACATTGTACTATCGAGTCTGTCCGAAAAAAATTATCATACAAAATGATTTTATTAAACTTTTTCTAATTGTTTCTTGTCATAATAGCATAATTATGCAAGGAATTCATTGTCCGGAAAATTTTCTAAACTTTGCCTTCTATTTTGTTTTATTTCTTCCTTAATAACTGCCCAAGAATTTACTGTTAGAGGAAAGATCATCGACCAGAATAAGCAGCCGCTTCAATGGATCCATATAAACCTGGTTGATATTTCAGATACAACAATAAACCATCATATGGTTTCCGGTTCCGATGGAATATTTCTATTTGGGAAAGTACCACCAAGCTTATATCAGCTAAGAGCCACTGCCGTAGGCCGCAAATCTATCAAACAAAATATCCAGGTTAAGAAACAAAACGTTGAATTGGGTAATCTAGTTATGAGTGAGATAGCAATCCAGTTTGGTGAGATGTTAATTGAAAGCCGGATGCCTCAAGCAATCCAAAATGGAGATACAACTGACTACATAGCAAATTCAATTAAGATTAACAGGAATGCTACAGCTGAAGATCTGCTGGCAAAACTACCCGGAGTTATTGTTAATAACGGTACCATAACTGCAGGGGGTGAAACTATCCAAAGAGTCTTAGTTGACGGGAAACCATTTTTTGGCGATGACCCGACGCTATCTGTCCGGAATCTTCCTGCAGAAGTTGTTGATAAAATCCAGGTATTTGACCAAATGAGCGACCAGGCTCAATTCACCGGGTTTGATGACGGACAATCAATTAGAACAATAAATGTAGTAACAAGAAGAAACAGGGGCGGCAACTTAAATTTTGGAAAACTTGCTGGTGGATATGGTGAGAACAACCGGTATGATGCTGCCGGCAATATAAATTTATTCGACGGTAATAGAAGATTATCATTTTTAGGATCATCAAATAATACCAACACTCAAGATTTTTCGATGCAGGATATACTCGGGGTTATAGGATCAAACAGCCAGGTAAGACAACCCGGAATGGGACAACGACCCGGTGGTAACAGGGGCGGAGGTGCGGGCGGAGGAGGCGGACAACGATCGGGCGGTTTCGGAAGATCCGGTGGGGCAGGCTCAGGTTCTCAATTAGTTGGACAGCAGCAAGGAATAAATACTACTTCTACATTAGGCACTAACGATTCCGATAGTCTTGCCAAAAATTTATTCATGCAGGCAAGTTATTTTTTTAATGCAGCTAATAACCAGAATATTCAGCTTGATCAACGTCAATATTTTTTAGGAGGCGATTCAACTTACTTATACAACCAGAGCAATAATTCAAACAGTAAAAATTATAATCATAGAATTAATTCGAGAATTGATTACGCAATGGACCCTTATAATTCTATAACTGTTTTACCGGTGCTTTATTTTCAGTCTAATAATGCAAATAGTGTATTAGATGCAGTCACAACTCAAACAGGTAGTGTAACTAATTCTCAATCGAATACAACTAATAATAATAACGGATATAATGTTTCAAGTCATTTTATTTTTCGTCATAAATTTGATCTTCCGGGAAGAACTATTTCAGCAGATATTGGTGCAAGTAAAAACTCACGAACTACTAATGGATTGCTATCTACGGCAGACCAGCTATATTCAGGCAGATTGGTTCAAATGGATTCTCTTTCGGAGCAGTCATTCTATAATTCCGATGTTAAAACAATAAGCGCAAATATTGTATACACAGAGCCAACCGATGTGAACAGCATTTTGCAGCTCTCATACAGTCCCGCTTACACAAAAAATATTGCGAATAAAAATACTTACGATTTCAACCCAATAGTGAATGGTTATACATCGTTTAATTCCCTGCTTTCCAATTCATACGATAATGAATACACCACGCAAAGTTTAGGAATTGGGCACAGGTGGCATTTTACAGAAGTTAATTTAATGCTTGACCTTTCTTACCAGATGGCTGATTTGCATGGAATTGATTATACAAACTCTAATGGAACAATCTCCAAAAAATTTACAAGCCTGCTGCCGAGTATTCTTTTCAATTATACATCTTCAGATCATAAGACTTTACGGTTATTCTACAGAACCTCGACCTCCGCACCATCAATTACACAGCTTCAGCAGGTAGTTAATAATTCTAATCCGCTTCTTCTATCCACAGGAAATCCGGATCTTGCCCAGTCTTATTCTCATTCGTTGATGGCAAGATATTCTTTAACGGCTATGCCAAGTGCAACAAGCATGTTTATAATGTTATCGGGTACATATACAAATAATTATATCGCAACGGCGACTCTTATTCCCTCCCGTGATACTGTTATGGCAAATGGAATATCAATACCCCAGGGAGGTCAACTTTCTTACCCTGTAAATCTCGATGGCTACTGGAATATCAGATCATTTTTTACATATGGATTTCCTTTCGATTTAATTAGAAGTACAATTAATTTCAATACAGGAATTACATTTGCCCATACACCCGGAATGCTGAATAAAGTTAAAAGTATAAGCAATTCAACAAGTCCAAGCGCCGGTGTTGTTATTGGAAGCAATATAAGTCAGAATTTTGATTTTACAATATCTTATGCGGGTAGTTATACAATAGCTACAAATTCTCTTCAATCAACAGGCAACAGCAACTATTATTCTCATACAGCTTCATTAAAATGGGTTTGGGAGTTTTGGGAAGGAATTGTTCTGAACAATCAAATTTCTAATGTTTATACAAGCGGACTTGCCCAGGGATATAATCAAAATATTATTTTGTGGAATATAAGTCTCGGAAAAAAATTTCTTGCTGATGAAAAAGGAGAAATTAAATTAGGAGTTACCGATCTGCTGGGGCAGAATAAAAGTGTCAGCCGGTCAGTTACCAGCACATATATTGACGATACATATAACCAGGTACTTCCCCGTTATGTAATCCTCACTTTCACTTACACTATGAGATAAAGACTTTTTCAGAAATACTTGCAACTAAAAATTGATTAAAAAAAGAATCCAGCAAACTTTGATTTAAATGTTTCACGTAGAGATAGGATTTATCCATTCAGGTAGAAAATAAAAACCCCACATCCGTCAGCTAACGGAGACGGAGCGGGGTTTTTAAAAGCCGTTTCAGTTAAAAGTTTAGGTCTAAATTACCTCGGGAATTCAACAACTTCATAGACTTTTTCGCGCGGTAAGAACTTATAATAAACTCCGCCAAACTTATAATAATTAGCTCTATGAATTTTCACCATTCTATAACCGTGCGGTAATACATCTATTCTTGCGCCTATAGGTGCAGCAATTTTCACATATCCTTCGTGTCTTTTATCATAGAAATATCCTTCGCGGTAGAAGTAATGACGGTCTCTCACAGATATATCCCTGTAATCGTCATGTCTTGCTTCAATTCTCTTTTCCCTCCCGCGTTCTTTATCATCTCTGCGTTGCGCATTTGCTAAAACGACAAAGGCTAGAAGAAATACTGCAATCAAACCGGTGAATCTGAATATTTTCTTTTTCATGGCTTTCTCCAAATGTGTTTGATTATTATTAAGCAATTATTAGACCACTAAAACTTTAAGTTTAACAAACAAATATACCATAGTTGAAAGAAAATGTATAATTTAAAAGACAAATGCTGTATCATTTTTATTTAAGGGATACTAAAAGTTCGCCTATTTTTGGGAAATATTATTTCATCAGGATCATTTTCTTGCTTTGAGTAAAACTATCTGTTTTAATTCTATAAATATAAATTCCGCTTGCAAATTCTCTTGCATCAAAAACTATTTCATAATGCCCGGGGTTTTTCTGTTCATTTACTAATGTATTGATTTTTCTGCCCAGCATGTCAAACACGCTAATATTTACAAGAGTAGTTTTTGGTATATCATATCTAATTGTTGATGTGGGATTGAAAGGGTTAGGGTAATTTTGCAAAAGATCAAATTTTGCTGGAATATTAAGCGCATTATCTACAACTGTAAGTGTAAAGGTCAATAATCCGGTTCCACTTTGCGGACTGTAATTTGCATCTCCGCTGTACACCGCATATATAGTATGTGAAGAGGCAACCGAATCCTGAGGTATAGTGAACGTTAAGCTAGCTATGCCATTTGCGTTGGTTGTAGCTCTGTCGAGAGGTATAGGTGATTGATTCTCGCTTATTTTAAACATTAGTGCTTCATTAGAGATACCTTTTTTGTTATTGTCATTATCTGACAATGTTGCCGTAAATACAACCGGTTGCCCAAAAACAGCAATAGACGGAGTAACAGCGATACTTGTAACGTGTCTTACTACTGTCAATTTACCTGTACCGCTTTGTGAGTTGTAATTTACGTCTCCGCCATATGATGCTGAGAGCGTATGTGCTACTGAATCCTGCTGTACTGAGATTGACTGTGCAGCGGAATCCTGTGGTATTGTATACATTAAACTGGCAACTCCGCTTGCATTGGTTGTGCCTGAATTTACAAATTTGTTGTCAACATAAAACTGTATAGTCTGGTTTGGCAAATTTGTATTTCCTGCCAATCCTGATTCTTGAAGCTTGGCTGTTAACAAAACTGACTTATTCCATTTACCTGCAGCATCTGTTATTTGTATTGCAGTAAATTTTTTTAATTTCGCTGTACTGCTTTGTGCACTATAATTTGCATCTCCTGTGTATGACACTGAGATTGAACGTGTAACTGAATCTTGCGGTACAGTATACATAACACTTGCAACTCCATTTGTATTGGTAGTAGCTGATCCGGTAAATACAACTTTAGATTGAAGTCCATTTCCTTCGGCTATATTAAACTTTAGTGCTTTATTAGGAATACCGTTTTTATTGTTGTCATTATCTGTTAGAGTTGCCTCAAACTTTATTATCCTTGTCGGCAGTTGATTTACAGGGGTTGGCGATATAGTTGCAGTAAATGTTACCATTGTAGTATGTGACAATGCAGTCAATTTACCAAGGGAACTTTGCGGGTTGTAGTTTGCATCTCCGGCAAATGATGCTGTGAGAGTATGGGCGACTGAATCCTGCTGTACTGAGATTGACTGTGCAGCGGAATCCGATGGTATTGTATACATTAAACTGGCAACTCCGCTTGTATTGGTGGTGCCTGAATTTACAAATTTGTTGTCAACATAAAACTGTATGGTCTGGTTTGGCAAATTGGTATTACCAACCATACCCTGTTCTTGCAGCTTCGCTGTTAACAAAACTGACTTATTCCATTTGTCTTTAACATCAGTAACCTGTAATACTGCCATTTTTTTTGTTGAAATTGTACCGGAAATAACAACATTATTATGAATTGCAAAAGTTGGACTCCCGGCTGAACTGTTATGAACCGCATAAGGATATATTCTTACTGAAAAAGTTGATCCGGAAGTCACAGTAACATTTAAGGTTCCATTAAATGATGATGAAGCTGAGTTTAAATACAACAAGGGATTTGAGCTCAACGCCACTCTATTTGCCCAATTATCAATTGAATAATAGACATTAGAATTCAAGTAATTGGTGTTAATAGAATTTGCAAAATCACGATAGTTGAAGGATACACCTGTTACAGTAAAGCTATTTCCGCTTGCAGGTAAAGCGTTGAATTGAATATACCGGTTTGATTCTTCCGAACCGGCTATCCAGCCGGCAGTACCCTCCCAAAGTCTTTGACCATCGGCATTATAATCGAAAACATTCATCCCAAATTGCCCGGAACCGGCACTGATAGATTCCACTGATCCTGTTACATTACCAATATTCACAGAAGTCAGCTGAGTTGTATTGTTAAGTGCCCATGTAACAGATGCAGCTTGTGCAAATATGTTTGTAGCACAGAACAAACTGGAAAGAACAATAAACACTTTATATAATTTTTTCAAATAAACCTCTTCATTTTAATAAATCTTTTTTTTTGAAAATTATCTTCAACTGCTAAATAGAAAACTTTACCCCTAAGACTAGAGTTTGATCGAGCTGCCTTCTATTGGATAATTCTTTATCATAAACCAGTCTGTTTGTATACTGTATAGAGAGTATTCCAAAATCAATTCCCGAAGTTAACATTGAACTGAATCTTGAATTAGATGTACTCTTTAGAAAATCTTTTTTAGCAAGAAGAAGCGAGCTTAGGGAAACGTTTGCGCAGATCCCATCTTTAATCTGTTTTGTAAAAGTAAGATTGAATACTGCTGTAGGACCCTGAATATAGTCAACATTGCTGCTAGGCTGGCTCTCGTTTGAAAGCTGGAAATGCTTTTTAATAATTTGCTGGAATGAATAGCCTATTCCATAAGTAATTTGAAAATTTTGTTCCTGGGTTTGAGTTATAAACTGATTTTTATTTCCGACAAATAATGTGTGCGTTAAAAATGCGGGGTCAAGAAATCCGGTCTGTTGATTATTCAGAATTCCTTGTTTCATTTGAGTCTCGACTTTTGTCTGCCAGAATAATCTAATGGTTGGTGACTGCATCAACCTGATTGATGGTATTAAGTTTAGAAGAAAATCATCCTGCGTTTTTTGCGGATTTTGTCTTGCAGCTACTGTTTGACCATATAGAATAGTGAGGTCAGAATCGAATTGAAAATTTTCACTTGTGTAATTAAGGTTTGACTGCAAATTCAACAGCCATTGAAGGTTTTCGACCTCACTTGAAGTTTCACTGGAATTTGTATATGTAACACCTAAACTTGGATGAATTCCAAAATTAATAGGGCTTTGATCTTGTGCTTTGTAGATTAATGGAGAGAATAAGAATATTGTAAAAATAATCCACAACAATTTATTAACTAGTTCTTTCATCAATTTATCCTAATTTGAAATGATTATTGTTTTTAGATTTTCTTTAGTCGTGATCAATTGATCCCAAATTTCTATTGGTGTCAATTATTTGCAAAAGTTGGGCTGTGTCTTCGGGTTTGCCAATTATTTTTTTCTCTTTATCTAATAAAAACATTGTTGGCGTTGCATACACATTGTATTTTTTTGGCACCTCTCCGTTCCATCCCTTAAGTTCGGAAGTGTTCAACCAGGAAGAATAATTGCCTTTATTAATAAACTCCTGCCATTCTTCCATTTTATTATCCAATGATACGGCTACCACAGTAATCTGTTTTTTAATTTCTTGTTCCTTATTGTACATTTCTACAGCTTTTTTAATTTCCGGTAATACAAGTACACAGTGTGAACACCAGCTTGCCCAAAAGATTAATAAAGTATAATTGCTTTTTAAAGATGACATTCTGAGTGTTCCCTTATCTATATCAAAATCGGGAACAACGCTGCCCATTTGAATATTGCGTAAAGTATTAGTTTTTTCCCTTATCCAATTGAATGTAGTGTTCGATGGATTGCAATCACCAGCTTCTGTTTTAACATAGAGATCGTACAAATACAATAAAGCATTGTCAAAATGTTCTTTGTTCACTTTCTTAAGGATGTAATTCAATGTAAATTCAAAGATTTGAGAATGCGCGTCTGTTCCATTTTTCAATTTGTCTAAAAATATTTCAGATGCTTGCTGCATTTCATTTTCGTTCAATTTAAGGCTTTCACTATTACCGGAATGAAGTGTGAACCACTCTTCTATTTTTTCAGGCAGAATATTGGTATGCAGATAGAAATTTTCAGCAGGATTGAAATAATCAAAAAAATGTTCAATAATAATTTTATTGCGGTCAGGGTCAGGATCTTTCCAATCCGGATTTACTGGCATGAAGAATGCATTTGCAATGAAATGTGACAGGTTTTGAACCCGGCCAAAGCCTGACTTTCTGGATGATTGTTTTTTAACAAACAATTCCATTGCTTTATAGCGTTTAGAATATTCGTCTTCTATTTTCTTATGAAAAGGATCAGTTAAAGGATAAAGACGCATCATCTGCAATAGCCATCCGCGGGCAATATTAACTTTCTGCTGCAAACTCTGAAATTCATACAATTGTTTGTTTTCTTCCGATATTAATATTTTTAAACTATCTATAGCTATGTTATAAAAAACATCGGGGTTATAAACGGTTTGAATTTCAACCGGACTGCCATTATAGAGAATATAAAAGAACTGATTGCTCTTAAGTATAACTTTAAATAAGCCAGACAGATTTTTGGAATCTGTCTGGTATTTAAAGATAAATTTCCCTTTTTCATTTGTCATCAGAGAATCGGAGAATAAAAGAGTATCTCCATAGCATCTATAGAAGTATATCTGTTTATTCGCATAATTTTTTATAGTCCCTTTTACAACTCCTTCAAATTGCTTTTGTCCGAAACAATATGTGGTTAGCAAAAGAATTAAGAGCGCTAAAAAAATATTATTGTTTGAATTTATCATATCTATTACTAATCCTTTACACATCGAACACTTAGACCGTAATCCTTCTGAGTATTATTGCGTCCAATTTGTTCAACTATTGGATTTAAAGCTTGATACCAGCCTCTAGTTGCGCTGCTTTCAGTAGCTGACCAGAAAGCAGTCCAGGTTCCCAAATCGGAGAAGCCTCCAACTCCGCTCACGCGTTCACCTGCAGGTAATGCTTTAAAGCCGCTTGCATTGGTGCCATCCCAACCAGGACTTGCTGCTTTCATTTTAGCACCCGGACCTTTACTTCCTGTTGCAGTACCCATCCACGAGAATGTTGTTGTTTGAAATGTTACTAAAGTAGTTGTTCCGGTTGGTGCTATGTTATTTTCTACGCAATATTCATAACGGGCCCACTCCAAATTACTAGGTATATGATAACCGGTTGGACAAATTCCCTGCGCTCTTGGACCGGTTTGATCATTGTTATTGCTTGGAGCATAACCCATTGCTTCGCCCCATTCATATAAGCCGCCGTATGTTGCGCAGTTGGCAGCTACGTTATTGTAACAGTATTTTTCAACTATGCCGTTGTTGGTTTGTTGTTGTCCTGGGGCATTACTTTCTATCATGGTGCCTACATTTAAATTGGCACTTGCAAATATCAGAGGTGTGTCACATATCGAACCTGTCGAAGGTTTTGTTCTAATCCAAAATTCACATGAGCACTTATTACCGCTGCAGTTTCCTGTTAATTCAATTCTGTATCCTGCAGTAGAGTTCAAAGTAAGTGCAAAAGATGAGCTGCTTCCGGTTCCATTACCACTTGTAACTAAAGCGCCCGATTGAGCGTCATAAACCTGCATACTCCATTGTGTTAAACAATCAGCCGGGTTACATATATTTTGTGGGATAAGATTTACCGTTGCTCCATAGCTAAAAATTTGTGTTTCTTTGCATCTGACTTTTAAGTTTCCAGGATTTACGATTACATACATATCTTTATTACAATCGCATGTTTTGCAATCTTTCACAACAACTGTATAAGTACATGGCGGGCATTTTATTCCATTACATTCTGCATTTAATGTTATTGTGTAAGTGCCGTTTGATGTTGGAGTGAAATTATCGGTTATACTATTTGTTCCGCTTCCTGTTTTAATGTTGGTGCCGTCTTTTTTAATTTCCCAGGATGTTTTTGCCAGGCAGCTTTCATTATTTGCAGGACTGCACTGATAGGTATCTGTAAAATTAAATGGTTGGTTGCAATTCCAGGGTATTTGTACTCTACTATTACAATCATATTTTACAACTCTGCCGGCAGTCTGTATAACTAATTGTCCCCATGTGCCACAATCGCACTTAGCAACACAATCTTCAACAACTATTGTATAAATACATGCAGGACATTTTATTCCGTTGCATTCGGCATTTAATGTTATTGTGTAAGTGCCGTTTGCAGTCGGAGTGAAACTATCGGTTATACTGTTGGTTCCGCTTCCTGTTTTAATACTGGTGCCGTCTTTTTTAATATCCCATGATGTTTTTGCCTGGCAGCTTTTGTCATTAGCCGGACTGCACTGGTAAGAGGTTGTAAAATTAAAAGGTGTACTGCATTTCCAGGGTATTTTACTTCCGCAATCATATTTTATTGGACCAGTTGCAAGACGTAAAACTAATGGAGTCCATGATCCACAATCGCAAGCAGCAACACAGTTTGGTAATCTCATGTCAAGTTCTGCACCCGGCTGACAAACAATTGGTCCGGGATCTTTATCATCTCCCTGCAGCCCAACCTTTAAAGCTGTTTGCCCAACGGGTACACTTACATCAATACAATAGTTTACTGTAGTAGCTGAACCACTGTTTTGAACTTGCAAGGCAGGTGTTATATTGGAGACAGTATAAGCAGGAGTATAGGATGGTGAATAAGCTTTAAACCCGCTTCCTGTATTTGAATAAGTTAAATTGTAGTTAGAACTGGTGTATGTTGCAGACACACAAATTTTATAATTATTGAAACCAGTGGTCGGGCGAGAACATTCAACAGATTTCAATTTCAAAGCTAAATTCACATCGCAATTCTGTACACTCTGATCAATACAATTTCTGGTTACTTCTTCACCCTTTTCATTTTTAATATATAAGCAGATGGTATAATTACCATCGGGGGCATTCAAATTCTTTCCAAATGCTTCTTGAAGTTTAGTGTTGGTGTATGTTAAATCTGCTGTATTGAAATCCTTGAATGAAAAACTTTTTGAGCCTGCGATCGTAACCGAACTTAATTTACTCTCTACTTGAATTCCGGAAGTTTTTTCCCTTAGCTCGACAGTAATAAGAAATGCCTTGTAGGCTACCGCGTTTGAATTGGTTGCTACTATTCTCCAGAGATCAGTAGCTTTAAGTTGATTGGGTGGAGGTTGCGTTAGCTTTACTTGCACTTGTGCCTGGGCAAAACATAACCCGGTAATTAAGAGCAAATTTAACAGCAAAAATAATTTTCGCATGATATTCCTTCATTGATTGTTAAACAATTATTTTTTACCAGTATATACCTTGTGTAATAAGCAAAGCAAGATGCCTATTATTTTTAATTCTGTAAAAAAATCTCATTTTATAATTTCACCATTCTTAATCTTTATTGAAGTTTTGTACTTTAGGTTTTTAAGCGATGATTTTAACTTTTCTATTTTAAAAGCAGGAACATTCGGATCGTTTTCCAGATCTGCAATTGCTTCTTCAATTGACATGTATTCTTTTATGTTAACATTATCTTTTTCAGTTTTTATAATTAAAAGAGGCGGAGACATTGAATGTTTTCTCTTAAATAAACCCACTAGCTTTTGTATAGTTTTCAATTTGTTTGCCAAATTTTTGTTCGAATCTAAATACGATAGTCAGTTATAACAATAGCTAACAAGCGTGCGGCGTGTATTGGTAAGTAAACGGTATAAAGGAAGAATTAATCGGCAGGTGAAAAAGGAGAATCTGAATCCGGGTTGACGAGTTTATAAAGCGGAGCCGGGAGCGAAATAATTACTTCCGTTCCGTGTGAATCATTATTTCGGGCACTTAGATCTTCGAACATAATTGGCTGCGGAAGCTGCATCTTTGTGCTCAGTAATCTGAGACGTTCTTCAATAATTTGTATCCCTTTGGAAATGTGATCTTCTTTTTTATTCTTTCTTGCTTCTTTAATTCCTATTCCGTTATCGGTAACCTTTATTATTAATGACTGGCAAATGACTGAATCAATGTCAACATCTTCAAATAAAAATGAGATGGTTATCATTCCTTTATTTCCTGAATTAATTATTCCATGCCAAAGAGTATTTTCTACGAACGGTTGGATAATCATATTCGGTATCATAATGGAGCCGGAGTTAACATCGGCGCCTGTAACAATCTCATAAGAAAAACTTTCCTGAAATCTTAGTTTCTCAAGATCCAAATAAAGTTTAAGCCGGTTTATCTCTTCGGATAAGAGAATAAACCCGCTTCCGGCTGTATCAAGATTTTTTCTGATCAGTTTAGCCATCATTGCTATATAATCATTTGCTTCTTCATTTCTTTGGCAATTAATGAGGTATTGTACTGAATTGAGTGAATTAAAAATAAAATGAGGATTCATCATCGCAGATAGAGCTTGATGCTTCAGTTCGTTGATTCTTTCAGTGAGTTCCAACTTCTCCTTTATTTTTTTATTATTCAGTTTTAATCTATTAGTTATTATGAATCCGGATAAACAAATAAATATTGATATAATCAAAAGATCAAACCATATTGTCTCAACAAAATGTGGTAAAACACGGAAGGTTAGGAAATACGGTTTACTCCAATCTGCATTCTGTGATTTAGCCATTATCTGCAGTTCATATTTTCCTTTCTTAAGAGAAACGAAGTCCAGAAAATTATGATCGGTTTCATTCCAAACGCCGTTCATTTTATATTTATATTTTACCGAACCGGGTGAAGAGTAGCTAGGCGCGTTAAATTCGATATAAACATTATTTTGTTCCGGTTTAAAAACTAAATCATTATAGTTAGTATATAACGAATCACCTGCTTTTATATTAATGATTTTCATATCAAGCGGAAGAGGAACATACTTGTCAAATAAATTTATATTTAGAAATGAAATACCATTACTTGTACCGATGTATAAATAGTTTTTCTCTTTATCATAAAAAAGAGAATATACTTCATCTGAAGGAAGACCCGTTTGCCTGTTAAGTTGTTTAATTGAATTACCGTCAAATAAATAAAGCCCCTTCATATTTCCAATCCAAATCCTATCCCGGCTGTCTGAAACAATAGAATTCGAGGATGATAAATTGGAGCCAAGAATATTAGTGTAACTTGTAACTGAATCATTATTAAGGTTGAAGCTGGCTATTCCTTTTTCACCGGCAAACCATATTATATTTTTTTTGTCTTGAAAGATTGAATTTATCCTAGAATTTAGGACGGGATTAGTTGGGAATAAAGATTTCTTCAATTCTGCCTTGTCAATAGACAGATTAGATACTTTGCATAAACCAAGGTTTGTTCCTATCCAGATATTCTTTTTTGTATCCTCAAAAATTTCGTTTATGCGGTCTAGTTTAGTGCTATCTCCCCAAATATAGAACGTGTAAGTTCGATTATCATTATAGTGAAGATCTTTTTGGACTCTTATATAACTTCCTCCTGCTCCGAACAGGTAAAGCCCGTTGCTGGTTTTTAAGAATGATGACTTGTCGAATAGGTGAAACTTTATTCCATTGTAAAAAACATTTTTCATTTCATTCCCGCCGAATCCGAATGCGCCGCAAACATAAAAATCATTATCAATATTTTTAATGTGGTAGATGTATTCAGTCAAAGTTTTATTAATATTACTTTTGATGTGGCCGAATTTTCCATTTTCTAAAATATTTACACCATTAAAAGTACCTATCAATAATTTACCGGATCTTTCTTCCTCAATTGAATAAACATTATTACTGCTCAATCCGTCATTTTCATTATAGTTTCTGAGATAAAGATTGTTCAAACAATAAACACCTTTGCCGTATGTGCTTATCCAAATATTTCCTTCATTATCTTCAAGATAATTATTTATAAGAGTGTTCTGCAGATCCATCTTTTTTCCGATATCAATAATTTTATCTGAACCGTTGGGAATAAGATAGAAACCTCTGTTCATTACAGAAAACCAGAGATTATCATTTTTGTCTCTTAATATGGATACAACATCCTTGTTGCCGGTGTTTAGGTCTATTTTATATTTTTTAATTAAAATATTATTTTTTATTTGATAGATAAATCCTTTTGTGCCGATAAAGTAACTGCCGTCATCACTACTAGTAAAACAAAAAACATTGGTATCAGGAAGGCCGGGAATTATCAGTTTAGTTAATTTGTTATTTTTAAAATTGTATAAGCCGGTTGTAGTCAATGCGATCATTTCATAAGTCAATATTCTTTCTAATTTTATTATTTGAACTGGATATGTACTAATAGTGTAATTTGAAAAACCTGATGGTATTTTTTCATTAATTACATTTATGTTTCCCCATCTTCGGTAGGCATATAATTTTTCCTGGTAGTTACCCGAAGGGATATGCAACAAATATGAGAGAGCAAAACTTTTCCCGTCAATTTCATCACAATAATTTTCAATTTTACCGTTTTTTAATACATTAATTCCTTTTTCATAATTACCTATATACAATTCACCGTTTTTCCCTTCTGCGAGAGAAATAATCGAATTGGAATTAAGACCATCATTTGTTCTGAATGTTGTGAAATTTTTTCCGTCAAACTTGCTGATTCCATTCAATGTGGCGAACCAGATAAATCCGTTTCTATCCTGAATTATATCAAAAACAGTTGAAGAGGCAAGCCCATCGGATGAAGTATAATGATAATAAGAAGGTGTCTGAGAATAAACCCGGGCAAACTGAAGAAAAGTAAGTGTTACAAGAATTAAAAATTTATTAAACATATTCAAACTGAATTATGTACTGCTTTTATTTTCTGTACAAAATCCGGAGTTTTCCTGCGCGATATCTCAATCCTGCTGCCGTCTGTCATTGTAACAAAGTTCCCGCTGAGGTTTGAATATTCTTTTATATATTTTAAGTTGATTAAGTGCGATTTATGAATTCTGAAAAATTTTTCTTTCGGTAAAGTATCCTCAAAATCTTTTAACGTGCGGGAAACAATTGTATCCTTTCCGTCTTTAATAATTACCTTGGTGTAGCATCCTTCAGCTTCGAACCTTATTATATCATCAATTATCAATACATTAAACCCGTGTGATGCAGGAAGAACAATTTTATCTGTATTGTAAATCTGTTTATCTTTAATATTTTTATTCCTAATCAGCAAAAGTTTTTTAACTGTCTGTTTAAGCTCCTTAATATTTATTGGCTTAAGAAGATAATCTACTGCGCCGGCTTTTACAGCATTGATTCCAAATTCTTCGTGCGCGCTTACAAAAACTACCATAAAGTTCCGCTCATCATATTCGTCAAGAAAGTCAAATCCATCCAGAACGGGCATATTAATATCAAGGAATACAACATCAGGTTTATGGACAGATACAAGTTCCTTTGCATGAACAACGGAATCAGCGCATTCAAGAATTTCGACTTCAAAGCAATAAGCTTCAATTATCTTCTTTAGATTTTCTCTTCCATGAAGTTCATCATCAACAATTATTGCAGTTAATTTATCTGACGCATTTTGAATATTCATAACTTATTTTTTTTAAATTACTTTCTACGGAAATCATCTTGCCATATTTAACACTCACTAAAAAAGATGAGTGTTGAATATTTATACGAAACTAAAACAACTACTAAAAAATTGAATTAACGGTAAGATTGGAATTACGGGAAATTATTTAGTTATATGATTAATATCTTATCAATTAACTTTTCTCTACGGAGATTAAGATACTTTGAATAAGATAATAAGTCAAGAAATCTGTTAAAGATAATTAACCAAGTACATATTAATAATCTATCCACAGTAAAAACAATGATTACAAATAATAACTAATGTTTTTATGTATCCTACATTCACATTAAGAACTAAATATTATAAAATCAATTTTCTCCAACAGTACTATTAAGTTTTTGACAACTGCTTGAGCACTTCACTTACACTTACTGAAAGCGGTGTTGTTTGCCTGCCTATTAACGCTGAAAGCTGCCTGCTATTGTCGAACAGAGCGCCCTGGGAGGCGCCGGTATCCCAGCCGGCTATTGAGTTCGCAAACGCTTCAGGCAATCCGAAATTTTTTAGCGCATTAGCATATTCTGCTTCGGATAAATTTTTATACGTAATTTCTTTCCCTGTCTGCTTTGAAATTTCCACTGCCAGATCACTTAGAGTATATGCTTGATCTCCTGCGAGTTCGTAAGTTTTGCCCTGATGCCCTTTACCGGTTAAAACCGCAGCTGCCGCTTCTGCAAAATCTTCACGTGCGGCAGAAGAAATTTTACCATTTCCTGCGCATCCTATAAAAGCGCCGCCGGCAATAGCACCGGGAATTGAGTTGGTGTAATTTTCGGTGTACCAGCCGTTACGCAATATTGTGTAAGCTATGCCTGATTCTTTAATAGCTGTTTCAGTCGGAAAATGTTCTTTTGCAAGATTGAGAGGCGATTTATCTGCGTGCAGCAGACTTGTGTAAACTATCCACTTTATTCCTTCTTTCTTTGCTGCGTTAATTATATTATTATGTTGTACTAAACGCTTTCCAACCTCACTTGCAGATATTAGCAGAAGTGTATCTATACCTGCAAGAGCTTTTTCAAGTGTTTCTGGTTTGTCATAGTTTGCTTCACGAACAATAACACCAAGATCAGCTGCTTTCTCAGGTGAACGTACTAGTGCAACAATCTCATCGGTTCTTTTTGCTTTAAGATTTTTAACTACAAGACTGCCCAATTGTCCTGTAGCCCCGGTAATACCTATAGACATATTACAACTCCTTCAATTGTTTACACATTCTCTATAAATAGGACTAATTATTTTCTTTACAAAATTCATAAAATTAGCAACCCTGCAATGTATTGGTTAAACATCAATAATGTATTTAGGAGTTCCACTATGTTTAGATGGAGTGCTGTATACGGATACACTTTTCTTTGTTGTCAAGCACGTCTTGTCCGGGTAAATCTTCCAGAAGAAGACAAACCTGCCGGGAAATTTTTTATAATAGGCTGAATTAAAAAACAGTTTAATCGGATGATGATATCGTTGATTATTTTAATATTTCCTGTTACATTCAATTCGGATTTTTACTTTTTCATAAAATAGTTCAAAACGAAATATTAACTATTATACCATCTGATTATGGACGAGCAAATTAAATTAATTGCAGAAAGAATTAAGGAATTAAGAGAAATCTCCGGAGTATCATGCGAAACTTTATCGAATGAACTAAGTATTCCGGGTGATCTTTTAGCTCAATATGAAAGCGGCAACATTGATATACCGGTAGGATTTTTATCTAAATTCGCGCACCGGTTCAATGTAGAGCTTTCCGCACTATTCAGCGGCGAAAACCCGCGGCTTCATGTATACAGTATTGTACGCAAAGGGAAAGGGCTCAACATTGAAAGGCGAAAACAATACAAATACGAAAACCTTGCGTACAATTTCATAAATAAAAAAGCAGAACCATTCATTGTTACTATCGAACCATCCTCCGGTCAAACTCAGATGGAATTTAATTCACATCCCGGTCAGGAATTTAATTATGTGATTCAAGGTTCAATGAAAATTGTGATTGATGGTCATGAAATAATTCTTAACGAGGGTGATTCAATTTACTATGATTCAAATTATAGCCATGCAATGAAAGCGCTGAACAATACAACAGTAAAAATGCTTGCAATTATTTTATAATATTTCACGGAATTAAAAACACATGCTGCTTGACAAATATCTAAAAAAAACTAATTTTGATTCGTATCAGGATTTTATTGATAATTTTGAAATACTGGTAACCAAAAATTTTAATTTTGCCTTCGATGTTGTTGACGAAATAGCTTTAAAATCACCTGATAAAATTGCTATGGTTTGGTGCGATGATAAAGGAAATGAAGATGTATTCTCGTTCGGGCAAATGAAACTCTATAGCGATAAGCTTGCCAATTTCTTTAGATCAATCGGCATAAAGAAAGGCGATCCGGTTATGCTTATTCTGAAAAGACGTTACGAATATTGGTTCTGCACTCTTGCGTTAAATAAAATCGGCGCCGTAACAATTCCGGCTACGCACCTTCTTACATCAAAAGATATTATTTACAGAAATAATGCTGCAAATATTAAAATGATTGTATGTGTTCCGGATCCATTGGTCATACAACATGTTGAAGAAGCAGTAGAGAAATCACCAACATTAAAACACAAAGCCGTAATCGGTGAAACCCGCGAAGGCTGGATTAATCTTACACAAGAAATGGAAAAAGCGCCGGATATCTTCACCCGGCAGAAGGATAACGAAGCTGAACTTAGCGATACAATGCTGCTATACTTTACTTCAGGTACTACCGGAATGCCTAAAATGGTTAATCATAATTTTTCTTACCCGCTTGGGCATATTCTAACAGCAAAATACTGGCAAAACGTTAAAGATAACGGACTTCATTTTACTGTTGCCGATACCGGCTGGGCTAAATCGGCATGGGGTAAAATTTACGGGCAGTGGCTATCAGGCTCGGCAGTTATGACCTACGATTATGATAAATTTGTTCCGAAACTTATGATGGAAGTAATTTCAAAAAATAAAGTAACCACCTTCTGCGCCCCTCCAACTATTTACCGTTTTTTGATTAAAGAAGATTTGACAAAATATGATTTGAGCAATCTGGAATATTGCGTAGTTGCCGGAGAGCCCTTAAATCCTGAAGTGTACAAGCAATTTCTTGATGCTACAGGTCTTAAATTAATGGAAGGATACGGACAAACAGAATGCACAGTTGCAGTTGCTGTAAATCAGTGGATAGCGCCCAAACCCGGTTCTATGGGAAAACCTTTACCCGGTTACGACATAGATATTATTGATCCTGACGGCAAAGTATGCGAAGTTGGCGAGATAGGACAGATAGTTATTTTTACTGATAAACGAAAACCTGTTGGAATGTTTAACGGTTATTACCGCGATGAAGAACTAACAAATAAAGTTTGGAAGAATAATATTTACTTCACGGGTGATACCGCATGGCGAGATGAGGATGGCTATTATTGGTTTGTTGGAAGAGCCGATGATATTATCAAAAGTTCGGGATACAGGATTGGTCCTTTCGAAGTGGAAAGCGCGCTAATGGAACATCCGGCAGTATTAGAATGCGCTATAACTGCAGTTCCGGATGAAGTAAGAGGGCAAATTGTAAAGGCTACAATTGTTACATCAAAAAATTATAAGCCAAGTGACGAACTTGCAAAAGAATTGCAGGAACATGTAAAAAAAATAACAGCTCCTTATAAATATCCGCGCATTGTTGAATTTGTAACCGAACTGCCAAAAACTATAAGCGGCAAAATCCGGCGGGTTGAGATTAGAGAAAGTGATTCTTCGGGTGAGTAATTGTTTAATATTATCCGCTTTCGCGAATTCAAAGATTTCAATTATATCCTGATATTAATCTCCCCATTTTTTATAATTAATTTATTCTATTAATAATAAAAACTAAAGACAAAAATATTTTACAGAATATTGAATATAGACAATGTATCGTTTGAAAATAATTGTAATGTTCTCAATAAATCATTTTTCTAAAATTTATTTTTTTCTAATGACCGCTGTTGAATACTGTATTAAAAGCATTTAGAAAAATTGGATAACATTCCAGGAAATCATCTTTTGTAATATCATCATCACCTGCATAAAGCATAACCCTTTTACCTTTGTTTTTGCACCATGTTAGTAGTTCAGTAAAGTCGTTTTTATTTTTAGTAAGATGTATCCAGCAGCAATTAAATCTTTCCTGAAAAGTATTTTCCAGCTTCTCCCATGCCCATATCTGGTTTGTCCATGGGAGCCATAAACGAATTCCGAACCAGCTCTCAAGAAATAGTGGATACCATTTATAACCCGAGAAAGTAACATTACAATTCAAGTCTAAATATTTATCAAGAAGAAGAATTGAGGGCTCGTCAGCAAGCAACTTCGGGAATGACCTGAGATCAAATGACTGACCATTTGCGTACATTTCACTGATATAACAGGTCTGATGAGCATATTTCGGGTCATAGTTTCCAATCGAATAAATATTATTGACAGAATCAAATGGTTCTCCGAAATCCGCTGATTTTTGAATCCAGGCAGTGACCAGACACCCGTCGATATTACCTTTAAGTAAATCATAAACCTCTTTAGTCCACAATTGAGTATTTTTATCAGTATGGAGCCAAATAAAATGCTTGGTCTGCCCTTCCGTATTTGGACAGATAAGAAGGAAAAGAAGAAATATCTGAATTGCAAATATTGTTGAACGTCTAATTTGTTTCATTTTAATCTCTCCTGTTTGAATCATTTTAATTTTTGTTATTACATTAAGTTTATTTCAGTTAGTCCCAATTTTTCTGTTTTACATATTCGGAGAAAATATTGAATAGAAACAATATTTATTAACCCCGCCTCCATTTAAAATTATGGAAGCGGGTTTGAATCTTCTCCAATAAAGTTTCAGTTGTGTTTGAACCTACGATTCTGGTTCAACAGCAAAGGCAGCTACTGCATCGCTATCGTAATTGCCTATTCGATTAGTTCCATCTGTATGGTAAGCATAAACATCTAAGGTTTCAGCAAATGCAGCCTTATCACATCCTCCAAGTAGATCAGAGAGAAGCGGATCATATTGATAACTAATCCATATACCTTGAGCATACCTGAAATTAATAGGTTCAGGAACCTGACTTACGTTAGAATAAACGTTACCTGAATTGCCTCTGTTAACGTAATAGCTAAACATGCCAAATCGATGCGGTTGTCGGGCGGTAAAATGAAGCAACACTGTATCTCCAGTTTTGGGTGGTTTATACTGAGCAAACCCGCATTGAGTATCCGAACTAACAATCGTTCCGTCATAATTTAATATTTGGGCATTATAAATACTGCAAGTTGTGGGGTCATTATCGATTCGTATTAGAAAACGGAAACCAGCTTCTTGTATTCCATTCCATACAACATAATTATGATCTACGTTATTTGCCGACACAGAAGCAGGGTTTGGCGGCGAGGGCAAAAATGAATCAACCTGGAATACATTATTTCCGAAATTATTTATCACTTTGCCGGTACTATCGCACAATTCAAGGACAAATTCATATAATCCGTTTTGCAAGCTTAGGGCATCCACATTAATACTTACAGTATCCTGGTTCCATTCGGCGGTGGCAATACCAGTATCGATTGAGGCATCTACATGTGGAATTTTATAAATTTTAATTGTTATATCATTAACTTTTACATCTTCATCAAGTTTGAAATTGCCCGAAAAAAATACATCATTGCCTTGATTATCTTTCACCTGATAAGTATATGATTTTGCTAACGGCCCTTCCTGAAGAATAAAGGGTTCATTGACATCTTGCAAATCTGCATCAGTAATGCGGTGATATTTCCAACGAAAATGTGAAACAGCCGCAGAGGGAAATCCATCACCAAATTGAATATATAACGGGAATGAACCAGAAAATGGACTTACATATTTTCCACCTTCAAGACCAACACTATTCGTCAATCCTCTTGCATCTGCAAACAAACTCGGCTTTGATGGATCGGCCGGGGACATGGAAAGATTACGAATGGATGTGCCATTACCAATTCTTTTAACCCAGACTATATCACCTTGTATTGGAACAGAAACACATGGGGGGATGCGCGAATCATTAAGATTTATATTGATTGGAGAACCGCAGCTATAATTCCACAAGGTGTTACAAGGAATTGCCGGATTATAGACAGTAACCCACTGACCATTAATTTGTACTTCTACCCATGTATAAATATTTAGCGGCCCATCTTCGGTAGTTGTGTTTTCCCAATATTCAAAATGACCGTTGCTGTCGGTATAAGCAATATTATCTTCATCACATTCATATAGCCATGGCCAGAAAATAGGCCAAAGACAAATGTATGGATGTAAAAGGAGATGATTGTCGGCAAAAGTCTGTCGGATTGTATCCAGCGAGGAAGATTTTATTCCGTTTATAATATCCTGTGGCAGTTGTGGAAGTGCTCGCATTTTTAGAGTTCGTTGAAGACTGCTTTTCATGTTTAATGATTGAAGGGGAATATTTATTTTTCCTGATACACTAATAGGTCCAACCGGATCAGGAACAGGAGAATCTTTTAAAATTTCATTTATACGTTTGCTTATTTCTACAATAACCCAATCCGGTATCCAGCGATAAATTAGGGGAAATTTATGGAATAAGAATTCAGTTTCTACTTCCATTAGATGAACACGTGCGTTACAAACAGGAACTGTTACTTCATTACCGTCAAGAGTAATCGTGTTCGAGATATTTCCTGTTATCAGGCAATTACCCGGAATCCAGGGTTTAAGAACTTTCCCGGGAATACTATTTACAGTAATAGAATTACCAACTAAGGATTTTACCACCTGGTAGGCACCAGCTTGAAGAAGTACTCTTTCGTTGGTTTTACCACTTAATTGTTTTGGTATTGCTTGAGCAATGTATAACTTATTTTGACCCATGAGGTCGTTTTTAGTTGACTTTAAACTTGCTTGCAAGTCTTTAAATGGCGTCTTCTCTAATATCTTACCGCTTTGATCAACTACATAGACGTAAAGATTTTCTTCTTTTTTAATTCCAGCATCTTTAGAAAGTTTGATAACCACCGAATTTTGATTTGCATTTTCCAAATGATTTCCTCCTTTGATTAAATTCTTTACCTGCTAAAAATCCACATTTCTTAGTGGGCATTAATTTTTCTTTTTAGTAGGTTAGTTAGTTATTGTTTCATTAAGCTTCATCATCAATCATCATCTGCATTTGCGATCGCCCCCATTTTTTCATTCTGCTGTGCTGTTTTAATTAGCAATAAGTTTTGGTACATTCAATTGTTATAACCTCACCTCCTTTTCGTAATCAAATTTCACTTGACTATTTTAATAATGCAGTCGGGCATTTTTCTAACCGTATTTGGGGTATTAATGCTTCGGTTCTATCTATTCAACAGAGTAAACTAGCTTTAAGAATAGCAAGAGTGGAAATATGAAAAACGCACGTTTTTTTCTTGCTCTTGTTCGTAATTTGAATTGATTATGCCTCCGGTACGTCAATTACATTTTCTACTGAATTCTTGGTATTGTGTGTCCCATTAAAAGCAAAAAAATCTCATATCCAGCTAAAAGCATCAACCAGCAAGAATTCGGCATAGATATTTCTTAAACACGATATAAAAATCGTATTGGAATAAAAGAAGAATAAAGAAATCTATAATAGAAGTTTAATACATTACGAGAAAGTATATATTACTTACCCAACAATCTTTTAGATTATATGAGATTTAAACTTTCCCCAGACAGCATTTCTAAAATCAATCGGATTTCGAAATAAAATTATATTTGAAGTTATTTCTATAAATACCTTATAGAATTGTGAAATAAAGATTTATATTCCGATTGATATTTTTCTATAAAAATAAATTTAAAGGAGGGATTCCGAAAGGATTTTTCCTTACAGCTAAACTTGTTCGTTCGAAGAATAAAAGAAGAACGAAATGTAATTTGTTGAACAAATCGTTCCATTAAATTATACATTTAATTAACGGCAGTAAATATAATGTTATTTTATTAAAAATAAAGTTTCAACATTTTAATTTTCTCTGCTGTCAAGCCTGCCAAGAAATTTCTTCAATTGCATTCAGTAATCGAGCATCAACGCCGGCTTCGCTCTCGAAGCCACACACCAATTCGGGTTATCAACATACCAATAATTCCACCGATGATCATTGTAAAACCAAAAATGTCATGCCAGCCGCCCATTGGTGTCATTAAAAGCATCGAGCCGCCAACAACGAGAGCGGCAAAAGCGATCGCACCCGTGAGCCGTGAAAGATTTCGGCTTAGGCGACTTCCCAAAGCTTCCAACGCCGGAGTCTGTATCCGGCCCAAATTACCATCAGCAATATGTCGAAGAATACGACGTGTATCGCTGGGCGCATCATTTATTAATCGCTCCATTTCGCGCGCAAATTTCGTAGTCTTTTCTTTAATCCGAGCTAGTGAAAAATGTTTCGTCGTCAGGCGCGATATCTCTACACGAAACGATTTCATATAGTTATGATGCGGAGCGAGCGAGCTCATCAGAGATTCTAATAGAATAAACGCACGCGTCAGAAGGAAAAACTCACTTGGATTATGAACACCGTTCCGGCTGCCGGCATTCAGCAAGGACTCGAATGCATCACCGATTGAAATGTCTTCCGGACCATTCTTATGCATTTCATACATCGTAGCTTTTATGTCAACTAATAGCGTTGCCCTGTTAACTTCTTCACTTGCAGGCGCCATCTCTAGATATGCTTCTGTTGCTGCACGTGCATCGCCTTTAACAACTGCTTCAAGCAGTAGTATCAATGATTCACGCATTGGTTCGTCAAGATCGCCGGTCATTCCAAAATCGAGAAGGGAAAGCCGCCCATCAGGCAGGACGAAAACATTACCGGGATGCGGATCAGCATGAAACAAACCTTCTTCAAAAATAGATTGCAGCATTAGTTTTACAAGTACGCTGATCACCCTCGGCATTTCTTTGGGATGAGTCTTTGCATAAAGATCTACCCGTTCGCCGGCAGAGTACTCCATAGTGAGAACAGTTTTCCCCGAATACTCTGCAACGATATCCGGAATCCAAAGACCTTTAACATCGGCAAGCGCAGTTCGAAGTAATACTATTGAGCGCGATTCATGACCGAAGTCGAGTTCACTGTTAAGACTATTCGCAAATTCATGCACCACAACAGGGAGATCAAGTGCGCGTAATCGCGGAAAAAGCTTTTCACCCAAACCTACAAGATATGACATTGCGGCTATATCTTTCGAAATTATTTCTTTAAGACCTGGTCTTTGAACTTTTACTGCCACATGTCGACCGGTATTCATTGTCGCCTCATGCACCTGAGCAATTGATGCGGCAGCTAATGGTGTTTCGCTGAACGACGAGAACAACTTCGTCATTGATGCACCCAGTTCAGATTCGATTTTCGCTCTTACTGTTTTGATGCCCATCGGTGGCAGATGATCATGTAACAACTCAAGCTCATCTGTGTATATGGCAGGTAAAAGATCATGCCTCATGGCAAGTACTTGACCGAATTTGATAAAGGTTAGCCCCAGTTCCTCGAATATTTTCCGTAATTCTTTAGGTGGGGGTAAGTGTTTCTTGCCGATAATGGAACGCAAAAACTTGTGTCGTCGAAGCACTCTTAGAATTTGCATTAATCTTGGCGCGGCTCGCAGAAGACTAATTTTCTCCGGGTCGATATTTACAGCCATGCGTTATTCATCATTCTTCCGGTCATCGCCCCGCCGCCAAAAATTAAAAAAAGTATAATGACAACTACCAACGCAATTACTAAAGGATAATTGGTTTTTGTATTAATTAGAATATTCTCCACCTGAAATTGAACCTATTAAATATGGATTAACCTATACAGAGAAGTGATGAAAGACAATCGTTCAAAGGGATGAAAAAGGAGTTAATTCTTTCATGATAGGGATTCTATATTTCCTCTGCTTTCAAACTAGTCTATGACGTGTAAACCTGCCTTACCTAGATCGAATCCATTTTTCTTTTTATAAATATTCCTCTTTTTTTTCCTGTATATTTAGATCATTAATTGATATTACTCAAGTTGACCGCCTAGAAGC
>PMDS01000112.1 GCA_003155655.1 Melioribacter sp.
GGGCTTTAGCCCAACCCTTTGTTCAATGGAAACATAATTTCGAGTATTGATTATTTCGCCCTCGCAGCCATCTGCTACAATTGTTCGACAGCACATCAGGCAAGGTTTATAATTCAACCTCATAACCTCTTTCAGGTATAAAAATATTTTTAAAACCTATTGATTCCAAATGAGTTTTGAATATCTGTTGTTGATCTATTTCTCCATGAACAAGAAAAATCTTTTTCATTAATTCTTTATTAAGTCCTGAACAATAATTTATTAATTCGTTTTCATCTGCATGAGCGCTGAATGAATTTAGTACTATTACTTCCGCCTTAACATTAAATGACTCTCCCAAAATATTTACATTTTTTTCACCTTCAATAAGTTTCCTGCCAAGAGTATTTTCTGCACAATAACCAACCATTAATATTATGTTTTTTGGATCTTCAATGTTATTAGCCAGGTGATGCAGTATCCTTCCTGCTTCGCACATGCCGGAACTTGATATTATTATGCAAGGACCTTCTACCTTATTAAGATTTTTTGAATCTTCTACTTCCGTTATATAGGTAAGTCTATTAAATCCAAACGGGTCCTCATTTTTACGAAGAAATTCATTTGTCTCTGAATCAAAGCATTCAGGGTGCAGGCGGAAAACATTTGTTGCGTTCATTGAAAGAGGACTATCTACATAAACAGGAATTCTTCCTGTTATATTATTTTCAAAAATTCTATGAAGCGCATAAACAATCTCTTGAGTTCTGCCAACGCTGAATGCCGGTATTATAATTTTTGCCTTTCGGGCAATTCCCTTCGATACGGCTTTTGCAAGGGCATCCTCAGAGTTGAGCGAATTTTCATGTGTCTTTCCTCCATAAGTGCTTTCACATATAAAATAGTCCGGGTTAGGTATTTTTTCAGGATCATTCAGTATTGGCAGATTTGGTCTTCCAAGATCTCCTGAAAATGAAAGGTTTATTTCTTTTCCATCTTCCTTAATCTTTAGAGATACAAGTGCAGAACCTAGAATATGCCCCGCGTCGTAATATGTTAGTGAAATATTCTCGGTGATCTTAAATTCCTGGTGATAACCAATTCCAACAAAATGTGTTAATGTCTTTATCGCGTCATTCTCTACATATAATGGTTCAAATAGATTCTGGCCCCTTTTTTTCCTCCTTTTATTTACAAATTCAACATCTTTTACCTGTATGTGGGCGCTGTCTTGCAGCATTACTGCACAAAGGTCACGGGTTGCAGACGTTGAATAAATTTTTCCGGTAAATCCGTTTTTAACAAGAGTGGGTAAATTTCCCGAATGGTCAATGTGAGCGTGTGATAAAATTACGAAATCAATTTCAGCCGGATTAAAAAGATCAAACTTCCTGTTTATTTCATATGCAATTTTACGCTGACCCTGGTACATTCCACAATCTAATAAAAATTTTTTTTCTTTTGTTTGAATATAATGCATTGAACCGGTTACTGTCTGAGCTGCGCCAATAAATTCGATTTTCATTTCTATCCTTATTTTATTGTAAACTATTTAAAGATAATTTAAGATACAATTCAGAAAAAATTCCATGAATGGAAATAACATGATATAATATTAGGATTGGATAATTTTATAATTTTTATATCCAAAATAAATTTCCCGTGTAGCTGTTTTTATTATTGTTGCTGCTGGTACCGCTAAAAGCATCCCTATCATGCCGAATAATTGACTGCCTGCTATTATTAATATTATTATTACAAGTGGGTGCATATCGGTGCTTTTGGAAAAAACATTTGGTTGTATAATCCCATTATCAATTAGATATATGCAAAGAAACATCAAAAGAATTCTTGGCAGCATTGAAAAATTTCCAAACTGAATAAGAGACATTCCAATTGCCGGAATTCCGCCAATTATCGGCCCAAAATATGGTATTAAGTGACCAATACCAGCCACTAGTCCTATTGAGGCTGCATTATGGATCCCTAATAGTGCCAATCCTAAACCACTTAGAAATCCTACACAAAAAGCGTCTAACAGCCAACCCCGAACAAATCTCCCAAGCTGTATCGAAATTTTTCTTATTACCGAATAGGATACTTCAAAATATTTATTAGGCATTACATTAATAATTACACGCACAAGCTTTTTATTATCTTTTAATAGAAAAAAGGTCATAAAAGGTACTATAACAAGAACGATAATTATTGAAACAATACTGTATAAAATGTTTGTAATATTATTTACCCAGTCAACAAAAATATTCTGAAATACGTTTGTTATTTTTTGTGAAAGATCTACCGGACCTAAAAATGGGAAAACTGATTTAACAGATTTTTCAAATTGCTGCATTAATAGTTGAAGATTTTCCTGCGTTAATGTTGTCGTAAGAGTATTCATTTGTAAAATAATTTTAGGAACTAAAAATGAAAATCCTGCCGCAATAGCAGTTCCTAAACATAAAAATACAAGAAGTACTGAAACAGTCCTGTTTAAGCCGCGGCGTTCTAAAAAATTAACTATTGGATTAAATATTAGTCCAAGCAGAACGGAAATTGCTATCATTGCAAAAATGTCTGCAAATAGATAAAAAAGTGATGCAACAACGCAGAGTGAGATAAAAATAAATAAGTACGTTTTGCTGTTTTTTACTTGCGAGTCGTTAAAAGGCATTATTTGTCTAATCATATATTATCTCCATCTCAATATTTCAAATTCACAGCTAAATTTCAATTTTAATATTATTGTATTGGTATTTCCTTAAACTCCATTAATTAAAATCTATTTATATTTGTGACAGAATTTTAAACAATTTTGGAATAGGATAATGGCAGAAATTGAATTATTAAACCAAATCAGATCTAGAGCAGCCCAAAGAAAAAAAACTATTGTGTTACCTGAATCTCACGATGAAAGAGTTTTAAAGGCTGGTGAGGTGTTGACTAAAGAAAAAATTGCATCAATAATTACTCTTGGAAATGAAGATAAAATCAGAGATGACGCTAAAAAAAATGGCGTTGATCTTCAGGGTATTAGAATTATTGATCCTGAAAAAAGCGACCGGCTTAGTGATTTCACAAATTATTTTTTCAATTTGAGAAAACATAAAGGAGTTACTATTGAACAAGCCCGGGAAACTATGCGCCGTGATATTTTCTTTGGCGGAATGATGGTTAGCCAGGGAATGGCCGATGGAAGTGTCTCCGGTTCTTTTGCTACTACGGCAGACGTTATGCGTGCTTCTATTTTTTGTGTCGGTATGAAGGAAGGTATTTCAATTGTTTCAAGTTTCTTCTTAATGGTTTTCCCGGATTCAGTTTATAGCTTTGCTGACTGCGCTGTAAACCCAAATCCTGATGCAAAACAGCTTGCCGATATTGCAATTTCAACGGCTGAAAATCATAAAAAATTAACTGGTGAAGAAGCTTACATTGCAATGCTTTCGTTTTCAACAAAGGGAAGTGCTGAACATGAGCTAGTCGATAAAGTTCGTGAAGCTACTAAAATTGTACAGCAGAAACGCCCGGATTTAAATGTTGACGGCGAATTACAATTTGATGCGGCTATTGTTGATTCTGTTGGTAAGAAAAAAGCTCCTGGTAGTAAAGTTGCCGGTCGTGCTAATGTTTTAGTTTTCCCGGATCTAAATGCCGGAAATATAGGCTATAAAATTGCACAGCGCCTTGGAAAAGCTGAAGCTGTTGGTCCAATCGGACAGGGATTGAAGAAGCCTTTCTTTGATCTTTCACGTGGTTGCAGTGTGGATGATATCGTTAACACTGCTGCAATTGCCTGCTTAGCTGCTGATTAGATTTCTTATCATAATAGAGGGATGGTGAGTTTATCAATGCTGTTAGGTTAATAAAAATAACTCTTCCTCTTTGTCCCCTTCTCTTTTTAAGAGAAGGGGAAACAGGGGTTGAGTTCATACGAATAATATAAAATGCAGCTAACCTGACAACATTGGAGGCTATTCCAGTATATGGTATAAAACTGCCACTATATTATTGTTAATATCTCTTTTGTATTTATTCTCTTCATGTTCTTTAAATGGTAAGTTGATTTAATAAACTTGTATTGCCTCAAATACACGGTATAAAGTCAAATTTAGTTGAGA
>PMDS01000081.1 GCA_003155655.1 Melioribacter sp.
GAAATTGAGGCATTGAAGAAATGTCATCAGCACAAGGGTACTAATACTGTTGTCAAGAATTATCATATATTTTTTTGTCTCAACTTCGGATAAAACACTTAACGTTAGGCGACTCCTCAAATAAAAGAAAGGAGAAAGACAATGAAGAATCAAATAAGTGTTTCTACAGTATCTTTAATTTTTATTTTATTTATTGGAATGACTCAGCATGTAGTTGGGCAAGGACTTTATTATGATATAACCATAGCAGAGAAGGAAGCGATTAATAGTATTATTATATTTGGTCCTTCAGACAGATTCATAGTCAATGATCTGGAGGCATTAAAGGATGCAAGAAAAGGTATTAAGAAAGTTACAATAAGTGGGTCTCCTCCTGGCACAGAATTAATCATATTCAAAGAAAGCAAAGAAAAAGGAGGATATTCAGTAAATTCTAATGTGGCACTTTTATCTCCTGGTACCAGAGGCTTTGAATCAAAAATACCGAATTTTTCTAATTTGCCTAAAGGATCTGTTGTTAGATTTTTAGGTAATGTAGTATTAGATACGTGTAAACTTGAAGCTTGCACCTTCTATGGAGAGTTTAATGATCCTTTATCCTTCATATGGTTGCCAGATAAAGGTTTAGTATACCTTGGGGGTAAAGGATTTGTTAAGCTAACAGATAGTACGAATGTAATGTTACCCCGACCTAGTAAGATTATTAAAGAAAATAATAATAAAAAATATCAGCGTAAAGTAAAACATCCATAAAAGCGAAGTATCGCCTGACACGCCGCTCAACACGGTCAGCCACGCCTTTGGCGTGGTAAACTATTTTTCATTGCGGCATTGTTCAAGTTTTCGGGTATGGTGAAAAAGGTAAGTATAGCAAATAAGTTTGTTCTATTAAATAAAATTGTTAAAAATATTTGGCAGTAGCTTTTCAGTTCGGTATCGCTGTTCTGGGGGGAGTGTTAGGCGCAACGCTGTTAGGCAAACAAAAAATGGAGAAAGTTATGAGTAATGAAATCAAACAAGAAAATGCTTCAGAATATTATTGCTCTAATTGCGGAACGGATATAAATGAATCTGATAAAGTTTGCCCTAAATGTGGTGCTGATTTTTCAGATGAAGTTAGAGATAAAATGTTAGTAAAAATCAAAAAAATATTGCCATATTTTTTATTTATTGTTCTTATTGTATTAGCAACAATTATTCTTCGAACTTCGGATAAGAATGATGATGAAAAAAAAACAAAGGCAACAATAGTTGATTGCAATACCATTAAATATAAAGGTTATACTTTCACATTTTCAGAAATCAATTACGGATCTGATGGTCGCTATACTGTTTATGGAAATCAAAGTGACCATTCTTATGTTTTTCGAATTTCCGTTTTTAATGGTTGCATTACTTTTGTTGAACCGGAATAAAAAAGATATTATTAGTATTTTTTTGTAACATTAATAGATTGAGAGATTTTATTAATTGTCTTAATTGCCGAAGTATTAGTGTTTTTCCTATATTCATAGAATTGTACGAAAAATCTAAAGAATATTAACAACTGAAGTAAACTTGAATTCAGTTTTGTAGAAAGAGCAAGTATAAATAAAATTAGATTATGTTTTGCCCTAACCTTTAATCAAGGCGGACGCCGTTTTCAGTACGACTTTGTTCTAATTCTTATGTTGGTTTATAAAAACTAAGTTGCTCTTTGAAGTAGTTAGTTCTAAAAAATATTTTTAATAAATAAAAAGTTGTTGATTCAGTGCGAACGCATAGTTAATTTGCAACTAGCGAACCGCGAATTAATCCTCCTGCAGTTTAGAACTAACCTGCGCTCCTTTGGCTGGCTTGTGCGCCTCTGGCGCATCCCGCCACTTCCACTTTGATTAATGCATTTCTTTTTCTCTTGCATTCAAAGATTATAAGAAATAGCTTACATATAACTTTATAGAGAATAATTCTAAAGTAAATGAGTACCTAGGGGATAATACTCTTGCTTCAATCAGAAGAATAACCGGATATCCTTGTAAGATTAATTTGCTAATATTTTCACATCAGATATAAATAAAATATTCCATGGCTACACTCTATTAGCCAGGACTATGAATAATTTGATGAATTATTTATGCAAAATTTAGATGACCGAACTAAAGAGGATATTGTTAGGAATTCCGGGACATTTCTTGAGAAACACTTTACAAAAATTATAGTACCTTTCAATTATAATCAATACTTATAAATAAGGTGAAGAAATGAAAAATATTTTAATCGTTTTTTTAATTTTCGTCAATAGTTTTTTATTTGCGCAGAATGTTGAGAAATCAACATTTTTCACATCTTCTGAATTTGGTATTTATGGAGGGTTAAATTTCAATACTCTCTCGCATATATATGGATCATTTTATTTTGAAGGTAGAACTAATCTAACATCCAACATTAATCTCAAATTATCTGCCGGTTATTATAAAATCTTTTCTTTTGAATCATACACCGTAGATTCATACGAATATGTTCATATAGGCGATTATAGTAAATACAACACTATAACCTATAACGTCCTTAGAACCGAATACCAGGTAATACCTATTTCAATTGGCGCACAATATAATTTTATACATAACATTTCTACTTATTACGCTTTTTTTGATGTTTCATATAATTTTATTGATCCATTAACGTATCAAACACCTGCCGTAACAACCGGTGAATATAATTCAATAAGTGATATTCCGGGTAAATACAAGATTGAAAGTAATCTTCCCAATAATTCCTATGGTCTTGCTTTTGGAGCAGGAGCGATGTATAAACTTTTTTCATCCTTCAGCATTGATATAAGGTATTTATTTAAATATGATAGTGAAATAGTTAATACTCATCAATTATTGATCGGATTTGTATTTTAATTGGTAAAAAAAATAATAAAACTATCGAAGGTTTAAAGCTCGCCACGGTGTACCGTGGCGTACTCGAAATAATTAATTATTGGCGTTAGTTTTTTCGTTGCTGCATTGCTTTTATGGGCGGCGGCCCCGCAAAATGTACGGTATAAACTTAAAAACAATGCCGTTATGCACTTGAAAGTCGTTCTTTGAAATAATTAGATGAAGAAAGTTATTCTGACTTTTTTAATCCAGAGAGAAGTATTCTATACATTTTGTTATCCTCCCCGGTCATACAGTCAATCGACGCTTTTATAAATAAATTGTAACCATCTTCTATTTTGAGTGCATCTTGGTAGTCGATGTATTCATAACCATTATATGTGGCAATCATGTCGAAAAATAATCTAGTTATTCGACCGTTCAATTCAAAAAATGGATGGAGTGCAATTAACTCACACATATAAAAAGCGATTTTACGAGCGAATTCTTCTTTCGTTTTAGTAGAATAATCTCTCAAATAATTTTCGAATTGAAGTTTCTTGAATATTTCTTTTGATGTCTGTTCAAGAAATCTGACTTGGCAAAAAGTTGAATATCCCTTGGAAATATTTACTGTTCTGTATTTCCCCGCAAAAGCGTAGAGTTTGCTAAATGTTTTTCTATGGAGTTCTTTGAAATATTGTTCATCAAAAGCAGTTGATTCTGATAACTTCTTATGAAAGTATTCATAACCTTTTGTCAACAATTTTCTTTCTTCATCTTCTATAACATCGTGATTTCTAATATTAAGCTTGTTTATCGGAATGTTTGTGTTTTCATAATAAATATAGTTTGGATCTTGCGTGTATTTTGACATCATTATTTCACTTTATTCTTAGCTCTTTTTTGAGAGGTTGATTTGCTTCGAGGAATTTTATGTCCTTCAATTTTGGAAGATGTTTCGACTGTTTTTAAAGCTTTTTCCAATGAAAATTTTGGTTTATTCATATCTTTCTCTTTCTTTGAAAAAAAATATAGTAAAAAAATACTATATAAGAAATTCGTAAATAGTGCATAACCAGCCAATCAAGGCGGACACAGTTTTTTCCCGAAGTGATCCCTTTGAGACAGTGCAGCATTTTTCTAATTAGTGTGTTGTGTTTGTAAAGTTTAGTTGCTGTTTATGGTAGTTTGTTCTTCCGAAGGAATTCCTTTGGAAGAAATATATTATTTCTAAATAAAAGTTGTTGCAACTATTCGGCATTCTTGTTCTGGGCCAGTCAAAGCCTGGTAAACTGCCGGTTAGCGGCAACAGCGTTATATGCTTAATTGGAGGAATTTAGTATGAAAAAGGTAATTCTATTTTTGGTCCTAGTGATTTTTACGCAAACCTATGTCAGAGCGCAAAGTTATAAAAACGATACCAGACCCCAGTTCTTAAAAGAAGACGATCTAAATGTTTACAAATCAGATAATATTTCAACTTTGGATATTATCCAAGCTTTAGATTTTCTTGGCGTAAGAATTAGCAAATTCAGCATCGGCAAGTTTGATAAAAAATATAATCTTTGCATAATGGTCGATGAGCATTTGGGTGGCAAAATTATAAAGACAGATACAATATATTGTGGCGATAATGAATATAAGTTTCCTGAATTAGGAATAAGTAAATTATCTGTGAACTATATAGACCAAATAAAAATATTCACACGAATTGAAAAAGATAAAATAGTCTTGTTGGTAGATACATATAAGCGCCCGGACCAAATAGAAATTAAATATCATAAAACTGATGAGAAGCAATTTTTCATGCTACGAAACTATTTGAATCCAATATGGAAACTGAACAAGAAAATTCCACTAATGATTTATGCATCATCCTGGAAAGATGGAGAAGGCCAAAGATTTTGTGGTACAATGAATTTATCTGAAAATGATGAGTTAACAAATGAACTGCTATCGTTAACACCTAATTATTTTTTGGTTAGCTATATAGTTACTGATATTGATATGAAATAATAATCGAAGGTGCATATAACCCGCAGCCCAAACCGACCGCTTTTTTAAAAGCGGCATTTGAGAAGTTATTGGGTTAGGTGCGCAAGATAAAATAAGCTGTTTAAGTTATTATAAGAAAATAAAGTATTTGAAAATAATTGTCTGTAGTTTTTCATTTCGTCATTGTTTGTCCTTCGACTTCCTTCAGGGTAAATTCTAAAGCTCAGGGCTTGTATTTTTTTGAACAGTTCAAAATTATTTTTTAAAGAAGTTTTGCATATTCGCTGCGGACCTCACCCCGGCCCTCTCCTTAAAAAAAGGAGAGGGGGAAAATGTAAAAATATTTTACCCTTAAAAAAGTTCTTTGACATACTGACTATTCCATAGACGCCTAACGGTGAAAAAACGGAACAAAAATGGGATAAAAATGGGGTGAAAACGGGATAAAAACCAGGGTGAAAACGCGACAAAACCAAGGTGAAAACGGGTAGAAATGGGTGAAAAATTGAGGACTAGAATTATAAGAAGACTTGTTATATTCTGGAAAAAAACAAGCGTGTGACCGGCAAAGAATTTTTTCGCCCTTCGTTTCGGAAGTCCACAAAAAAAATCATTTCTTCACACGCTTTGCAATTCATAATTTTATATTGAATTATTATTAATAAATATACGCTAAGATTTCAAATCGATAATACTGCCGATAGCGTTGACACTTGATGCATTCTGTAAATACTGACTCAATACTGAATTTGAATTTTGAGCCGAACTAATATTGCCGCTTTGAAGAGTATTTTGTAAAGTCAGTAATACTTGATTTGTCTGGTCGTTGCCGTTAAGCAAGTTCGCAGAACTGTTATTACTTTGTTCCGAATTAAATGAACTTTGAGAATCTGTTGAATTTCCAGTACCAGATGAATTTTGTGCATTAGCTATACTGCTAAAATAAGATTCTAATGCGTCCTGGGAAGTGGTTGACGTTGTACTGGTTGTAGATGATGTGCTTCCTTGACTATTACCTACTTTATGGTGATGATGATGCCCGTGAACACTTTTCATATCTGTCTGAAGTGTACCTAAAGCTTTTTGAGCATCTGCTACATTGCCGGATTGGAGAGCGCTTTGCAGCGATTGTAAATCTGTAGTAATTGTGTTATTTGGGTTTGCAGAACTTCCTGTTGGATTCTGGAGGTTTTGCAAGAGAGTTGCAAATGCAGATTGGGCATCTGATAGATTCCCGGAATTTAGTGCATCACTAAGTTTTTGAGAATTCAGCCTTACGCTGTTGGAGTTATTGGTCTTATCCGTTTGGTAAGCACCAATCGAATTTGAGACACTGCCAATCGTCATAAATGACTCCATGTTAGTTGATGAAATATTTATTTATCCCGCCAACTGTATTATCGCCGTATCTCTTATCTATTATAGTGCAAAAATTATTTAGAATTTTTAATATAATATCAGTATTAAAATATTATAAACTTAATTTGATTTCCCTTGAATTAATTTATTAATACAAGAATAAAAATTATTTAAAATGAATGATGTCTAGTTATGGACAAGACTATTGTAATATAAGTTGTTTAAGAAGCATCCGATGTCTTTATTTGCCTCTTTAATTTCATTGATATGTCTTCGATAATTAATAAAAATATTTAACGCGCAATGCCTGTTGACTGCAAAAAATGTGATTTCTTTAAGATAACCTGGGAGAGAGACCTTCCTTATGCATGCAAAGCTTTTGGCTTCAAATCA
Organism: Melioribacter sp.; assembly: GCA_003155655.1. Lineage (GTDB taxonomy): Bacteria > Bacteroidota > Ignavibacteria > Ignavibacteriales > Melioribacteraceae > Fen-1258. Next base: position 6,600 of record PMDS01000081.1, read on the forward strand.
AAAGAAATTCCATCAATAGTTGTTTTTTCTTCCGCCGGAAAAGAATGTATAAAATTTTCTGCAAAAATCATTAAAAAGAGAGAATAGAAAAACTATTTGCTTGCTGGATAGCATTTCTCAGCGCTATTATTTTTATAGTAGATAAATCTTAGTGAAAGTATTTTAGTAAAAATTGTGATTTGAATTGTAATTCTTATTATTTATTTTGCTACAAGAATTATTTATCGCTAAGCAAATCTTCATTGGATAAATTCACTTTTGCTGTCTTAGCGAGCCATTTTGTGCTTTGAATCTCTTCCCAAAATTATTTACTGAATTTGAATTGCAAATTCTTTAATAAATGTTGGATCCCTCCAATGAAAACTTTCTACCCTGTTCTATTAGACGTTATTTTTTTCTTAATATTAACTAATGCTATCTATCCCCAATGGGTACAAACAAATGGGCCCTATGGCGGTTGCGTCAACTGTTTCGCTCTCAATGGCACTAATCTATTTGCCGGGACTAATGATGGTGGTGTCTATCTATCTACCAACAACGGCACAAACTGGACGGCAGTAAATATCGGTTTGACGACTTATGATGTCAATGCTCTTATCGCCTCTGGCACAAATCTATTTGCCGGGACTGATGACGGGGTCTATCTATCTACAAACAACGGTGCTAACTGGACTATAGTGAAGATAGGCTTGCCGAAAAATTCTTATGTCCGTGCTCTTACTGTCTCCGGCACTAATCTATTTGCCGGGACACTTGGTGGTGTCTATCTATCTACAAACAATGGCGCAAGCTGGACGGCAGTAAATAACGGCTTGACGGATCTATATGTCCAAGCTCTTACTGTTTCCGGTAATAATCTATTTGCCGGAACTACTGAATGTGTATTTCTTTCTACAAACAGTGGTGCAAATTGGACGTCAGTAATGACGAATACTTTTGTTAAAGCTCTTACCGTTTCCGGAACTAATCTATTTGCTGGGGTTATCGGCGGTGTATATCTGACTACAAACAACGGTGCAAATTGGACGGCAGTAAATAACGGCTTGACGAATTCTTATGTTCGTGCACTCACCGTCTCCGGAACAAATCTATACGCCGGGACAAATGGCGGGGTTTTTTTCTCTACCAACAACGGTGCAAACTGGAGGGCAATAAATAACGACTTAACGGATCCATATGTTAATGCTCTTACTGTTTCCGGCAATAATCTATTTGCCGGATTTGATGAAGGTGTCTTTTTATCTACCAACAACGGTACAAACTGGATAGAAGTAAATAACGGATTGAATAGTCTTAATGTTTTTGCTTTTACCGTCTTTGGCACAAATCTATTCGTCGGGACTTCTGCCGGCGTCTTTCTATCTACAAACAACGGTGCAAACTGGACGGCAGAAAATAACGGTTTGACGATTTCTTCGGTTTATGCTCTTACTGTCTCCGGCACTAATCTATTTGCAGGGACTTCTGTCGGAGTCTTTCTATCTACCAATGACGGCACAAACTGGACGGCAGTAAATAACGGCTTACCGAATTGTGATGTTCGTGCTCTTTCCGTCTCCGGAACTAATTTATTTGCAGGGATTAACGAAGGTCTATCTACCAACACAGGCGGTGTATATCTATCTACAAACAACGGTGCTAAATGGACAAAGATAGGCCAGTCGAATTATCATTACATTAATGCTCTTGCCGTCTCCGGTACTAATCTATTTGCCGGGGCTGATGGCGGCGGTGTATATCTGTCTACAAACAACGGTGCAAACTGGACTACGGTCAATAACGGCTTGCCGAATTCTGATATCTATGCATTTACTACTTCCGGCATAAATTTATTTGCAGGGACTTATGGCAGAGGTGTTTTCCGACGTCCATTATCAGAGATGATAACTACAGTTGAAGGGAAAGAAAATTATATACCAAAAGAATTTGTCATTGAGCAGAATTACCCAAATCCGTTTAATCCTTCGACAATAATAAAATATTCATTACCGCAAAATAAATTTGTTTCATTAAAAATTTATGACGCACTCGGTAGAAAAGTAATTACATTGATCGATGAAGAAAAACTTTCTGGAAATTATGAAGTTAAATTTGATGGGACAAACTTATCAAGCGGGATTTATTATTATAAAATACAAGCCGGAGAATTTACACAAACGAAAAAAATGATTTTATTGAAATGACGACAAATGTCCTCCCACTTTTTCTAACAGGCTTGGCAACAGGCATTTGTAAGTCTATCCCTTATTTCTATTTGCGAAGATATTTTTAACAATTGAGTACAGAATAATCAATACTGTTGCTGCAAGAATTGCCGGTAGAATGTTATCCTGAATTTTATCCTTTAACTTTTCCCAATTCCTGCCTGATAAATAACCTAACAGTACAAAAGAATTTGTCCAAAGCAGACATCCTGAATAAGCGAATCCGGCAAAAATAGAGAATTTAGTTTTTGCGCTCCCGGCTGTAATGGCTGTTATGTGTCTTACCCCGGGAATAAAATAACCAAAAAATAAAAGCCAGCCGCCTTGTTTTTCGAACCATTTATGGACTTTTTCTAATTTTTCATCAGTAACGTGCAGGAAAGGTCCAAACCGTTTCAATGCGCGTGTACCGAATTTGCTTCCTATAAAGAAACTCAATGAAATTCCTGAGATGCTGCCGAGAAATGCTGAAACAATAGTAGGTATAAAATGCAGATGTCCTCGAAAAACAAAAAACCCTGAAAATGCTAATATTGTTTCATCAGGTACAGGTAATCCAAGAATTCCAAAAGCCATTGAAACAAAAATTCCGAAGTAACCATAATGCTTAATTAGATGTATTAAATATTCTTCTATGGGAATACTCCATTTGTCTTAATAATAAAATCAGCTGCGATTTATTTACCTGAATAGGTGAATATTATTCTCAAAAAAACGAATAGTTTAAAATATATAAAACATTGCGATTAAGCCTAGAACGTAAAGAATAATTTGTAAGATGGAATCAACCCCAAGTCTAAAAAAACGCTTGTGTGGTTTGAGCAGGAAAGAAGCTGCATAAACTGACATCATTAATATTCCTAAAAATGCAAAAAGAATATCTTGATGGCCCGCAAATGATAAAACCGGTTTACCTGAAAGAATATCTGCGAAAAGAAAAATAACCAGCATAAAAGCATTGCCGCCCATGATGTCACTGACTGCAAGATGATTATCACCGATGAAAATTGATTCAAGTCCGGTGCTGATTTCCGGCAGGGAAGAAACTATTGCTAGAAAAGTTGCAGCAAAGATTCCGCTATTGATTCCAAAGCGGTCGGCAATTATAGAACCCGATTCTTCGCAAACTACTCCGGCTATAAGTGTGGCTATACTTGACAAAATAAAAACACCAAATACAGATAAGGTTGATTTCTTTGCATAAAAAACGTGGTTTTCAACAGCACGTCTTTGATGATGCTTCCTGCCCGGGGATGCATCATGAGTAGTTTCTGAAAGTTTGGGAATTTTTCTAACTTTATTTAAAATAAATAATCCGATTACCCATATGAAAACAAGAATGATGGATAACGGATTTGTGTTAAGAATGTTTTTTTGAGCAGGGATAAAAGTGGCTAGAAGTGCAACACTGGTAATGATAATTGCAAAAATTGTTTCCATCGATAATAAAGGTGAACCGGCAACATATGATAGTGGCCTTTTCTTTTTATTCGCAAAATCGAAAATGACTATAACAAGAGTTTGAATTGCTATACCGCCAAGAAGATTTCCAATTATAACAGGTATATGTCCGCTAACTGCAGCGCTATATGTTATGGCAATTTCAGGTAAGCTTCCGCTGATTCCTAAAAGTATTAAACCACCAATAGCCTCGCCGATTTTCAGACGGGTGTCAATTGTGTCTGTTGTTTTAGCAAGCGCAATTCCAGCTATCCAGGTTACACCAGCCGATAAAATAAAAAGGATCAATAGTGCTATTGATGAAAAGTTTTCCATTCTCTTATAGGTTCAATCTTAATTGTATCAATTAATTATCTAACTTAAACAGAATAATGGAATTCTATTTTTTCTCTTCATCTTTAACTTCATCTATAGTTTTTTTCAATTCATCCTGGACGCCATTGAGACCTTTCTTAAACTCCCGGATTCCCTTTCCAAAACTTTGTGCCACCTCGGGAATCTTTTTCCCGCCAAATAATATTAAAATTACTACCATTATTATAAGTAATTCTCCGAAACCAACATTTTCAAACATTTGTAACTCCTGGTTCTATTATATATTTTTTATAATTATTTTTTGGCATTGCAACTGAACAATTTTTTACATTAAGAAATTCTGTTTGTTCCATGCAAACATCTGTTTCAAAATAATGATAATCAAGTAGATTATATCCAGATTGGATTTATTTTACTATTTAATTTCATTGATTTACTTATAATAATTAATAAAAACTTCTAAAGTGCAATGGCTGTTGATTGCAAAAAATGTGAATTTTTTAAGGTATCATGGGGTTAAAAGCTTGCAAAGCTTTTAGTTTCAAATCAAAAGAAATCGCTTCAATTGTTGTTTTTTCTGACGCGGATAAGAATGCTTATAATTTTTTGCTAAATGCCCTAAGAAGAAGAATAGAAAAATTATTCGCTTTTTGGCATAGCATTTTTCTACAGGCTTGACGGCAATGAAACTTCTAAAAATTGAGAATTATTTTCAATTGATAAAAAAAATATCATGGTTGTATCCATTTTATTTTTTAGTTGTTATCGAATATTCGGAAAAGATCAATTTATCTTTTGAACTTGAACTCTTCTATAAATACTTGAACAAAAATTTTCTGTTCGGTTCTTACGGAATGAACACTAGGGAAATTATGCGGGTATCTATCGCTGTAGTAAACTAAATGTTCAAAACCAATACTCACATTGTCAAAAAGTTTGAACGCAATTCTGGGTTTGATTAATCCTATATAACTATGTCCTTCAGTTCCATAAATTGTATCCAACCACCAGTAATAAGCCTTAAATGTAAGTCCTACCCATCCTTCAATATTATAAGTGCTTTCAAATGTTATCTGTGCTCCGGTGTCGTAATCGAAATCCCTCACCTCTGAAATTTCAGGACCAAATCGGTTGCTTAGCGCGCCAAAAGGAATTATACTAACATGAAGATTCGTATAAAGACTAGAATTATGGTTCATGAAGAGTTTAGCAATTATTCCAGGTCCAAAAGCAAAGGTACCCAATTCAAATGTCTTATTATCAAAATAATCCATGTGTTGAAAAAAACCGACTAAAGCATCCAGACTACCGCTTTGAATATTATTTCCAAATAAAATACCATACCCGGTTATATTAGCGGCAATTTTTCTTCCTACTCCAAAATCTAAACTCCCCAGGACTTTGTAAAAATCAAAAGGTTTCCGGGATCTTTTTTCAAACGGATTTCCATAATCTAAATTAATGTCAAAATTAAAACTATCAGATCCTTTTTCGATTGCTTTCCCATCATTCACTCTATGATACCCAGGGGAGAAGGTTATGTTAAGCGGTTCAGTCTGATAAACATCTTCTGTGATATGATCAAACAATTTCCCGGTCAAAAGTCTGCTAAATGATCGGCCGGGACTAATAATAAAAGCCAGGAGCTCTCTACTGACTCTTTCTAAACCTGTAGATCTTAGATCGATAACATCCGACCCCAATCTGTACAATCCTTCGCCCATCACCATGCCGCCCAAAGTTGTAGCAATTAAAGAATTCTTTGCCGGTTTGAACTCAGGTCCTCCATTTTCTCCGAAAAGCTTCCATAAATAAGAACCACCGAATACAAATATGGATGACTCCCAAAAATTGTATCCGCTCGAACGTGCCGCATTAAAATAGCTTGCACCGGTATAAGGATGCAGTAAAAAGTCATTGCCAAATCTTGCATTATCCCATTCCCATCCATCATTCCAAGGGAAACCGGAGTGAAAGACAGTCTTATTCCATGAATTGAATCCCACTGTAGCCCAATCGTAATGCATCACATAATGATCGGCTAAATTTAGCAGCACACCATGGATGATAATTTGTAATGCAGGAAACCATATAGGGTGTTTTTGGGTATAGATTGGGTCATCATTCAACAAATCGCCATACATATTGTACTTGATAGTATCTCTTAATGCAGTATTAATAGTATCAGGGAATAATGTTTCATTAGGATTTGGGATCAAATCAGAATAACGATTAACCTCATTCTTTGATATTTGCCTGCTTAACCATGTGTTTTGATTTAACAATATTTTTTTTTCAAATACAGGTTTAAACTGCGCTTGATATAATGTTGAAAACAAAACCCACATAACTAATGCGTAAATAATTTTCATCTTATTCCTCATTACCTTTTGGGGAGAAGTAAATAATCATCAGTTAGATTTGCATATTACTGCTTGTGTTTACCATCTAATTTATTTGATGACTCATTTATAACTTTAATCGATAAATATTTTATGCGTCTGTTTGTTAATTGCCACAATATTATATGAAGAAATCTAAAATTGCTCAATCGTGCAAAGGGATGAAAAAGGAACTACATCTTTTAATTATTCAAAAGGTAATTACCACCAATCATCTTCCGTATTGCATACAGAAAACTTCTTTTCATTGATGCTATGGGAAATCTAAATTATTTGAGAGTCCCGCCAGGTAATAATCTTGAAACACTTTCAGGTAAATTAATTGGAAAACAAAGTATCACAATCAATGATCAATGTAGAATAATTTTTGGATGGAAAGAACACGATGCTTACGATGTTCAAATAATTAATTTTCATAAAGGGTAAAATATATGAGTAGCAAAACTAAAATAGAACCAATTCACCCAGGTGAAATATTGTTAGAAGAATTTCTCAAGCCTATGAACATTACACAATACCGGCTTGCAAAAGATATAGGATTGCCCTTATCCTGGATTAACCAGATTACTTTGGAAAGGAGAGTAATTATTGGGGAAACTGCTCTTTTGTTATCTAAGTATTTCAAATTAACGGAAGGGTTTTGGTTAAATCTACAGAACAAATATGATCTAAATTGGCAAAGGATAAATTGAAAAATAAACTGCATTCAGTAAAGGTGAGTACCAAAGCAACATAATTTAGATATAATCTATTACTTAGTGTAAACGTTTGCATTTGAGAAGAGAGGAAGTAGTTAAATTATCTCTTTAAAAGATCGGCTACTGTTACATCGTCATACATGAAATTCTTGGGGTCGAGAGGAATGTTGTTTAGTCTAACTTCATAGTGTAAATGCGGGCCATGACAAAGTGAGCCGGATCTGCCGGATAAAGCAATTAAATCACCTCTTTCAACTTTTTGTCCCTCATTCACGTCGCTTTTACTTAGATGTCCATAGATTGTTTTGTAGTTAAAACCATGATTTATTTCAATAGTAAGACCGGTTCCCGAGCGCCAACCCGCAAATTCAACCGTTCCTCCACCTGTTGCATATACTTTTGTGCCAATGTCGCAAACTATATCCTGACCATTATGCATTTGCCTTATATGGAGAATTGGATGAAAACGCACCTTAAATCCATCGCCCATATTTCCATCAGAAGGCTTTACTGCAGGCAGGTCATCATACAATTTTTCATTACTTGCCAGGGTGTTCTTGATTTCTTCAACATTATCGCTTTGCAGTTTAGTTTTTTCGGCAACTCTATCGGCAAAAGTTACTGTTGATTGTAAAAAACTCTCAAGGCTTGCAGCTTCAGATAATTTTATCGGTTCAAATGCATTACCACCGGTCCCAAATAGCTCTTCCTGCTGTTCTAAAGGTTCAAGATTTGCTTTCAATCGTAAATCGTGAGTCTGATCTGCTATGGAATTAATATCATTATCTAATTTTTTGTAATTATTAACTATAGCGTTAATTTTCCCTTTCAAAAGGGCATTTTTCTTTTGTAGAGACTGTAACTCGGAATCAGGATTAATATAGTCGTTAAAAACAAGGAAAGAACCAAAAATGAAAAAGGAGATGAGTATCGAAAAAAATAAAATTAAAAATACAAATTTCCTATAGAAATTCCGTATTTCTATAAACGAAAGTTTAGAATTTGAAAAGCAGTAGATCTGTTTCATTAATTCAATTTAAGTGTAATTTCAAAATACCACTTCATCCTCCTTTAGTCAAGCATTTTTATTTATAAAAATAGCTCAAAAACGACAATTGGAACTTTTATTTATTGAATTTTGAGCGGCATATATGATCGGAAGTCCGAAGCGGGAAATAAGAAGGTATTAACAATAAATTACTTTAATTTTTTATTAAAAATCGTGCCACTATTCTTAATTTTATTGATTTCCCAAGTTTTATGAATTAAATTTGATATTGTTATGATAAATTATTCATTTACAAAGTTAAATGCCGCTGGAAATGATTTTATATTATTTGATAAAAAAGTCAACCCGGAAGTTGAATTAACACCTCAAGTTATTAAAAAATTGTCTCATAGGCAGACTGGAATTGGGGCTGACGGCATTTTACTAATCTCGGATATTGATGGCTATGCTTTTGGAATGAATTATTATAATGCTGATGGTTCTACCGGAAGTTTATGCGGTAATGGTGTTAGATGTGCAATTTGGTATGGAAAAGAGAGCTGTAGGATTGGAGATGATAGGGTTAATTTTATTGCCAATGGTACTGAATATTCCGGAAAAGTTTTAGATTATGGTCTGGTAAGGTTTTATCTTAACCAACCTGCAAAATTGAAATATAACTTTAAAATAAAAGCTGCGAACCAACTAATTAACGCATCTTATGCAGATACCGGTTCGCCTCATGTGGTTATTAATATTGGCGATGTTCTTAGAAATCCTTCGGTTCCTAATTCATTCTTTATGGATTTAAATGATTTTCCGGTGAAAGAAATTGGTAGAGAAATTAGAAATCATAAAGATTTTGCTCCTGAAGGCACTAATGTTAATTTTATTAGAATTGAAAACGAAGTGGTAAAGATTAGAAGCTATGAACGAGGTGTTGAGGATGAAACGCTGTCTTGCGGTACCGGCTCTGTTGCTGCAGCTATTATTTCGAATGCAAATTATAATTTAAAACCACCCATTAATTTACTTTCAAAAGGTGGATTTAAGTTGGTTGTTGACTTTATTGTTGAAAATCATGAAGTACGGGATTTATCACTTACTGGCCCAGCAGAAATTACATTTAAAGGCGAGATTACAATTTAATTGAGGATATAAATGAGTAAAGTAATTTTTTCCATTCGTTATAATATCTTTCCGGAAAAAAGGGAAGAATATAAGGACGTAGTTCGAGAATTGAAGAATTTGGTGAAAGCAGAAGGACTTGAATCATATTCTGTTTTTGAGCAAAAAAATAAACCAAACAGTTTTGAAGAAGTTTATATTTTTAGAAACGCTGAAGCTTATGAAAATTTTGAAGATAGTACAGATGAGAGAATTGATATTCTCATGACTAAACTATCTGATATGATAAAGGAACAAACAACACAATATACTACGTTATTCGAAGTAGAAAACGCATAAATATCGAATCTGTCTATAGTCATTCAAAAATAACCCGCCATATTCATCAAGGATGAGTGATGTTTGAATATATTGGTGCTATACATATTCATTCTGTATTTTCCGACGGCTCTGGTGAAGTAAAAGATATTTTACAATATGCAAATGAATCCGGACTGGATTACATTATTTTAACCGACCATAACACATTAAGAGCCTTGCATGAAGGAATGGAAGGATGGTATGGAAAAACATTTCTTCTTGTTGGCTGCGAGATAAATGACAAAGAGAATAAAAATCACTATTTGGCTTTAGGAATCCAAAAAACTATCTCAACACGAATGCCTGCTTTAGAATATGTTAAAAAAGTGAAAGATGATGGAGGTATTGGTTTTTTAGCTCATCCGCACGAAAAAAGAAATTCAATGAAAGAACATCCGCCATATCCTTGGACTGAATGGAATTCTGAGGATTTTACAGGAATTGAGATTTGGAATCACATGTCTGAATGGATGGAAGGGCTTACTGATCAAAATAAATATAATTATTTTATTCATCCGCTCAAATCTATAGTTAGTCCGCCGAGAGAAACTCTCGAGGTTTGGGATAAGTTGAATCAACAAAGAAAGGTAGTTGGAATTGGCGGAGTGGACGCCCATGCACATAAGGTAAATGTATTTGGATTTATGGAAATGGAAGTCTTTCCATATAAGGTGCTTTTCAAGTCTATCCATACTCATGTTCTATGTGATGAAGAATTAATTCCATCAATTGAAACCCATGAAATTAATAAAGTGAAAAAGAATATATATAAATCATTGGCCTCAGGTAGATGTTTTATCTCTAATTATTATTATGGAGAAGCAAAAGGATTTAGGTATTTTGCTGAAGATGATAAAAAGAATTATCAGATGGGTGATTTAGTGCCAATGTCAAAAAACATTAAATTATCAGTCATTATTCCTGGTCAGGGCGGTGAAACTAGGCTGATTTGCAATGGTAATGAAATTGATAGAAAAACCGGTATAAATATTGATTTTTTTGCTAAAGATAAAGGAGTATATAGGGTCGAAGTCTTTCAGGACCAGAATGCATGGATTTTTTCTAATCATATTAGAATAGGTGTATAATTTTTCTTAGATTTCGCGCCAAATTTTTTACGATTTATCAATTAAGAGGTTAACGTGCTAGAACGCAGAAAAAAAATCAGTAAAAAGCAGATTAAAGAAGACAAACTTGTTACAACATATTACCAGGTCCAGAATTTTATTCTTGCAAACCAGGCAAGGTTATTGATTGGCATTGCTGCTATAGCCCTTGTTGTAGTTGCTATTGTTCTTTTTGCTAATAAAAGAGCAAGCGACAATCAGAACGCTGCGGGATTGCTGGCTAAGGTAATTCCTCTTTATGAATCAGGCTCATTTAAGGAAGCTGTTGAAGGTCAGCCGCAAACCAATACTGTTGGTCTGAAAAAAATTGTTGGGGATTTTGGCGGTACTGAATCCGGGAATACTGCAAAGATTCTCCTTGGCAATGCTTACATTCTTTTAAATAATAATGATGATGCTTATAAGGCATTTGATGATTATTCAGGTTCTAATCCTCTTTTAAAAGCAACTGCGTTGGCAGGTAAAGCTGGTTGTCTGGAAATAAGAAAAGAATTTGAGAAAGCTGCTGATTTATACAGGGATGCTTCTAAAATCAGCAAAATTAACCCTGCTAACGCTGAATATCTTTTAAAAGCTGGTATTGATTATCTTAATATTGGAAAAAAAGATGAAGCTAAATCCGTTTTTGAAATAATTAAGAAAGATTATAAAACTTCCTCCACATTTTATGATGTTGATAGATACATGTTGCAGGTTGGAAGCTAAGCAAAATCAATTAAATTTATTTTTCAAATTATATAGCCGTCCTTGATTTTATAGCAGGCGGTAACTATATTTTATTCAACTTAGAAGGATTACAATTTTTTATGGCAGATACCTCTGATTTTAGAAATGGTTTAATAATAAAATTTAAAAATGAACCTTACGTAATAGTTGAGTTTCAACATGTAAAGCCCGGCAAAGGTGGAGCTTTTGTAAGAACATCATTAAAAAACTTAAAAACCGGTCGCGTTCTTGATAACACATTCCGCTCCGGTGAAAGTGTCGATGTTGTTAGGGTCGAAAGAAGAAAATATCAGTATCTATTTAGAGAATCAGCAGGGCTTGTTTTAATGGATAATGAAACATTTGACCAGCTTACCGTTTCCGAAGAAATTATTGGTGAGGGACAGATTTATTTAAAAGAAGGATTGGAAGTTGAGTTACTTTTAGATGATAAAGAACAAATCATCTCTGCTGAAATTCCAATTTTTATTTCTTTGAAAGTTGTAGAAACTGAACCTGGGTTCAAAGGTGATACTGCAAATAATGCTTTGAAACCTGCCAAACTTGAAACAGGCGCTAAAATTAATGTCCCTTTATTTGTTAACGAGGGCGATGTTCTTAAAGTTGATACAAGAACGGGCGCATATGTCGAACGGGTTAAAAATTAAAAAGTAAAAAAATGGATATAAATCTTCTCAAAAAACTCATCAAACTGGTTGAGCAAAGTGAAATTACTGAACTCGCTGTTGAAGAGGGTGATTTAAAAGTTAAAATCTGTAAGAATAATCTGCAAAATCAGGTTTTCGTTCAACCAAGAACTGATGCTGCAAAGTATTCTCATGAAGTGGCTGGGAATAATTCATCTGTACCACCGGTACTTTCTGATGCTGAAAAAATTTCAGCCAAATTACATGAAGTAAAATCTCCTATCGTTGGAACATTTTACAGGGCGCCTGCACCGGATGCAGATCCATACGTTCAGATTGGAGATATTATTACATCCGGATCAGTTCTTTGTATTGTTGAAGCTATGAAATTAATGAACGAAATTGAATGCGATGTTAATGGAAAAATTGTTAAAATTCTTGTCGACAATGCCACACCGGTTGAATACAACCAGCCTCTGTTTTTGATCGAAATTGTTTAGCTTTATCAACTTTTAAGAGGAGATTTTGTTTAAGAAAATTCTAATCGCAAACCGCGGCGAGATTGCACTAAGAATAATAAGAACTTGTAAAGAATTAAGTATTCCTACTGTTGCAGTCTATAGTGAAGCAGATAGAGATTCACTTCATGTTGTTTTTGCTGATGAAGCAGTTTGTATTGGTCCTGCTCCAAGTAATCAAAGCTATTTAAAAATTCCCAATATACTTTCAGCAGCACAAATTACCGGTGCGGATGCAATACATCCTGGTTATGGCTTTCTTGCAGAGAATGCAGAGTTTAGTGAAATATGTGCAGATTCAAACATCAAGTTTATTGGACCTTCAGCAGATTCAATCCGCAAGATGGGTGATAAAGCTTTTGCTAAAGAAACGATGAAAAAAGTTGGTGTTCCGGTTGTTCCAGGTAGTGATGGAATTGTAAATGATGTTGAACAAGCAAAAAAAATTGCTGCTCAAATTGGCTACCCGGTAATATTAAAAGCTACTGCAGGTGGTGGCGGTAAAGGAATGAGAATTGTTACTCAAGAAAGTGAAATGGAAATTGCTTTCCAGACTGCCGGCAATGAAGCGGGAGCAGCTTTTAATAATGCAGCGCTTTATCTTGAAAAGTATATTGAAAATCCAAGACATATAGAAATTCAAGTCCTTTGCGACCAGCACGGGAACTATTATCACTACGGTGAAAGGGATTGTTCAATACAAAGACGCCATCAAAAATTATTGGAAGAGTCTCCTTCTCCTTTTATTACTGCTGGTGTACGTAATAAAATGGGAGAATCTGCGTTGCTTGGTGTTAAGTCGGTTAATTATGAAGGCGCTGGCACAATTGAGTTCATTGTAGATAAAAATATGAATTTTTATTTCATGGAAATGAACACACGAATTCAGGTTGAGCATCCGGTTACTGAAATGGTTCGTAATTTTGATTTGATTAAAAATCAGATTCTAGTTGCCGCCGGTTTGGAAATTGAAGATAAGCCTGTTGAGCCGCGTGGTCATGCTATTGAATTTAGAATCAATGCCGAAGATCCGGATCATAATTTTCGACCTTCTCCTGGACGTATTGAATATTTGCACTTCCCTGGTGGATTTGGTATTAGAATTGATTCTCATGTTTACAATGATTACGTCATCCCTCCAAATTATGATTCATTAATTGCCAAAATGATTGTTTGGGGTACAGACCGTATGCATGCAATTAAAAGAGCAAGGCGCGCTCTTGATGAATTTAAAATTGAAGGCATTAAGACCACAATCCCATTTCATATTAAAGTTTTGGAAAACGAAAAATTTATTGAAGGTGATTTTGATACTTCATTCATAGATAAATACATTAAATAAACTTAAGAGGTATTTATGAACGTACCGGGTAATTTAAAATACACAAAAGATCACGAGTGGATTAAAGTTGATGGTAATATTGGTACAATTGGTATTACTGATTTTGCACAGGGTGAGCTGGGTGATGTTGTCTTTATTGATATTTCAACGGATGTTTCTGAAATTACTATCCATGATGCATTTGGTACTATTGAAGCTGTTAAAACTGTAAGCGATATGTATGCACCAGTTTCCGGCAAAGTTTTAGAAATTAATTCTAAACTTAATGATGAACCACAGCTTGTTAATACTGATCCTTACAATGCCGGTTGGATTATTAAGATTGAAATTAAAGATCCAACTCAGCTAAAAGATTTGTTGGATGCTGAGGCTTACAAAGCCCTGCTTGGACAATAATTTTATTAATGTCAGGATTCCTTATGAATCCTGATTTTTTTTTCAACTCACTTCAATAATATGCGTCACTCTCAAAAAATTTTAATACTTGATTTCGGCTCGCAATACACACAGCTTATTGCTCGCAGAATTCGTGAAATTAAAATTTATTCGGAGATTCATTCTCATTTATATCCAATCGAAAAAATAAAGGAAGAAAGACCGGCGGCGATAATTTTATCCGGCGGCCCTATGAGTGTTTATGAAGACAACTCTCCTAACGTGTCCCCGGAAATTTTTAAGCTCGGCATTCCAATTCTTGGAATATGTTATGGTTTGCAGCTAATATCCAGGGAATTGGGTGGAATTGTTGAACATGCCGAAGACCGTGAATATGGCAAAGCTCACCTGGAAATTTTAGCAGATGATATTCTTTTTAATGGTGTGGATAATGGTTCTGTTATTTGGATGAGTCATGGGGATAACGTTACAAAATTACCGGATGGATTTACAATTAAGGCAAAAACTGAAAACTCACCAATGTGTGTGATATCGAATCATGAAAAGAAAATTTATGGCGTTCAATTTCACCCCGAGGTGGCACATACTAAATTTGGCAAAAAGATTTTAGAGAACTTTTTGTTTGATATTTGCGGGTGTAAGCAGGACTGGACTCCTCAAAATTTTATTAACTCAACAATTGAAGAAGTAAAACAAAAAGTCGGCAAAAAAAAAGTTATATGTGCCCTAAGCGGCGGAGTTGATTCATCCGTAGCTGCCATTCTTATGCACAAGGCAATTGACGGTCAGCTGGTTTGTATTCATGTGGATCATGGGATGATGCGCAAAAATGAAAGTGCGGCTATCATTAAGATGTTTAATGATAATTACAAAATTAGAATAGTTAATGTTGATGCATCTGAATTATTCCTTTCTAAACTAGCTAATGTTTCTGATCCAGAAAAGAAAAGAAAAATTATTGGCAATACGTTTATTGAAGTGTTTGAAACTGAAGCAAAGAAAAATTCTGATGCGGAATTTCTTGTGCAGGGTACTTTATATCCGGATATTATTGAATCTGTTGCGGTTAAAGGATCCTCGGTAACAATTAAGACTCATCATAATGTAGGCGGGCTGCCTGAAAGAATGAACCTAAAATTAATTGAGCCGTTTAGAGAACTTTTCAAAGATGAAGTAAGGGCAATTGGAAGGGAACTTGGATTACCAGAAATTTTCATCCGTCGTCATCCCTTCCCCGGTCCGGGTCTTGCAGTAAGAGTTCTTGGAGAAATTACGAAAGAGAGATTAGATGTATTGCGTGAAGCAGACGATATTTATATAAGTGAATTGGACAATGCAAAAATCTATGATAAAATATGGCAGGCGTTTGCTGTATTACTGCCTATTCAAACAGTTGGTGTTATGGGAGACAGCCGCACTTATGAAAATGTAATTGCCCTGCGTGCTGTTACTTCTACAGATGGAATGACAGCAGACTGGTATAGATTTGATAGTGATTTTTTGGAAAATGTTTCAAATAAAATTATTAGTTCGGTAAGAGGTGTAAACAGGGTGGTATATGATATCAGTTCAAAACCACCTGCAACAATTGAATGGGAATAAACAAACAAGCTTTTTGGGGTAAGCTATGAAAGTAAAAGAACTGCCAATAGACGATAGACCGCGCGAAAAACTATTACTGCGTGGTTCGCAAAGCCTTAGTGATGCTGAACTGATTGCAATCCTTCTTAGAACTGGAATTAAAGGAAAAAGTGTAATTCAAGTTGCGCAGGAAATAATACAAAAATCGGGTGGGCTCAATTATCTTTCGACACTTACCGGCGAAGCGCTTCAAAAATATTCAGGAGTTGGTAAAGACAAGGCAGCAACTCTTTTAGCTGCTTTTGAAATCAGCAGAAGAACAGACGCTCAAAAAAAATTATTTTCTATCAAAAAAATCATATCTCCAAATGATATTGCTGAATTGTTTATACCGATGCTGCGCGATAAAGTCAAAGAAGAATTTTATGTTGTTTGCTTGAACACTGCAAACAAAATTATTAAATATGAACTAATTTCAATGGGTAATTTGAATGCAAATGTTGTCCATCCCAGAGAAGTATTCAAGGTAGCAATAGAAAATAGCAGTGCAAATATTATTTTGCTGCATAATCATCCAAGTGGAAACCCCGAACCAAGCAATGAGGATATTACAATAACAAAGAAAATGGTTGAAGCGGGTAAATTAATGGATATACAGGTGTTTGATCATATTATTATTGCCGGGAACAAATTCACAAGTTTGGTTGATAAAAAGATAATATAAAAATAATAATTTTACTTTTTTACACGGTTTATTTAGGTGGAAAAATCATTATATTAATCAGTAGAAATTCAATTCAACAAATGAAAAGGAGTCTGCAAATGACAAGAATGAAGAAAATTGTTAACTCTGCATTGACGGTTGCACTTGTAGCCGGCATGATTGGAGTTACCGGTTGCGGCGGGGTATCTGAAAAAGAAATGGCAGAACTTGAATCACTTCGTTCTGAAGTAAAAGCTCTTGAAAGAGAAGTTGGTTCGCTGAAGGCTGAAAAAGCGGCTATAGAAAAAGAAATTGCTGAAAAAAATGCTAAGCTCGATCAATGCGCTAAAGAGAAAGCTGAAACTAAGAAAAATCTCGAAAAAATCGGGATGTAATTTAAAAGTTTATAACTGAAGGAGGTTTTAAAATGAAATTATACAAAGTGTTAACTGCTGGAATTTTATTCCTGCTCCTCTCAGTCAATCTCTTTGCGCAAAAAGAAATGACAAAAGAGGAATGGCAAAACGAAATGAATCGCTTGAGCGCTAGTAAAGTTGCATTGACTTCTGAATTAAATGCACTTACAGCTGAAGTCGCTGATCTTAAAAAGACCCTTGCCGGTATGAAAGCTTATGACGATTGTGTTAATGAAACTTATGCTTTAGTAGGTGCTAAAAAAGCTGATGTTGATAATTTCAGAAGGCAATTAGCAGATCTTACTTCAAAAGTTGAAAACTGCATACCCCCAAAAGCCGACCGTCAAGCTGAATTAGACGCTTTAAAGAAAAATAAAATTAGTGCGCTTCCTGAGTTCTTTGATAGAGTTCAAAACCAGCTTCAAAGAAAAATTGATGCATGCAAAGATCCTGAACCGGAAGTTAAAAATTATACTGTTGTAAAAGGTGATAACCTTTGGAATATTGCAAAGAAGAAAGAACATTATGCAAATCCTTTTGCATGGCCTGTAATTTATAAAGCAAACAGAGATAAAATTAAGAATCCTGATTTAATTTTCCCTAAACAAATTTTCCAGGTTCCAAACCTAACTGCAGACGAAATATCAAAATATGACAAGATAAGAAGAAACTATAAACCGGCTCCTCCAACACAGACTCAGATGCCTGCTGCAGAGAAGAAAGCAGATGTTAAACCTGCAGAAAAACCGGCAACAAAACCTGCTGTTGTTAAACCAGCACCGGAAAAGAAACCTGAAACAAAGAAAATAAAGTAAGGAGCAGTTTAGTTTAATTGTGATTAGTTTTTTATAAGATAAAGCCCTTTTCATTTTTCTTGAAGAGGGCTTTTGTTTTTAATCCCGGAGGCGCTTACGCAAGTTGAAAAAAATATTAAGTTAGATAATGTTGACCTGCTTTCATTCTTGGGCATTAATGATGGCAATATTAAACCAATGGAAGAACGTTTTAACACAAATATTACTATTAGGGGAGATGTAATTTATCTCCAAGGTGTTGCTGAAGAAGTTGAAGCAGTTGAAAAAGTTGTTAAGGAAATGATATTTGTGTTAAACACTACAGGCAGGCTGCAAACTAATGATGTATATACAATTATTGATCTCACTTTACAAGGTAAAGAAATAATCAATGGCAGCGAGTATGATAACATCGTTCTATACTCTAAGAGAGATGTAATTAAAGCTAAAACTCCCAACCAGATTGTCTATGCAAAGACAGTTAAAGAGAATGATATTTGCTTTGCAATTGGTCCTGCAGGAACAGGAAAAACTTATCTGGCAGTCGCCTTCGCTGTTGCGTCATTAAAAAAGGGAATAGTCAAGAAAATTGTTTTGGCGCGTCCCGCTGTTGAAGCCGGTGAAAGTCTTGGATTTCTTCCAGGTGATTTTAGAGAAAAGATTGATCCTTACCTTCGTCCGTTGTACGATGCTTTGGAAGAAATGATACCTTCTGAACAGCTAAGAAATTATCTTGAAAAAGGAGTAATAGAAATTGTTCCGCTTGCCTACATGAGGGGTAGAACCTTAAACAATGCTTATGTAATTCTTGATGAAGCACAGAATTCTACAGGAATGCAGATGAAAATGTTTCTAACAAGGCTTGGTCCAAATTCTAAGTCAATTGTAACCGGTGATATTACTCAGATTGATTTACCAAGTTATTCTCAAAGCGGATTGGTTCAGGTTAAGGAAATATTGAAGAACGTGGATGGGGTAGGATTTGTCTACTTCGATAAAGGAGATGTTGTAAGACATAAGCTTGTAAAGGATATTATTAACGCTTATGAAAAACATTATAATAACAATGGTAAAGGCGCTTAAACAAATTTTTTACTTTCTTCCCAATATTTATCCATTTCGGTAAGCGTGGAATCAGAAACACTTTTACCTGATTCTTTTAATTTTTTTTCGATATAAGTAAAACGTGCAATAAATTTTTCGTTTGTTAGCCTTAATGCATTTTCAGGATGGATGCCGATAAAACGGGCATAATTTGTAAGTGCAAAAAACACATCTCCCATTTCTTTTTCTAATTCTTCTAGATTGCCTTTCCTTTCCATCTCATGCATTTCTTCAATTTCTTCTATTACTTTTTTCCAAACTTCTTCTTTTTTATCCCAATCAAATCCAACTTTAGAGGCTTTTTCCTGTAAACGGTAAGCACGGGCTAAACCCGGTAGATTTTTAGGTACACCTTCAAGAATTGAATCCCGTCCTTCAGTTAACTTAATCTCTTCCCAATTTTTTAATATATCTTTTGTCCCATTCACTTTTAGATTTGCAAATACGTGCGGGTGGCGGCGGATCATTTTATCTGTAATTGAATCAATTACATCATCAATGGAAAATGTGTTCGTTTCTTCCGCTATTGCAGAATGGAATACTATGTGAAGAAGAAGATCGCCTAATTCACTTTTTAATTCTGCATAGTCTTTAAGATCAATTGCTTCAATAGCCTCGTACGTTTCTTCCAGAAGCGCTGCTTTAATAGAATCGTGAGTCTGCTCTTTGTCCCATGGGCATTCTCGGCGCAGCTGTTTCATTATATCCCACAATTTCTCAAATTTTTCTCCAGTCATCCCACTCTCCAATTATTGATTGTAAAGATAATCAGCAATTTTTTATTCATGAAATTTTTGCCAAACATTTTATTTGCATTTTTTCTATATATTTAAATTGAATATTCGAAGAGGTGATGAATGATTGAGCAGAGAATTAAGGAATTATTTGGTCACGACCTGCCTGCAAATCCACCTAAGCCGCTGGCTACTTATATCCCGGCGCAAAAATGCGGCAACTTAATATTTACTTCCGGACAACTTCCGCTTAAGGATGGTAAACTTTTAGCTGAAGGCAAGGTTGGATATGAAGTTTCAGAAGAAAAAGGTATTGAGTGTGCAAAACTCTGCGTTATAAATTGTTTAAGTGCAATTAAAGCTGTTATTGGAGACCTTAATAACATAGAACAGATTGTTAAATTAACTGTATTTGTTAATTCAGCAATTGGTTATAATCAACAACCCAAAATTGCCAATGGTGCATCTGATTTACTTGTTAATGTTTTTGGAGATATTGGAAAGCACGCCCGCAGCGCTGTTGGTGTAAGTGAATTACCAATGAACGCACCTGTTGAAATAGATATGATAGTGCGTGAATTAATACTAAATTTTTAAATCAAATTATTTTTTCGATTATTCTATTGTTATTACTAAGTTATGAGATCAAAAAAGAATATTGCACTTGTTATAATTGATGTACAAAAAGCTATAGACCACCCAAGCTGGGGTAAGAGGAATAATCCCGGTGCTGAAAAGAATATTGAAAGACTTCTGGCAAAATTTCGTTCCTGCAAAATGCAAATTGTTCATGTAAAACATGAATCTGTTAACCCGGATTCAACCTATCGCCCGGGTAAGATAGGATGCGATTTCAAAAAAGAAGCACTGCCATTAGCAGGAGAAAAAATATTTGTAAAACATGTTCATAGTGCATTTATAGGTACTGAATTAGACTCCTGGTTAAGAACAAACCAGATTAATTGTTTATTAATTACCGGTGTTATTACAAATAATTCGGTTGAGGCAACTGCAAGAATGGCAGGGAATTTAGGCTATGAAACTTATGTGATCTCTGATGCAGTTTTCACATTCGATAAAAAAGATTACAATGGAATTCTTAGAAACGCCGAAGAAGTTCATGCAATGTCTCTTGCCAATCTTGAGGGGGAATATGCACTGATTAAAACAACTGAAAATATTTTAACAATGATAGATGAATTGCAAGAAACTTAATTATTATGAAAATAAATTATTTTTGAAAAAAAATTACCTTGCAAATTATTGCACTTTCTCATAAAATTAGATAGTTGAAATTTAGAATCTTAAGAAACATTTTGAATATTTGTATTGTTAAAAGATTGTATTTGAAAGGATAGGCAGATGAAAAAATATTTACTAATAATCTTTGTTTTGGCTGTATCTATTGTTAATGCTCAATTCAAATCCGAAATTGACAATAAACCCAGTGTAAGCAGCGGAATATTAAATACAAATTCATTTGGTTCTCTCTTGGGTTTTATAAATCCCGATAATTTTTCGATGCATCATTCATTTGATTTATCTTTTTCTTCTTTTGGCGGAATAGGGAATATGTCACTTGGCGTTTACACTAATTCGATGGAATATAAATTTTCTGACAGGCTGAATATACAAACCGATATTAGTATTGTTAATACTCCTTATAACTCTTTTGGAAATGATTTTTCAAAACAGATTAATGGAATATATTTAAGCAGGGCTGCATTGAATTTCAAGGTTTCTGATAATATGAAAATATTCGTTGAATATAGGAATTTGCCGGGAGGATATTATTCTCCATTTGGCTATTCAGGCTATTCCCCGTTCAACAGGGATAGTTTTTCAAATGCCGGGGGCTTCTAAGAAAGAGTTATAGTTTTTTATTAAATTGCGCCTACAATTTTGAAAATTAGTAGGCGCTTTTTTTGGAAACGTACGGCACGCGAAAGAGATCATCAAATTCTGTTGGAAGAAAACCTAAAACAGTTAATCTTCTTCTTAATGTTTCAATCTTTCTTTTATCAGCCTTAATTCTATATATGTTTTATTCTCTTTATGTTAAGTTGTTTCATCATCAAAATGATTCATTTAACCCTGCTAACGAACAAGTTGTATCTAATAGGATTCAGGTAGATGTTCTAAACGGTTGTGGTGTAAGCGGTGTTGGTGATCGATTTACTGATTTTTTGCGAAATAATGAAATTGATGTAGTTAAGGTTGGAAATTATATCTCGAATGATGTTGGCGAAAGTCTTGTTATAGACAGAACCGGCAACCTGGCAAATGCTTACAAAGTAGCTAAAACGCTTGGAATAAAAAACGAAAACGTGATTCAGCAGCTTAACAAGGAATATTTTTTAGATGTCACGATTGTTGTTGGACGTGATTATTTTAATCTTACACCATTTAAATAAAAAGCAGTTCTGTTTAATAAGTGAGTGTTAACAGGCAAAAATTAATTTAGGAATGAGGCATAATTGGATTCATTAAAATTTGCAAAGATGATTGCAGAAATTATCAAAACAAAAAAAGGTTTTGATATTAAAATAATAGATATGAGAAAACTTTCAGGCAGCATTGCAGATTGTTTTGTTATTTGTTCTGCAGATGCAGATAGACAGGTTAAAGCAATTGCAGATGAAGTTGATGATAGGCTTCATGACCAGGGAATAAGATGTCTACACAAGGAAGGATTTGATTCATTAAATTGGGCTCTCCTCGATTATTTTGATGTTGTTGTGCATGTCTTCCGTGCTGAAGCAAGAAGTTATTACAACCTGGAAAAACTTTGGGGTGATGTTCCGGTTATTAAAATAGCAGATGATGAAAATTAACCATGGAGAGTCTTTTTGAAAAACTACTTATTTAACCTTTTTAAAACCACTCAAATTAGCCTGCCATACTTAAAAGAAGCTGATATAATTTTTACTGTTCCGGTTCAAAAAGATCATGGCGATTATGCTACTAACGTTTCTATGATTCTGGCTAAGAAATTAAAACGAAAACCTCTTGAAATTGCAAACGAAATATGTACAAATTTAAAATATGATGATAGAATAATTGAAAAGATTGAAATTGCCGGACCGGGGTTTATTAATTTCTATTTTACCAGCTCATTTAATTCACTAATAATTAAAGAAGTAATAGAGAAGAAAGAAATATTTGGTAAATGGCAGAAGTATTCCGGTAAAAAAGCAATGGTTGAATTTATCTCTGCAAATCCTACGGGACCATTAACTGTAGGGCACGGGCGCAATGCTGTTGTTGGCGATACTGTGGCAAATTTACTTGAATGGATTGGATATACTGTTGACCGCGAATATTATTTTAATAACGCTGGCAGGCAAATGCGCGTGCTTGGTGATTCTGTTAAATTAAGATATCTTGAACTGCTCGGAGAGACGATCCAATTTCCCGATGATTATTACCAGGGCGCCTATATAAAAGAGATTGCGGCAAAGCTAAAAAAAGAAAATGGTGATAGGCTTGTTAATGAAGACGCAGAAGGTATTTTTAAGCAGGCAGCTGAAAAAGAAATATTTGCCGATATTATGACGACAATGAAAAGAATTCAAATCAATATGAAGAATTTTTATAATGAACACGTTCTTTATGAAGAGGGGAAGATTAAATCTCTACTGGAATTATTCAAAGTTAAAAATCTATCATACGAAAAAGAAAACGCTGTTTGGTTAAAACTTTCTGAACTTGGTAATGAACAGGATAAAGTTATAGTCAAGTCAAGCGGGGAACCAACCTACCGTTTACCCGATATTGCTTACCATATAACAAAATATGAACGCGGCTATGATATTATGATTGATCTATTTGGATCAGACCATAACGCAACTTACCCCGATGTGCTTGCCGGTTTACGCGCACTTGGGTATGATGAAAGCAAAGTGAAAGTATTGATACATCAATTTGTTACAATTATGGAAAAAGGGGAAGTTGTTAAGATGTCAACCCGTAAGGCAAACTATATCACTCTCGATGAACTTATTGATGAGGTGGGTAGTGATGTTGTACGATACTTTTTTAATATGAGAAGCATTACAAGTCATTTAAATTTTGATTTAGATCTGGCAAAAAAACAATCAGACGAAAATCCTGTGTTTTATTTACAATATGCGCATGCAAGAATAGCATCCGTTCTGCGAATGACGAAAGATGAAGGATTAGTTCCATCATTAGATGATCTAAATTTGCTTGCAACAAAGGAAGAACAAAACGTTCTTAAGAAACTCTATGAATTTCCCGATGTTGTCTTATATGCTGCAGAAAATTATGAAACTCATAGGGTATGTATTTATCTTGAAGAGATTGCCGCATTATTCCACAGATTCTATACAGAATGCAGAATTATCGGAAGTGATAAAAGGCTTGCACAGGCGAGAATTGCGCTTTGTGTTGCTGTACAGGTTGTATTAAGAAATGGACTTTCAATTCTTGGAGTAAATGCTCCCGAAAAAATGTGATTTATCCCCAACTGGATTTATAAAAGTTGTTTGGTAATTTACTGACAATTTATTAGCCACTTATCTTAGTAATTACTACAAATTGATTAAAGTGTCATTTATTTTATGTATCTACTAAACAATGTGTCCTAAATCACTAATTTCGAACAGGTAAGAGATACCCGTTTAATATTCTTACAATCTTTATTACAATAATAAAGGCGATTTAACAGTTTATGTCTGAAAAATAATTCTCGATAATATAATGTCGATAGGATGGATAATTCTTAAAACCAAAGATATATTTAAATATTTATTTTTAATAAATAGCGGATAAAAGTTAAAGTATTAAATATTTGGAAGAATAAATTTCTTGAGTTAAAATGGTTCTCCTTGAATGTAATAAAACTCTAATTTAACAGGAAAAAAGTAGTTGGATGATACAAAGAAAATATTAATTGTTGAAGATGAAGTTTTAGTTTCAATGTATCTTGAAATGCAATTCAAAAAAGGTAATTTTAATATACTTGCTTCTGTAACAAACGGCGAAGATGCAGTAAAAATTGCATTGAAAGAGAAGCCCGAAGTAATATTGATGGATATACGCCTGGCTGGTAGTATAGATGGTATTCAAGCTGCAGAAAAAATAAGGGCTGGATATAACCCTAGAATAATCTTTATGACTGGGTATCAAAGTATTGATTTTAAAGTGAGAATGGCACAATTAACTAATTTTTCCATATTAGAAAAACCCCTTAAAATAAATGAACTCTTCAAAATAATTTCAGCCGAATAAACCCTATACTAATTATTCTCCTTACCTGAATAATCACATATTAATAAATAGTTGTTGATTTTTATTTATTACATAAGTTATTAATTATAGCGCCTCCACAGTTTTTATTAATTCATTTTAGTATTTTGTTTACTTAAAAATATCTTAGAAATGTGTTTGATTTACACTTAAATTCACTATAGCAAATCAAACAAATATTAGACAAAATAGAATTTGATAAGTGTTTTTTAAAAAGATCAAATAACATTTCTATTAAGGTAATTAAGACATTTCTATCATTTGGATTTGTGATTTGTAAACAGTTCTTCCGAACTTTTGTAAATTTATTGGAAATTTTTAATAAAAATTTAGATGGAGAATAACTTGAGTAAAAAAGTTGTAACATTTGGAGAAATAATGCTTAGGCTGTCTACCCCCGGTTTTACAAGGTTTGTTCAATCGCAAAATTTTGATGTGACTTATGGCGGAGGTGAGGCAAATGTTGCTGTTGCTCTTTCGAATTATGGTTTTGATTCTTATTATGTTACTAAACTTCCCAAGCATGAAATTGGTCAGTCAGCAGTAAATCATTTAAGAAAATTTGGAGTCAAAGATGATTATATAATTCGCGGAGGAGAAAGAATAGGAATTTATTTCCTGGAAACAGGAGCAAGCCAGCGTGCATCAAAAGTAATTTATGACCGTGCCAACTCAGCTGTTTCTCAAATAAAAAAAGGTGAAGTAATTTGGGAAAAAGTTTTTGAAAAAGCTGATTGGTTCCATTGGACAGGTATTACACCGGCGCTTGGTAAAACAGCGCAGGAATGTCTTAAAGAAGCTTGTGAAAAAGCAAAAGAAGCTGGTGTAATCATAAGTTGTGATCTTAATTTTAGAGCTAAAATGTGGACCCAGCAGGAAGCCCAGGCTGTAATGCAGCCCTTAATGAAATATGTTGATGTATGTATTGCCAACGAGGAAGATGCTGAAAAAAGCTTAGGATTGAAAGCGGATAAAACAAATGTTGAAGCTGGGAATCTTGATGAAGAAGGATATTTTAAGGTTGCTCAAAAATTAAAAGAGACATTTAAATTTAAGACGGTCGCAATTACTTTAAGAGAAAGTAATTCTGCATCTAAAAATGGATGGAGTGCACTGCTGCTGGATGATAAAGATTGTAAACAACCATATAGATCAACACGTTATGATATTGAAATAGTTGATAGAGTTGGCGGCGGAGATTCATTTGCCAGCGGTTTAATTTATGGATTACTAACGAAAGAAAATTCAAAAGATGCTCTTGAATATGCAGTTGCTGCTTCCTGCTTAAAACATACAATTCCGGGTGATTTTAATTTGGTTTCTATTGATGAAGTAGAGAAATTAATTAAAAGCGGGGGCTCTGGACGTGTAGAAAGATAGATTAAAAGAGCTGAATTCCAAAAATCTTTTTTGTGGAGCTAAATATGTTCTGGTTTAATTTTATTAAAAGTTTTAGCAGATGGACAGACGCCAAAATAAATTGCCCGGGGATTTGCTTTTGGTTCAATTATTGGATTTTCTACAATGCTTACATTTAACTAAAAGAAGGTTTACAGCAAAAATATTAATTAATAGCCTGGCTTGAAAAATAGAAAAAAGGTTTTGTTGAAGACAAACTTAAGTAGCTTTTCAAAAAATAGTTAAAATAAGGAATATTAGAGGGAACAGCTTTCTGAAATTATCCCGCAATAAGCCTTACAAACTATTTATATTATCGATATTTTTTCGATAATAATAGTTGAAGGTATAATCTTTTTAATGTAATACTTAATTAACGGCTAAAACGATTGATTTTTCATTTTAGTGTTTCTAATTAATACTCTATAAGGTTTGAATGTCGAAAATTAAGAAGCATTATGTGTTAGTTCCCTGGAACTTGATAATAACATTTATTGTATTGGCTATAGTTTTATGTATATGTGGTTACTACATTTATTCTATTCAAAAAGTAAAAATTAAATCGGAGATTTATGCACAACTTTCGACTATCGCCAGATTAAAGACCAATCAAATTGAAAGCTGGCGTGATGAAAGATTACTCGACGCTGATCATATAAAATATGATTTATCTCTTATTTATGATATAAAACATTGGTTTAAAAATGAAAATGATCTCTCTGCTAAAAACAGAATTGAAAGTACTTTAGAATCTCTTTGTAAGGATAATAATTATTCCAATATATATTTATTTGATACGCAGCTTAATTCAAAGTTAAAGGTAGATATAAATGAAGAAATGGATCCGAACTCAATAAATACCCTCGGAAGAATAAAAAAATCGCCGCAAGTTTATCTGTCAGATTTGCACAAATCTCCATTCTTAAATGAAATTCACATGAATCTTGTGATCCCGCTGTTAATACATGAAAAAAAATCTGATATACTAATTGCAATTCTTAACATGAGGGTGGAACCGGCTAAATTCTTATTTCCTCTTCTTCAGGAATGGCCTGCTGAAAGTAACTCTGCTGAAACTATCCTTGTTCGCAAAGAAGGGGATAATGTTTTATTTCTAAATGAACTACGCCATAAAAAAAATACGGCTCTTTCATTACAAATTCCTTTATCAGACACTACAACGCCGGCAGTTAAAGCTGCCCTGGGTTTCCAGGGAATTATGGAAGGAATAGACTACCGCGGTGTTGAAGTGCTTGCTGATATTCATAAAATATCCAGGTCTAATTGGTATATTATTTCAAAAGTTGATGTTGAAGAAATAATGGCGCCATTAAAAGCAACTGCTGCTAGAACTGTTGGTTACGTTGTATTACTTGTTATTATTATTGGTGTTGTATTTATGATGATTTGGAGGCACCAAAGAGCTGAATTTTATAAAGAGAAATACAAGCTTGAAATTGAAAAGCAAGTTCTTCAAACACATTTTGAATATCTTATTAAACATGCTAATGATATAATTTTGCTTATCAATAAAGATGGAAAAATTCTTGATGCTAATGAAAAAGCTATACTTACCTACGGATTTTCAAAACAGGAATTATTAGGATTATCGATAAGTGATTTACGCGAAGATAAAACTAATTTTTACATAACGAATAAGGACTCATTAAAAAATGGTTTTATATTTGAGACAAATCATTTAAAGAAAGATGGTTCAATACTTCCTATTGAAGTTAGCTCCCGTTTGATTGAAATAGAAGGAAATGAATATTTTCAAAATATAATAAGAGATATAACTGAGAGAAAAAAAGCTGAAGAAAAAATTGAGCGCATAAATAAAATGTATGCTTTTTTAAGCCAGGTAAATCAATCGATTGTGAGAACTGCGGGAAAAGCGAATTTATATTCTGAAGTATGTGCTGTTGCAATTAAATTCGGGAAATTTGACTTGGCCTGGTTTGGTTCAGTTAATTATGAACAGAAAAATATAACTCCTGAAGTAGTTTCTGATCCGGGAAATGAGCTGCTTACAACTAAAATTTCATTAGTAGATGATGACTCAAGTATTATATCTAATGCAGTCTGCAGTCAAAGTATAAAGACATGTAACAATACTAAATTATTCAGCAGTCTAACAAATGATATAATGCTTCAACTTCCAAATACTTATCGGTCGATAGCAATCACTCCTATCATAATCAAAGGGCAGGTCATCTCTGTTTTTGTAATTTATTCATCAATTCAAAATTATTTTGATGAGGAACAGACCAGACTGCTTGAAGAAATTGGAATGGATATTTCATATGCCTTGGAAAATATTGCGGAAGCTGAAAAACGAAAAGTTGCTGAAGAAACGCTCCAATCCGAAAGGAACCTGCTTAGAGCTATTATTGAACACATACCTATTCTTTTTTACTTCAAAGATACAGATGCACGTTATGTGATTAATAATAGGGCGCACTTAAACATTCTTGGAATGAAAAGCCAGGAGGATACGCTTGGGAAAAGTGTTTTTGATTTTCATCCGCAAGAATATGCCCAAAAATACCACGACGACGAAATGCTGCTTTTACGTTCGGGGCAGCCAATATACAATAAAGAAGAACTTGCATATTATCCCGGAGAAAATGAAACCCGCTGGCATTTATCCACATTGGTACCCGTTAGCGATTCACATAATAATATGATTGGTTTTGTTGGTCTTGCCCAGGATATAACTGAACGAAAAAAATCTGAAATTGCGCTAAAGGAAAGTGAAGAATTTAATAAATCACTTCTTAAAACTATTCCTTTTGGAATGAATATAGTTGACGAAAAAGGTGAAATACTTTTTATAAGCGATAATTTAAAAAAATATTTTACAGCTAATGTAATTGGGAAAAAATGCTGGACTGTTTATAGAGACGACAAAACCCAGTGCCAGGAATGTCCTCTAAGGTCACAAATTGAAATTGGGGAAACTAAAGAATCTGAAGCATCAAATGTTTTGAATGGAAAAGTATTTCAAATTACACATACTGGAATGATTTTCCATGGCAAGAAAGCGATTCTTGAAATTTTTCAAGATATAACAGAGCGAAAATTAATTGAAACCAAATTAAGAGAGAATCAAAAACTTCTAAGTACAGTTATTGAAAATATGCCTGTTGGAGTTTTCTTAACTGATTCTCATGGAAATATTCTGCACGGAAACAGCGCCGCGCAAAAAATTTGGGCAGGTATTAGATATGTTGGAACTGATAAAAATGGTGAGTATAAAGCGTGGTTTGTTAAATCCGGCAACTTGATTGGACCCAACGATTGGCCGGTAATCCGGGTATTAAAGACTGGAAATTCAATTCTCAATGAAGAAATTGAAATTGAATCTTTTGATGGTATCCATAAATTTGTTAATAACTCCGCTGTTCCAATTTTTAATTCTCTCAAAGAAATAACAGGTGCTGTTATTGTTAATCAAGATATTACTGAACGAAAACGTGCAGATGAAGCATTGCTTTATGAGCAAAGTCTAGTTAATGCTTTGATGGATAATTCACCGGATCATATCTATTTTAAAGATAGAGAAAGCCGTTTTTTAAGACTTAACAAAGAACAAGCTGCCCTCTTTGGTTCAAGTAATCCTGCCGATTTTGTTGGTAAATCAGATTTTGACTTCTTCTCGGACCAACATGCTCATCAAGCTTTTGCAGATGAAAAAGCAATTATGAATGAGGGCTCACAAATAATTGGTCTGGAAGAAAAAGAAACTTGGCCGGATGGCAGCGTTACTTGGGTTTCTTCAACTAAAATGCCGCTGAAAGATAAGAATGATAAAATAATTGGTACTTTTGGAATTTCCCGCGATATTACAAAAAGTAAACTTGCTGAAGAAGCGCTGAGGGATTCTGAAGAAAAATTCAGGAGTTTTGCTGAAGAATCTCCCAACATGATTTTTATAAATAAAGGCGGGCGTATTGTTTATGTGAATCAAAAATGTGTTGATTTGATGGGCTATTCGAGAGAGGAATTTTATGCCCCAAATTTTGACTTCATGAACCTTATTGCACAAGAATATCTTGAAATTGCAAAAATGAATTATACGAAGCACATTGAAGATAAAGAGCAAATTGCCTATGAATATACACTAATTACAAAAGATAAAAGAAGAATTGATGCTCTTCATGCTTTCAAACTAATTAAATATGATGGTGAGGAAGCATTAATGGGAACCATCACTGACATTACAGAACGCAAGAAGATGGAAGATGAATTAAAACTGGCAATGGAGAAAGCGGAAACTGCTAATAAATTGAAAAGTGAATTTCTTGCGCAGATGTCTCATGAAATTAGATCCCCAATGAATGTTACATTAAGTTTTGTTAATCTTATCAAGGATGAAGTTGGCGGTAATCTGCCTCCAAACTTGCTGCAGTATTTTGATGGTGTCGATTTGGCTGGTAAAAGGTTGATTAGAACAGTGGATCTTATATTGAATATGTCTGAAATGCAAATTGGTGTTTATGAACCGAACTGGAACAGTTTTGATTTACAAGACGAGATATTGAGCCAGCTATATCTTGAGTACAATGGACAGGCTAAACAGAAAGATTTGGAATTCAGTCTGCTTAATAAAGCATCTAACCCCAATATTTATGCCGACAAATACAGCGTTAACCAGATATTTGCAAACTTAATTGATAATGCAATTAAATATACAGAGCATGGTAAAATTGAAGTTATCCTTGAGAATGATAATGAAAACAATTTGGTTGTTTCTGTTAAGGATACCGGAATAGGTATTTCTGAAAGTTTTATGAATAATATATTTGATTTATTTATGCAAGAAGAAAGGGGATATTCTAGACGTTATGAAGGGAATGGTTTGGGATTAGCACTTGTAAAAAAATATTGTGATATGAATAAAGCAACGATCAATGTCGAATCTCAAAAAGGAAAAGGAAGTACGTTCAAAATTAAATTAACTTGTTTTTAGAAAGTTTATAAAACATTACTTCTAAAGGTAAATCGTATGAATATAAAACCCAAATTATTAATTGTAGAGGATGATGAACTTAACCGCCTGGTTTACCAGGGAGTTCTATCAAAAATTTTTGATCTCATAATTTGCAAAAATGATGAAGATTTTATTAATGAATTAAAAAAAGAAAATACATTTCATGCATTCTTAATAGACCTCTCTCTTAAAGGAAATAAGGATGGTATTCAGTTAATAAAAGAATTGAGAGAGTTCGAAAAATACAAGACGATTCCTGTTGTTGTAGTTACTGCTCACGCTTATAAAAAAGATGAAGAAACTGCTTTAGCAGCCGGAGCTACTAAATTCCTAAGAAAGCCAGTTGATAATAAGAAATTATTAAATGAATTCATGGATTATATCTGATAACAATTTGTTTTATTGGCCAGTCAATAGAATAGACTATCTATAATTTTGATAACCCGCTTGCCAAATCCTTTAGCAGATTTTCCCTTGTTGTTTTATCATTACAATCTATTGTTCCGTATATAAATTTATCAAGCAGCACAAGCGAGATCAATCCATTATTAGGATCATTTAATTCATAATTATTGTTCCCAACCTTTATAATATTTTCTTTCGGCATAGACTGTATTAATTTATCTAACATTGAACGTGAGGATTCGTTATTTTCATTTTCAATGATAAACATTTTAAATGATGTAATGTTCTTATATGATGAAGTAAATGCAGACTTTAAAAAGCTATATCCAAGAAAATTTTGTGCAACATATTGTTCGGAATTAAGTATTTTGCCCTGACCGGGGAAAACCTGAAGAATTTTTGATAATACATTCTCTTGTTTAAGGTTGTCTGCAACTTTTCCGGCAATAAACTGAAGTGCATTTTGAACTACACCCCCAGTCTGAATAGTCGATAATTTTATATAGTAAACACCATCAAGAAAGTTTAGAATTCCCTGATCTATATATCCCTGAGTGCCAATTTTTAGAAAATGGTAGTCTGCATACTTTTCCTGAGAGTACATGCCAAATGCATTGAGAATTGAGCTATGCCTGTATAATTCAACTTTTATATCAATTCCTGCCGAATTTGTATAACGGGCTATATGTAAATCAACAAATGAATATTCAAGAAATTGATCGGCGGCACCGTCAATAATATTCCATAAGTTATTGGAATCGTAAACCTGTTTTTCAACATCGACTTTCCATCCATTAATTTGAGGGAAAATATTTTCCTGCCCATAAATTGTTTTTAGAGCAAAAAACAGAGAAACGAAAAAAATAATAATAATAGTATAATGCACTTTCATAAAATTAATTATCCTAGAAATTCAACCGGTACTTTAGTTAATCTAGCAACATCCATAATTTTTTCTCGTACTTTAAATTTTTTAGAGCAAACTACTGAACATCTTGTGCAGTCTGAACAGAGATTTTCAGGCAATTCAAGAATGGCTAAAAGTGAATGAGCCTGATGGTTATCATTATATCCATAAGTATACATGTAAGCGCGCATTATATCCGGAATTGGTAATTTTTTTGAACAGTTTGGAATACATTGTCCGCACTGCTGGCAATATAAACTTCCATGCGTGTCACCAATAGCAAGATCATTTCTTTCTTCAGGAGTTAAAATCAAATCAGTATTTACACTAACATTCATATTAAGCTGGTCAAAATTTGTAATTCCAGGAATTGCAGTAGTAATATTTTCATCCTGTAAAACAAATTTTAAAGCAGCTTTGCAATTAACCGGTTTAGTCCTTTCCCTATCAAGAAAACCGCCCGCCATTGTTTTCATTGCAATAATTCCAATTCCGGCTTGATTAGCTTTTTCGATAGCCTTTTTAAGTTCTTGATAATGATCCTGTTTATAATTTATCGAAGAAAGAACAACCTCGTAAATTTTGCTGTCAATTGCTACTTGTATTACTTCTGATTCGTTTTGGTGTGTAGACATACCAATGTGTTTTGCTTTACCGGTTTTTTTAGCGTTCGTAATTGCTTCAAGCCATTCCGGGGTTAGTGCTTCATCCCGTGAAGAAACAGCATGAATGTAAAGAATGTCTACGTAGTTCAATTTTAATCTTTTAAGACTAAGATCTAACATTTCACCAAATTGCTGCTTGATATTTTCTTTTGACTCAGGTTTAATTTTAGTTGAAATTATAAATGAATCCCGTGGAACGGATTTAAATACATCACCAAGCATTTCTTCATTTTTGCCGCGCTGGTAACCATGTGCAGTATCAAAATGAACGATGCCTGCTTTTAATGCTGCCTGAACAAGTGCAGGACTATCAGCACGCATAACACCAAAGCTTACTATAGGCAATTCAATTCCTGTTTTGCCAAGTTTACGTTTTATTATCGGCTTCGATTCATCTTCATTCCCATTATTTCTTTTTGACGGATGAGCAAATATAGATGAAGAGAAAATTGCCCCCGCACTGCCAAGAAGAGATGTCTTCAAAAAACTACGTCTGTTCAAATCATTATGAGTCATTGTACTCTCCTAGTAATTTTATTTAATCCTCAATCAAATGATATATAAAATGAAATGGACGTGCAAGTGTTGAAATTTAGATTATTGTAGTTTAGCTATTTTCATTTTGTTCATCGCGATTCAATAACTGTCCGAAAGAAAGATTTTTAAAGAAAATTTCCATTCTTAATAATTGAAATCAGTTTTATTACTGCAATAATATAATATACAGCAGACAAATAAGGAATTTGTATTTAATTAAAAATTAAAGTTTTTAAAATAAATCAAATTAGGGTATGAAGATTATAGAAGAGATCTTTTTAATAGCATAAAATATTATTTGATATCAATTATTTCGAAATTATAATATACCACTACTGTCCGGTTATAAGTTGAA